>CAUYTZ010000561.1:0-1316 GCA_963575695.1 uncultured Gammaproteobacteria bacterium | reverse complement strand
GGGGCAGTAGCTTCGACATGCCAGATACTGAATCCCAACACCCAGCACCTGTCAACACCTCAGCATCATGTCGCCCATGAGTCAAATTGTCGCACCCCGGCTGACATCACGCTGCCAGCAATGCTTTTCGGGATGTTACGTGGATGGGAAAGACAGTATTTGAACTTTTCCCACCCGATGCGGCGGCGAAGATGCATGCAGATGACCAACACGCTCTCATCGCGGTCGTGGTCAGCGACGGAGCCGGCCAGTTCGATGTTTTTCGCCACGCGCTGTGCTGGATTCACGCCGAATGCTTGATCCATCGTCTGATCACGGTCACTGAGGCCCAGCGTGCCGCCGTCGCTCTGGTCCGTCTGCTGATCTGGTGGTTCTATCGCGATTTGAAGCTGTACCGGGCCGCGCCATCGGCTCAGGCCAAAGCCAGCCTTAAGGCGCGTTTCGACCGCATCTTCGTCCGCACCACTGGATTTGTTGACCTCGATCAGGCCCTGCAACGCCTTAAGTTACGAAAAGACGAACTTCTGGTCGTGCTCGACCGACCGGAAGTGCCGCTTAACACCAACATTTCTGAGCAGGAGATCCGTGACCCGGTTACCCTGCGCAAAATCAGCGGCGGTACCCGCAGCGAAGACGGGCGACGATCGCGCGACACATTCCTGTCGCTGAAGAAAACTTGCCAGAAAAACATGATCTCTTTCTGGACCCACTCAATTTAAGGCAAAACTCGGCAGTGCTATTTCAAGATATCTAAATCTAGCGTCCCAGTCCTTAAGCAGCGTAAATGCGGCGATCGCGACATCGGCCACAGCCGAAGCCGCATCACTTTGTGCGTTGATCAGGGTGGTTTCGCCCGACAACACATCGATCAGCGACCGCAACCCCAGCACCAGTTCATCATGCACCTGCATATATGGATTCTACGTTTAGCGAGGTAAAAGTACCATACAAAAGCCAACAAACCCTGCACCCAGAAATAGGATGGTCATGATCAGCGATTCGTAGCCGGGTACGTCGATGCCGTAGATCAGGGTTCGTAGCAACCGGAGTAGGGCATAGAAGAACGCTCCGGCCGAAACCCTGTAGATATTTGCCATCCTGATCGTACATCATGGCCCATTTTCTGGAGACATCGGCCACGTACAGGTTGCCCTGGCCGTCCAGGTCCAAGCCCAGCGGTTTGCCCAACAGCCCAGGACTTTCGGTGCCAATTTCTTTGTGCGTGCCATTGGCAGGGTCCAGCATCATGACGGAATGCGTTACCGTATCACTGACATAAACCCGACCTTTGCGGGCCATGACGCTGAAGGGTTTGC
>CAUYTZ010000560.1:0-1605 GCA_963575695.1 uncultured Gammaproteobacteria bacterium | reverse complement strand
CAGAAACTTTCATCAATAACAAGAAGTGATGGCGTCGTGATAAATTCTGGCTTCTGTGTGAATAGGTGATTATGCGCCATAAATACAACGTCGCTATCCATCGCGGCTGTGCGCTGCTTCTGGTATGCACACGATCCGAAGTGTTCGCATAGCTGCATTCCTGTCTTAGTTTTCTTTGTGCATACTGATGATTGGACGGATTCAACCGAACTAAGCGCGTCCTCAACGGCATCGATGTCCAAACACATTTTACCGCCATTTGGCGCGTCAGCATCGCGGCCACATATGGCCAGTGATTTTAGGCCGGACTCTGTGGCTTTATTTGCACCTTCTTTGGCAAGCGCGATCGACGGCACGAGCACAATTACAGGTTGATTAGGCTGCGCCGCGCGGAGCTTTGGAACCGCCACGCGAACCATGGCGCTTTTGCCAAGCCCAGTTGGCGCGGCAAGGCCGTTCACGGGGTAGGCCGAGGTTCCAGCTTCAGTCCCCGGCGATTGGGTGTCGAGCCAGTATTTTATTGCTGATTCGGCGCAATGTTCGATCGCGGCTTCAGCGCTCTGGCGTGTTTCCGTAACGCTCGGCGCGTTCGGGTCCGGTGGGGCTGAAACCGGAGTCGGACCTTTTTGAACCGGCCGGCCCAGCGCCGCCAAAAGTTGCCGCCGGGCACCATCCGGGTCGATCACGGCCAGATCATTGAAATCTGATCCTGCTCCATCCGGGAGCGACGGCACCGCAAGCCTCGCCCCTACGGCCGATGCCGCTTGCTCGGCTTTGACTTGGCCGTTGCCGCGGTCGGCGCAGACCACCAGTGTGGCCGTTGGAAGCCTGCCCCTGAGGGCCTTGGCCACAGCAGGCATATTGCCTGCAGACAGCGCCGCAACCACACTCCATCCCGTCAGGGCGGCGATGCTGGCGGCAGTGGCGACACCCTCCGCAATCGCGATGATCTGGCCGGAACCGTCGCCGTTTGGGAGTGGTGCCGATGACCAGAACCCGCTCCCCTTTCGGCCGCCGGCCAGGGCCGACTTGTGGCCGGATTCGTCGATCAACTCGACCGTGGACAGGGTGCCGTCAACACCCGTGACCGGGGCAACCAGGATGCGCCCGACCAGGGCATCCCCCTTTGACTTGGGCACATAACCGATCAACCTCGACAGTTTGGCGGCATCGATTTCCCGAAGACCGACCGGGCCAACCATTTTTTGCACGAGGTATGGATGGTCTACGCCGGCCGACACCGACTCGGCGATGATTTGGCTCGCCAGCCGCGCAGCCTCTGCGTGTTTGTTTTGCTCGATGGCATCGGCGGCGGCACGCGCGGCTTGGGCCTTGAGGTCGCGGTCACGTTGATCTGCCGGAGAAATGTCGGTTCGCTGGTCTTGGAACCACAGAAATTGCTCTTGGCTCCGATGGTTCCAAATGATGCCGCCACTCCCATCATGGAACAGCAATGCGCGGCCGGCGTCGTCGGACTTTTTGCCGTTGACGCTGAATGGCGTCCACTTGTCGGCGGCGATCCGTGCGGGCGGCACGTATCCGAGTAGGGTGATGGCTTCATGCAAATCCCGGCCGGGGACGATGGGGGTGCTCATAGCACCACCT
>CAUYTZ010000559.1:0-2237 GCA_963575695.1 uncultured Gammaproteobacteria bacterium | reverse complement strand
GGACGAACCCAGGCCAGAGTCTGGCCTTCGCGCGGGCTGAGGATGCCCTGCCATACCCGGCAGACATACAACGGCATCAACAAATAGAAGTCTTCGTAGGCGTGTGAAGCGAAAGTAAATGGTGCCAAACAGCTTTCAGTGGTGTCGATCGCCAACTCCTCGTGGAGTTCGCGCACCAGCGCCGCTTCTGGGGTTTCATCCGGCTGCACCTTGCCACCGGGAAATTCCCACAGCCCGGCCATCGATTTACCCGGCGGCCTTTGCGCCAGCAACACCCGGCCATCCACATCAATCAACGCCGCCGCGACGACCAAAACCAACTTGCCACTGAGCGTCGAGCGCTGGGCCGGTGTCCAGCAGCCAGTTTTTGCCATGTCATGGTCTCCAGAGTTCGGCAAGCTACGGATTTTACGTATCGCGCAGCGTTCCCCGCTTCACCATCCGTTCGAAAAAGCGATCCCTGGTAATTGTACATTAACTATTGAGAAATACAATCAGCTTCGGAAAACTCGTGGACAAGCTCTCGTCAGTGAGCCTAAACTTCCTCTTCTCCGATGCACGATTTCTCTTGGGCGTGGCATGGACTTACCCACACCAGCCGGGGACTTAACCCCTCAAACCTTAAGGGCGAACATGGTCGAACGACGGGGCAAGAAGGGTTCTGCCGTAACCGCGCGTCCGGTATCGCGTCGGGCACGGACAGAACCCGTTGTGGCCAAAACCGCTGCGGCGCTGGCGGCGGACTTGGAAGGCTGGGCGGTCACCGCCCTTAGCGGACGGCTGACGGTCAACGAAGCGGAGTCGCGGCGGGCGGAATTGGCCGATCTGTTGTTGGCCCAGGGGCAGAAGCTGGCGCTGGAAACCGCAGAGGTCGAGGCGGTCGATGGTGCCGGCTTGCAGTTGCTGATTGCCTTGCGCCTGAGCGCGGAGCGGCGCGGCGTTGCGTTGCGTCTGGCGGCGGCACCAGAGGGGGCCCTGTTGGCGGCGCTGGTTGCCGCCGGTTTCGGCCAAGTTGATCGTGATACGGATGAAGTTTTGTTTCGTGATCGGTTCTGGTCCGGGCAAGGATAAGCGGGCATGAGTAACAAACCGGTTCTGAGTGCGGATGATCCGGCCGAAACCTTCCGTCAGGAAGCGGTGGATCTTCTGGCGCAGCTTGAAGAAGCTCTGCTTAACCTGGAAACTCGGCTTGATGACTTGTCCTTGGTTGATACCGTCTTTCGCTCCCTGCACACGCTCAAGGGTTCTGGGGCGATGTTCGGTTGGGATGCGCTGGCCGCCTTCACCCACCATGTCGAGAACGCTTTCGATTTGGTACGCAAGGGCGAAATGGCGGCAACCAAGGAACTGATTACCCTAACTCTGGCCGCCGCTGATCATATTAACGCCCTGCTGGAGGCCAAGGAAGACGCCGATCCGATTCGCGGCGCGGCTTTGCTGGCCTCGTTCGCCGATCTATCGCCGCACAGCGGAGCCAAAGACGATCGGGCCAAGGGCAAGACCGACGACAAGACCGTGCAGCCCTGCGGCGAACGGGTGTTCCGGATTCGTTTTCGCCCCCCGCACGACGTGATGGCCTTTGGCACCAACCCGCTGCTGTTGTTGGATGAATTGCGCGACCTCGGCCCCTGCGAGGTGGTGCCGATCACTGACCAGGTGCCGGCGCTGGAAGAGATCGATCCGACCGGCTGCTATCTGGCGTGGGACGTGCTGCTGACCACCCGCGCCGCACGATCCGTGATTGAGGACGTGTTCGTGTTTGTCGCCGACCAGTCGGCGTTGTCGATTGCGGACATCCGGGTTGGCGAGGAGGGCGACACCGCTCCGCGTTTGGGCGAAATCCTGGTTGCCCGTGGCGATATCGATCAGACGGCAATCGAAGAAACCCTGCACCAGCAACACCGCCTGGGCGAAATGCTGGTCCAGTCGGGCAAAATTTCCGGCGATCGGGTCACTTCGGCCCTGGCCGAGCAGAAGCATGTTCGCCAAGTGGCCAGGATCAAGGAAAACTCGGCCGCGAGCAGCACCATTCGTGTCCCGGCCGAACGCCTGGACAGCCTGATGGATCAGGTCGGCGAACTGGTCATCGCTCAGGCGCGGCTGATGCAGATGGCAACCAGCGGCAATGATCCGGCGCTGAAATCGATTTCGGAAGAAATGGAGCGGCTGGCCTCGTCGCTGCGCGACACGACCATGAGCATTCGTATGCTGCCGATCGGAACCCTATTTGGCCGTTT
>CAUYTZ010000558.1:0-4662 GCA_963575695.1 uncultured Gammaproteobacteria bacterium | reverse complement strand
ATCGAGGATACCTCCAGCGAGGCCTTTTTTGGTTCCCCCCGGTCGGAACGGGCCACCCTGTTTCTCTCAAAGTTGCTGTGTCGTTGATGACCTGCCGGTTTTACCTGGGAGCCGGTTCCTGAATGGCAGCAAATACGCTTTGGTCTACCAATGGTTGCTATAACTTACCTTTGGGGCGGTTGACGTCATGCGTCAATAAATGCACATCGCCAAATGTGTTGGAATCCCCCTGAGTCGATTTGTCGCACCCATCGCGGAACCAGCCCAACGCCACCGGTTATTGAGCATTCACCCTCTCGTCGGCGGTCCGTCCACATGACTGAACCACACGATTCACCCCTTATTCCCCCAGAAACGGCTGACATACTTCCCGACAATGCCCCAGACCTGAGCCTAATGATATGGTTGCTTTCAAGATATCGGCTTTTTCTGGGTCGCTCAGTTCGCGTTAGCGGGGCACACCCCCCAGGATCGCTGACCGAGAGCCGGCTTAAGCCATGAGTGTGGCGTCGATGAAAGAATAAATTTTCTCACCCCTTCCTATGTCATACTCCGATTTTTTTATTAATTCACGACAGACGCGCCAATAATTAACTTCCTATTAAATAATAGTTTGAGGTAAATTATCAAAATATGATAACCTTAAATCTATCGAAAGCTTCCAGATTTCATTATTTCAGTTGCAACTTAGCTGAGGACAGATAGCAAACCATGATTATCGATCGACGACAACCGCAGTATGTGTCCAGGGATGATCATGGGTGGCTAGTGCGAATTCACACATAGCTGGATTATTTCTCTTGCCGTTGTCCTCCATTTCCGGCACAAAGGTCGTAATAACGGAACTAAGTGAAATGGTCGTGATCCGTGGTAACTTTCCTAGAACCGCTGCTGGAAAAACTGGCGACAGGACGCAAGTCAAGCTTTGAGCAGGAAAAATGCCCGCACGACTGTTGAACCAGTGCCGCGGCAAAGTGGCCGATGCCAGGAAACGGCCCGAGCGTTGCCGCACCACTAAAAACCGGAACAACAATCATTAACCGAGACAAGACGAGGGAAAAAGATGACCAACGAAGCTGCTTCCAACGACAAACTGATTGAACTGTCTGCCAAGGTCGTCTCGGCCTATGTTGCCAATAACTCGGTTACCATGGCCGACCTTCCGGGAGTCATTCGCACCGTGCATGAAGCACTGCGTCGCGCCGGTGCCGCTGAATCCGCCCCCGAACCCCAGCAGGCGCTGACTCCGGCGGTACCGATTCGTAAATCGGTCCAGCCCGATAGCATTACCTGCCTGGATTGCGGCAAGAAACTGAAGATGCTAAAGCGCCACATCGCCACCGATCACGGCCTGACGGTTGATGAATACCGTACCAAGTGGAACCTGCCATCCGAATATCCGATGGTCGCACCGAATTATGCCCAGCAGCGCTCGGAACTCGCGGTGAAGATCGGCCTGGGTAAGGGCCGTCGTAGCTGATCTCTGGCCAACAAGAAATCATGTAATTGTTGAAATTAAACCACCGTTCCAGTTCACTCCACAGCACTTCGGAGAAACGCGGAACGGTGGTTTTTTCGTAACGGCTCAGGTATGTTTTGCTTGCGCGTTGAGCTGCCGCCCAATCGGGGGCGCTTAAGCAGGCAGAGCAGGGGCCAGACGGCCGCCGATTCTAACTGGGGCAATACTGGTCGCCAGCCCGGTGACGTCGTCGGTAATGACCAAAGCCCCGCAAACCGTGCCCTCGCCGTCGGCCGGGGTCATCCGTTCGGCCGGCAAACGACGCACGAAACGAAAGACCGAACCTTCCTTCTTCATCCCGATCACGCTGTCGTAGTCGCCGCACATGCCGGAATCGGTCTGATAAGCGGTGCCGCCGTTCAGAACCATGGCGTCGGCGGTGGGAATGTGGCTGTGTGTGCCGATCACGACCGAAACCCGGCTGTCGAGGAAGTGGCCCATGGCCATCTTTTCGCTGGTTGCCTCACCATGAAAATCGACCAGAATCGCCGCCACCGATCCGCCCAACCGATACTGACTCAACAGCTTGGCCATCGCGGCGAAGGGATCGTCACACATATCCATAAACAGCCGCGCCAGCAGGTTAACCACCAGCACCTTACGACCATTGGCTGCCGTCAACACCACCGCGCCCCGGCCGGGGGTGCCTTCGGGCAAATTGAGCGGGCGCAGCAGACGCGGTTCACGGTCGATGGTTCCGACCAATTCCTTCTGGTCCCAAACGTGATTCCCGGTCGTCAGGCAATCGACTCCAGCGGCAAAGAACTCCTGGGCGATCTTGTCGGTAATGCCGAAGCCAGCGGCGGCATTTTCACCGTTGACCACGATCAGATCCGGAGTCAGCCGACGCTTCAACTCGGGCAGATGCCGAAACACGGCGTCACGGCCGCTGCGACCGACGACATCACCCAAAAACAACAGACGCATGAGATTAACACCTTATTCCTGTGCAGACAGACGCAGCGCGAAACGGTCGGTGACGATCCAATCCAGCGACTGATCATGGATTTCGGCCGGCACCAGCGCCATTTCCTGCACCGCAAATCCGATCCCAATCGCCAGTACCGATCGGCTCCGACGGCGCAGTTCGGCCAGGGTGCGATCATAGCTGCCGGCACCCTGACCTAGACGATGACCAAGCCGGTCAAACCCAATCAGAGGCAGCAGGAACAGATCCGGTTCCAGTCTGGCGGCATCGGTCGGCGGTCCCGGAATGCCCAAGGCATCGGGAACCAAAACCATGTCCGCAGTCCAAAACCGGAAGGTGAGCGGTGCGTCGCGCGCGATTGCCACCGGCAATGCGCAAGAAAACCCAGACGCGGCCAGTTCAGTCAACAGTGGACGTGGGTCCAATTCTCCACCGATCGGCCAGTAGCCCGCGACAACGGCACCATCGGGCGGAGACAGCGCAACCATGAACTGATCACGAACCGCAGCGGCCGCAGCGGCACCATAACTGTCGGAGGCACGACGACGAACGGCACGCAATGCCCGCCGAGCCTCGGTCTTGGTTTGGAATGACGGAGGGGCGGAAATCGGAGTCACAACCGGCAAGGCAAATAGGAAAGAGGTGTGGAAGAAGCCACGTTGGCCGTTGGCATATGCGTATCCTCCGTGGCCCGCCTTAGCAGGTGGGCACCATGTAACGGAACCACGATTCCGTCAGGGACAGCACCCTGGAAGATAGATTACGGCCCTGGGGATTTTGCGGCCTGACGTACCGCGCAGCCCCTTCCACAAAGTTAGGTTAATCCGTTCCGGGTAGAATCGCAACCGAATTCACCGGCCCCCCGCCACCAGGTTAGCCAAGCATCGCCATGGCTTTGGTCAGCCGCTCCCGCGCCGCTTCGAAATCAGTACGACGCTCCCGGTTTTCCTCCACCACATCTTCCGGTGCCTTGGCCATAAACTCGGCATTGCCCAGTTTGCGGTCAACCTTGGCGATTTCACTGGTGTGCTTGTCGATTTCCTTTTTAAGCCGGGCCCGCTCTTGCGCCAGATCGATCACCCCGGCCAGCGGCAACACCAGCGTGATTTCGTCCAGCACCGCCTGAGCCGAGCCTTCCGGCACCGGGCCGGTCAGGATTTCCACCCCAGACAGCCGAGCCAGACGCAAAATCTGGTCGCGATGACCGGCCAGCCGGACCAGACTTTCGGCCCCGGGCTGGAGCAGCAGCAACGGAATCTGCGCCGACGGCGGCACGTTCAGTTCCGAACGAATCGCACGGACCGCCGAAATCAGCCGCACCGCCCAATCCATTTCCGCACTGGCGGCGTCATCGACCAACCCCGCGCCCAACTCCGGCCCCAACTCCGGCCAACGTGCCGAAATCAGCCGGCCACGGATGCCGGCGTCCTGGCCCTCGGGGGCCAGTTGTTCCCACAACTCCTCGGTGATGAACGGCATTACCGGGTGCAGCAGGTGCAGCACCTGTTCCAGCACCCAAGCGGTGGTGGCCCGGGTTTCGGCCTTGGCCGCTTCGTCGCTGCCGGTCCAGATCGGCTTGGTGAATTCCAGGTACCAGTCGCAGAAGGTGTTCCACAGGAACTGATAGAGCACGCCGGCCAGATCATTGAAGCGATAGGCTGCAATCGCCTCTTCGACTCGGGCGGCGGCACGGGCGGTTTCACCCACGATCCAGCGGTTGACAGTCAGCGTCACCGCGGCCGGATCGAAACCGGCGACAGGCGTGCAGCCGTTCATCTGGGCGTAGCGGGCGGCATTCCACAATTTGGTAACGAAGTTGCGGTAGCCTTCGACTCGGTTGCGCGCCAACTTAACGTCGCGACCCTGGACCGACAACGCGGTCAGGGTGAAGCGCAGCGCATCGCAGCCAAACTCGTTAATCAAGTCCAGCGGGTCAATCACATTGCCCTTGGACTTAGACATCTTGTGGCCGCGTTCGTCACGGACCAGGGCATGAATATAAACCGTGTGGAACGGCACCTCGCCCATGAAGTGCAGGCCCATCATCATCATCCGGGCGACCCAGAAGAAGATGATGTCGAAGCCAGTGACCAAGACATCGCCGGGATAGTAGCGCTTCAACTCCGGCACATCATCCGGCCAACCCAGAGTCGAGAACGGCCACAGCGCCGACGAGAACCAAGTGTCGAGCACGTCCGAGTCGCGGGTCAGCGGT
>CAUYTZ010000557.1:0-1632 GCA_963575695.1 uncultured Gammaproteobacteria bacterium | reverse complement strand
GGGATCTCGCCGCGGGTGCCGGGTACCGTAGCCGAAACCTGGAATCCCGTGCAACCCGCATTCGTCCTATGTAACTGCCCAGGGACCTCGATTAGGCTGCCGCCCAACCCCGTCTGGGGAATGAATTCCCCAGACCCTTTTCTTTTTTCTGGACTTGCCGGCCAACTTCGGAGTGTCCGCCCGTGACTGTCGCCATCTCATCCGCGCGCCCGCGTGTGGTCTGCATTTCCCAAGCCCGGATGACTTCAACCCGTTTGCCCGGCAAGGTGCTGATGACGGCGGCCGGTAAACCGCTGCTGGCCCATCATCTAGAGCGTCTGCGCCGTTGCCGGCAGGTGGATCAGGTCGTGCTCGCCACCACCACCAACGTCGGCGATGATCCGGTTGCCGCCCTGGCCACCGAACTCGGCGTGGGGGTGTCGCGGGGGGGGGAACACGATGTGCTCGACCGCTTCGCCCGCGCCGCAAACCAGTTCAAAGCGGACTTGGTGGTGCGAGTCACCGCCGATTGCCCGTTGATCGATCCGGCCCTGATCGATGCGGTGATCGAACTTTACCTAAGCGCCGATCCCGCCGCCGGCTATGCCGCGATCGACAACAGTCACATTCGTGGTATTGAAGCCGAAGTGTTTTCGGTTGCCGCCCTGACCGAAGCCGCCGTGTACGCCAGCTCGTCGGCCGAGCGTGAACACGTCACGCCCTATCTCTACCGCAATCCGGACCGATTCCGAATCGTTCACCTCGATCCGTTCGCGCCCGCAGCACCGCCGTCGGACCGCCATCGCTGGTGCGTGGACGAGGCACCCGATTTCGAATTGATCCGGCGTTTGCTGGAAGCCTTGCCGCCCGATTTCAGCTTTCGCGATTGTCTGGCTCTCTTCGAAGTTCATCCCGAATGGCTGGCGATCAATCAAGGGATGGTTCAAAAAACGGTCATTTAATGCCTTCGACGATCGGGGGCGCTTTGTCCCTGAATCCAATGGATTAGGAAGGCTTAACGTTCCATTGCAAATAAAGTGGGTCCAGGGCAAAACCCTGGTCGCCGAAGACAAGGCCTATGTAAAAAACGCTGGAGTGTGATGGTGGACACAGCGGCCCCGGGGCCGCCCCGCTAAAGTCCCAATCATCGAGAGTCTTGCCCTTGGGCGGCTCCAGCACCCCGGTATAGACCAGCCCGCGTTCGGTCAGCGTTTCCAGCGCCGCCTGAACCGCGCCCGAGGCGTTAAGATTGACCGCGCGGAACCCAGCCTTAACATAGGCCGCGAGCAGGTTCTCCCAGCGCCCCCTCGGACGCTGCGCGAGGACCCCGCGCGGCCGCGCAGCCACCTCCACCCCGCCCGACGCCGAGGCGGCGAAGCCACCCCGTCCCCCTTGGCGGCCTCCCGACGCGACACCCTCCACCCCTTCCAACGCATCCCCCGTCCCCTGCCAGAGACGCCGATAACCAGCCTCAGCGCACTTAATGAATGGCTGGACACTTTCTGCCTTGATTTTCACAATACTTACGCCAAGCAATCTAAAGGAGACGCACAGAAACCGGATCGTGCAACATTTGATCAATTGCAACATTCGGATTATCCCATAGCCTGGCTTGCATGGCTTGCGCTTTGGCTGATTCAATATCAAAAACAC
>CAUYTZ010000556.1:0-14698 GCA_963575695.1 uncultured Gammaproteobacteria bacterium | reverse complement strand
GGTTTCGGGGGGCCGAACATCGGACTGGACGGGTTGCGTCGCCGGGTGGGGGCCGAGAATCGGGCCCTGACCTGCTCGGCATTGAAACCGCAAGGGCTGCCTCCGGCGGCGCTGGCCGAACTGGCCGGACGGCTGGCCCGTGGTGGTCTGGATTTCATCAAGGACGATCACGGCCTCGCCGATCAGGACTACAGTCGCTTTACCGATCGGGTCCAGGCTTGCGCCGCAGCGGTGAACCTGGCCAATGACCAAACCGGCGGCGCCACCCGCTATCTGCCCAGTCTGTCCGGCAACCTTGATCACTTGCGCCAACAGGTCGCGGTGGTCCGTGACGCCGGGCTCGACGGCGTGTTGATCGCGCCGATGATCGTCGGTTTGCCGGCCTTTCAGGCTCTGGTGCGCGCAAATCCTGAACTGGCGTTCATGGCCCATCCGGCGCTGGCCGGAGCCGGCCGAATCGCCCCCCCGCTGCTGCTGGGCAAGCTGTTCCGCCTGTTTGGTGCCGACGCCACCGTATTCCCCAATTACGGCGGCCGCTTCGGCTATTCACCGCAAACCTGTCGTGATCTGGCCGACGCCGCGTTGCGGCCCTGGGCCGGGTTGCGTGCAACCCTTCCGGTGCCGGCCGGAGGCATGACTGTGGGCCGTGTCCCGGAACTGCTCGATTTCTATGGACCGAATCTAATGCTGCTGATTGGCGGTAGCCTGCTGGCCGCGCGTGAGCACCTGACCGCCGAAACCGCAGCCTTCACCGCTCTGGTCCGCGCGTGCCAGAGGTGCTGAACCGGGAAGCTACCGAGATGGACCAGCAAGACCACAATTTCGCCGCCGGGTTTCGCGCCTTTTTGTCTGGGTTCGACTGGGAAGGTGTGACGCGAATGCCCTATAAGGAAGACGGCAGCGCGCCGTTTAAGGCGATTTCACGGCAGGTGTTGTTCGCCGACGCCGAACTGGGCTGCGAGTTGCGCTATTTCGAAATCGCCGCCGACGGCTATTCTACCCTGGAACGCCATCAGCACATGCACGGGGTGATGATCGTGCGCGGGGCTGGCTTGTGCCTGCTCGGGCAAAGTGTGCGCCAAGTGGCGGCATTCGATCTGGTCACGATCAGGCCATGGATCTGGCACCAGTTCCGGGCCACCGAGGGCCAGTCCCTGGGCTTTCTGTGCATGGTTAACGCCGCCCGTGATAAACCGCAATTGCCAAGTGCCGATGACCTGGCGGGACTGCGCTCGGTGCCGGAGGTCGCGGCTTTCCTGGATTACGGCGGCACGACCGTCGGCAACCAGGGGCCTAGAGACCCCTGGCCTCACTTGGTTACTGCCGGGTGATGGTCGGTGCTGCGATCACGTTTGCGCCCGCCGGTTCATCCTTACGGCGATTGACCACGCCTGCGGTCACCAACTGGTCGATCAGGTTCTGCATCGCCTGAAAGGTTTGCAAGAAACCATCAAGCGGCATCACCACCCGTCCGGTACGCTCGATTTTGACCTTGCCGGCCTCGGCGACATCGGGCGGAAACATCGAGGAAAGTTCCAGGCGAACCAAACCTCCAGCAAAATCAACCCGTCCCACGGTGTCCGCAAAAATATCCGACATGGTTGCTCCTTATTTTGGCAACGGTTTCTAACCGCCGCACCATGGGCCGACGGAGTCGCGCTGTCAAGGCAATGACCGATCGACTCTGAACAAGTCCGATTCAGCCACCATACAAACGCACGAAAGCATAGATGGCGTCGAAGTATTCTTTGCGGCCAACAAACATCAGATCATTGTGTCCAGCGCCGGGGATGATCAGCAGGTGCTTATCGCGGGCTCCGCTACGGTGGAACAGCATTTCACCCTCGGTGGCGGGAATGATCCAGTCCTCAGCCCCGTGCAAGACCAGTGTCGGCAGGGTGACGCTGGCAATTTTCTCGACATTGCCGAAGCCGTCGCGCTGTTCATCGGCTTCCGGCGGGAGCCTTCCGCCCAGACGGGTGACCAAGGCCAAACTGAGGGCAAAGCCGCTTTCCACGATCAGCCCGGCCAAGCCATGGCCACTTGGTCGGCCGCCGCGCGCGGCAATTTCAATCGCGGCGGCGCTGCCCAACGAACGACCCATGACGAACCACGCCTTCGGCGTCAATCCCAACCCAGACAACAGCGTCGGTACCTGGGTCAACACCGCGTCGGCATCGGTGACCAAGGTGGTGGCGTTGGGGTGCCCACCGCTACGGCCATAGCCCCGGAAGTCAATCACCAGGAGAGAGATATCCAGGCGGCGGTACAACTCGGCGATGTCGTCGTATTCCGAAGCCAGCTCGCCGTTGCCGTGAAAATAGAGGATCAGCGGGGCTTGAGAATCGACGATGAACGCCAGCCCCCCCAATTCTATCCCGGGCGCAACCGCAACCCGGACCGCGCGCGTGAACGGGCCTTGGGCAGGCATGTAGCCATCGGGGCGGGGATGAAACAGAACCCGTCCGGCTTCGGGGCGATCGAGAAACTCGAGGTTCCGAAACTCCAGGTTTCGCGTTTCAAGCGATGGTCCGGTCATCGTTACCCTCCTTAGCTCAAGGTCTTGCCGTCGGTGGCCAAGGTTTTGCCCTGATAACGGTTTGGGATTACGGTTTGGCCGAAGGTTGCACCGTCACCGCCATCCCCTCGCGCAGCTTGATCTGCCCCGCCAGCACCACCATCTCGCCAGCCGCCAATCCGTCCACGATCTCGACTTCGGCGTTGCGTCGCGCGCCAATTTTTACCCGGGTCTGTTTGGCCTTGCCCTCAACCACCTTAAACACGAATTGGTCGCTGCCCATCGCCATCAGCGCCTGTTCCGGGACCAGCAGCGCATTCGGATTGACGGTCAGGCGCAACGTAACGCGGGCGAACAGGCCGGGACGCAAAGCCTGATCGGCATTGTTTACCTTCGCCCTGATCATCACGCTGCGCCCGTTAACGTCCACCTTGGGATCGATCGCCATCACCTCGCCCGGAAATGAGCGTCCGGGCAGGGCATCGACCACCACCGCCAAGGTTTGGCCGGTGCGCACCACCGGCAAATAGGCTTCCGGTACGCTGAAATCCAGCTTTAGGCTGTCGATCGCCTCCAAATTAACGATATCCTGCCCTTCTTTGACATAATCGCCGACGCTGATCTTGCGCAGACCGACGATCCCGGCAAACGGCGCGCTCAGAGTCAATTTATCCAGCTTGGCGCGGTCGAGCGCCAGTTCCGCCTGATCGACCAGCAGCTTGGCTTGAGCCTTGTCGCGGGCGCTAGCGGTGCCGGAGCCTTTACCGAACAATTCATCGGCTCGTGCCGCTTCCGCCCGGCTTAACGCCAGACTGGCCTGAGCCTGAGCCAAAGTAGCGCGCGGAATCGAATCGTCCAGCCGCAACAGCACTTCGCCCTTGTGGACCGCAGTGCCCTCGGCAAAGGCGATCTCGGCGATGCGTCCGGCCAGTTCCGAGCGAATGATCACCGACTCGCGTGAAATCAGCGAGCCGACCGCAGTTACTTCCCGCGCCACCGCCCCGACTCGTACCGGTCCGGCTTCGACCGCCATGGCGAACCCGCCCGGCCCCGCACCACCCGGCCCACCCCCACCCGGCCCCGCGCCGCCCAGTGGCTTCGCGGCCCCGACCCAGTCCCCAACCCAGTCCCCGGTCACAGATCCAACCAGAGCAATGATCTTCTCCGGACCTAGCGTTAACCACGCGCCACCGGTCAGGGCCAGCACGCCAGCCACCGCAATCACGGTTCGTATACCTTTATTCATGGCCTACAACCCGCTTGTGGTCTCGGATATGGACACCGCGACTATGGCCACATAGCGCCAATCTGTCGAGGATGGCCGGCGCAGACCAGCATCGATCAAACAGGGCCGGCAAACAGGACCGGGTGACGAGTATTACCCTCCGGTTACCGGCGGAAACAGCGCCACTTCATCATTTGTCGTCACCGGTTGGTCGAGGTTGGCGTACTCCTGATTGACCGCCACCCGCACCACGCCCGGTTCGGCCAACGCCGCAGCATAGCCCGGGCCGCGAGCCCGCAGCCAATCCAGCAACGCGCCAACCGTGGTCACTTCGAGCGGTGGGGACACGGTTTCCGCGTCGATACCGATTCGCTGCCGCACCCACGAAAAATAAACCAGCCGCATGGTTGCTGCCTTTCAAGAATAATCAAGCCAATAATCGGTCATTTACGGCTGTTCTTCAAGCACAGGACCGGTCAGGCGGGTTCGTCGCCGCAGCCACCACACCCCGAACAGATCCAGAATGCCGATCAAGGCCCGGTTGAGGTTGCTGTACTTGGACACGCCACGTTCGCGCGGCCGGTGGTTAACCGCCACGAACGCGGTGGCATGGCCGTGAGCCCGGAACAGCGCCGGCAAAAACCGATGCTGGGCGTTGAATGCCGGCAAGTCCAGAAAGGCATCGCGGCGGAACAATTTCAAGCCGCAGCCGGTGTCGCTACAGCCGTCACGCAGCAGGGTTTGACGCAGACTGTTGGCGAACCGGCCCGCCGCTCGACGTGACCAAGTGTCTCGACGCTTGACCCGCAAGCCACCAACCAGCAACGGGCCACCGCTGGCGCTAATCATGTCCAACAATTTGGGAATGTCGGCCGGATCGTTCTGACCGTCGCCATCTAGCGTCGCCACCCATTCGCCCCGCGCCGCCTTAACCCCGGTGCGTACCGCCGCACTCTGTCCGGCGCGCAAGGTGTGATGAAGCAAACGCACGATCGGTTCTCCGCCCACTCGCGGCCTGACCAGTCGCGGCCTGAATCGGGCGGTCGTGTCGTCGCTGCTGGCGTCATCGACAAAAATTACCTCGACCAGCCCGCGACCCGTGACCGCAGCGAGGATTTCGTCCAACAGCGGCAAAACGTTGTCGGCCTCGTTATAGACTGGCACCACCACCGACAGCCTCGGCATCTCGCCGGGAGACAGCGTTGGTGTTCCGCCGGTTTGTCCCTGATCTTGTGCCACCTTAGCCCTCGGCTTCGCCACCCCTGCCCTGAACCTAGCATACCGCCGCAGCCCGTGGTGGCGGTAGCGGAAAGGTCCAGCCAAGAAACCTGCCCCTCACAAGAAACCTACCGCTCAAGTGTATTTTTTCGGTTTGGGGACTGGCCAACCCCGCCATCGAGCGAGATGCTTAATCGCAAGCGTCTAAGCGCGACGCCCGAACGATGATTAAACGATGATTAGAGGAGGAAGCCGATGGTTTCGCGACTTTTGGCCGTTGTGGCGCTGGCCCTGGTATTTGCAGCCGGGCCGGCCTGGGCCCATAGCTGCCCCACTCACATGAAGAAGATCGATGCCGCTTTGGCCACGATGCCCAAGCTGACCGAGGCCCAGTTGGCCGACGTGATGACCTGGCGCAAGCTAGGCGAGGAACAACATAAGGCCGGCAAACACGATGACTCGATGGCCACTCTGGCCAAGGCCGAAGCGCTGCTCGGGCTGAAATAGCGAGGCCAGCCGGTGAGGAGATCGCCTAAGGGGACTGGGGAGGAGCCGGCCTTCCCTCCCTTTCATCATTCTGTAACCGAGACTTGAACCCGTTGCTCGGTCGTGGCAATCAGGTGTTTGGCCAGACCGTCGGATGCCCGACCGTTGGAAGCCTTGTTGCGAGCCACCGGAGTATCGATGAGCGAAGCCCAACTTGCCGCGCCGCGCCGGGCGACGGTGGACCGTAACACCCGCGAAACCCGGATCACGGTCAGCGTCGATTTGGATGGCAGCGGAGCGGCCGAAATCAACACCGGCATCGGTTTTCTCGATCACATGCTGGACCAGATCGCCCGCCATGGCCTGATTGACCTTAAGGTCTCCGCCAGCGGCGATTTGCATATTGACGACCACCACACCACCGAGGATATCGGCATCGTCATGGGCCAGGCGGTGGCCAAGGCGCTGGGCGACCGGCGTGGCATCACCCGCTATGGCCATGCCTATGTGCCGATGGACGAAACCCTGACCCGGGTGGCGCTGGATTTGTCCGGGCGGCCCTTTCTGATATGGAAAGTGGTGTTCGCGCGCGACAAGCTCGGGACCATGGATACCGAGTTGTTCCGGGAATGGTTCTACGCCTTTGCCCAGGCGTCCGGGGCCACGCTGCACGTTGAAACCCTGTACGGCGAAAACAATCATCACATTGTGGAAAGCTGCTACAAAGGCTTGGCACGGGCGCTAAAAATGGCGGTGGCGATTGATCCTCGTTTGGTCGGCGTGGTGCCTTCGACCAAGGGCACGCTGGGCGCTTCGATCGATGGCGGTACTTTTTGATTCTTTAAAGCGGGAGGTTTCCCCCTGTCTACGGTAGTTCTCATCGACTATGGCTCGGGCAATCTGCGCTCGGCGGCCAAGGCGTTTGAGCGCGCGGCGCTTGATGCCGGTTTGACATGCCAGATTGAAGTGACCGCCGATCCAGAACGGGTTCGGCGGGCCGATCGTCTCGTGCTGCCCGGAGTCGGGGCGTTTGCGGATTGTCGGCGCGGGCTGGCCGCGTTGCCGGGCATGATCGAAGCGTTGGAAGAAGCCGCCTTGGGTCGGGCGCGGCCGTTTCTGGGTATTTGTGTCGGGATGCAACTGATGGCCGATCGTGGTCACGAGCACGGGGTTCATGCCGGGCTGGGCTGGATTGGCGGGGAAGTGGTGCCGCTGGACCTGGCGGAGCCGGCGCTGAAAATTCCGCACATGGGTTGGAATGAACTGGTCATCGAGTGTCCCGATCATCCGGTGCTGGCCGGGTTGCCGGTCGGTGCCCACGGCTATTTCGTCCATTCGTTTCACATGCTTTGCGCCAATCCGGCTCACCGCTTGGCCTCGGTTGATTACGGCGGACCGGTGAGCGCGGTGATTGGGCGCGATAACCTGATCGGCACTCAGTTCCACCCGGAAAAAAGCCAGGCGGTGGGCTTGCAACTGATCACCAATTTCTTGCGCTGGGCCCCGTGACCGCTTTTTGTTAATTTCACAAAAAGAAGAAGGGGTTGGGGAATTTATTCCCCTAGTGGGTTTGGGGGGCAGCCCAACGCGCAAGCGAGACATACCCAGGGTAGTTCCGTTATTGTATCCTCTCGATTCGAATGAACCTCTGCCGAGTGAGCCGACGCCATGATTCTATACCCGGCAATCGATCTTAAGGACGGCGCTTGCGTACGACTCGTGCGCGGTGAAATGTCCCAAGCGACCGTTTTCAATACCGATCCGGGCGAACAGGCGCGTGCGTTTCAGGCGCAAGGCTTTGAGTGGCTGCATCTGGTCGATCTGAATGGCGCTTTCGCCGGCGAGCCGGTCAACGGTGCGGCGGTGGCGCGGGTGCTGGCGGCCACGACCATGCCGGTGCAACTGGGCGGCGGCATTCGTGATATGGCCACGATCGAATTCTGGCTGGAGCACGGCATCCGGCGGGTGATTCTGGGCACCATCGCGTTGCGTCGGCCGGAACTGGTCAAGGAAGCCTGCAAACGGTTTCCGGGTCGAGTCGCGGTCGGGATCGATGCCCGCGAAGGCTATGTCGCGGTTTCGGGCTGGGCCGAAACCTCGGAGGTTAAGGCGCTGGATCTGGCGCTGAAATACGAAGACTGCGGTGTGGCCGCGATTATCTACACCGATATCAACCGCGACGGGGCCATGGGCGGGGTTAATCTTGAAGCCACCGCTGATCTGGCCTTCGCCCTGACCACGCCGGTGATCGCTTCTGGCGGGGTGTCATCGATCGATGATTTGATCGCGTTGAAGAAGTGGGAGCATACCGGCATCGAAGGCGCGATCGTTGGCCGTGCGCTCTATGATGGCCGGATCGACCCGGCCGAAGCTTTGGCGCTGCTGGCAGCCCCCGCTGAACCGGCTCAGGGCTGAGGCGATATGCTGAAAATCCGAGTCATTCCCTGCCTGGACGTGAAAGACGGTCGGGTGGTCAAAGGGGTTAACTTCGTTGGACTGGTCGATGCCGGCGATCCGGTCGAACAGGCGCGGGTTTATGACCGTGAAGGTGCCGACGAGCTGACCTTTCTCGACATCACCGCGAGCCACGAAGGTCGCGACACGCTCTATGACGTGGTTCGGCGCACGGCCGAACAGGTGTTTATGCCGTTGACCGTCGGCGGCGGCGTGCGTGTGGTCGAGGATATCCGTAAGCTGCTGCTGGCCGGGGCGGACAAGGTTTCGATCAATACCTCGGCGGTCCATCGTCCCGAACTGGTGCGCGAGGGTGCCGAGAAATTCGGCAGTCAGTGCATCGTGGTCGCGATTGATGCCAAGGCGGTAGCCCCCGGCAAGTGGGAGGTGTTTACCCACGGCGGACGTCGGGCGACGGGGCTGGATGCGGTCGAATGGGCCCGGCGCATGGTTGAACTGGGCGCGGGCGAGATCCTGCTGACTTCGATGGACCGCGACGGCACCCGGGTCGGCTTCAATCTACCATTGACGAGGGCGGTGGCCGACGCGGTGCGGGTGCCGGTGATCGCCTCGGGCGGGGTTGGTACGCTGGAGCATCTGGTTGAAGGTGTGCGTGAAGGCCATGCCAGCGCGGTGCTGGCCGCTTCAATTTTTCACTTCGGTATGTATTCGATTGCCGAAGCTAAGGCGGCGCTGGCCGCAGCCGGAATTCCGGTTCGAACCATGGCCCCGATCCAGCGCGGGTGGGAGAATGGTCATGGCTGAGGGCAAAAACGGCGAGAGTAAGAACGACGGTGACGACGGTACCGCTGGGGTGGAGGTTCTGGAGCGGCTGTATCGCACCATCCTGTCACGCAAGGGGGCCGATCCGTCCTCGTCCTATACCGCCAAGTTGTTTTCGCGCGGCACGGCCAAAATCGCGCAGAAACTGGGCGAAGAGGCGGTGGAGGCGGTGATCGAAGCGGTGCGCGGCAATCGTGACAAGCTGGCCGACGAGTCGGCCGATCTGCTCTATCATTTGTTGGTGGCGTGGGCCGATGCTGGCATCAAGCCGGAGCAGGTTTATACGCGTCTGGCCGCCCGCGAGGGCACCAGCGGCATTGATGAGAAAAAAGCGCGCAAGCTTTGATTGCCCTGGTCGCCGAAGGCGAAAACCCAACCCGGGAGAGGAACCATGAGCTACGATTCAAATAACATCTTCGCCCGCATCCTGCGCGGTGAAATTCCCTGCCAGAAAGTTTATGAGGACGAGCACGTCCTGGCCTTTAACGATATTCAACCGAAGGCCCCGGTTCATGTTTTGGTTATTCCCAAGGGTGCCTATGTTTCGCTGAATGATTTTACCGCCACCGCTAGCGACGCTGAAATCGCCGCCCTGATTCGTGCCGTCGGCACCCTTGCGCGTCAACTCGGCTTGGCTGAGGATGGGTACCGATTCCTGGCTAATTGTGGCACCAATGGCCACCAGGAAGTACCGCACCTGCACATTCACCTGTTTGGCGGACGGCCACTGGGTCGAATGCTGGCCAAGCCGGCGGCGTAAAGTCCGTAGCCGCCCCCCCCTCCCATTTTTTTTGGGGATGCGCGGCCGGTTGATGCTCCGTGGAGTGGGCGATGATTCTGTTTATGCTGAAGTGTACCGCCGGCCATGATTTCGAAGCTTGGTTTCGGAACGGCGAAGCCTATGATCGCCAGGCTGCGGACAGCGCCATCTCCTGCCCCGCTTGCGGCGATAACCGCGTGGCCAAAGCGCCGATGGCACCGCGCATCGCCCGCACCGACGTGATCACAGCCACCGAAGCGCGTGCCCGTCAGCTTGAGGTTGCGGTGCTTAACCAAGTGGCTGAGATGCAGCGTAAAATTGAACAAAACTGCGATTATGTCGGCTCTCGGTTCGCCGAAGAGGCGCGCCGGATCCATTATGGTGAAACCGACGCCCACAGTATTTATGGCGAAGCTTCCCCCGACGAGGCGGAGCAGCTGCGCGAGGAAGGGGTGGACTTCCACAAGATTCCCTGGTTGCCGCCGACAGATTCGTGAGTATTTTAAATATAACCCAAAAGTGCTGTCAAATTATCCCGCACTGCACAAAATTGTCAGCAGGAATGGCGACGAACAAATGGGGGGGTGCGACAATCTGCCCACCCCGCCCCCCTCTGGTGTAGGCTTGATTTGCCCCCGAACATGGTGATAGACCTAGCCACCGGAAGAGAGTCTTCCGCCAGAGTGCGTTTGTAATTCGAATCCACTCGGCCAATGTGAGGGGACGCACAATGTCACAGTCCAATACCCAGAACATTCTGGATAACCCCAAGTTTGCGGAGTTGATCCAGAAGCGTTCCGCGTTTCAATGGACCCTGTCGATCATCATGTTGGTGATCTATTTTGGTTTCATCCTGATCGTCGCCTTTGGAAAAGGGTTCCTGGCCCAGCCGCTGTTTGCCGGCGGCGTGATGACGATCGGCATTCCTGTTGGTGTTGCGGTGATCTTGTCGGCCTTCGTGCTGTGCGGGGTTTACGTCCGTCGCGCGAACGGGGAGTTCGATGAACTCAACCGCCAGCTTCTTGAGGTTCTGAAATGAAATCATTGATTCAGTCCCGTGTCGCGGGCATCTTCGCGGCGCTTGTCGCGCTCATGTTGCCCGCCATGGCCTATGCTGATGCAATCGGCGGGGCTGTGCAGAAGCAAGCGGTGAACTACGAAGCGATCGGGATGTTTGTCGCATTCGTCGGGGCCACGCTGTACATCACCTATTGGGCAGCCAAGCGCACGAAGACCGCCAAAGACTTCTATGCTGCTGGCGGCGGCATTACCGGTTTTCAGAACGGCTTGGCCATCGCCGGCGACTATATGTCGGCAGCGTCGTTCCTGGGCATCGCCGGTCTGGTCTATCTGAATGGCTATGACGGCTTGGTCTATTCGGTCGGCTGGCTGGTCGGCTGGCCGATCATCCTGTTCCTGATCGCGGAACGGCTGCGCAATCTCGGCAAATACACCTTCGCCGACGTTGCCTCCTACCGCTTCAGTCAGACCCCGCTACGGTCGTTGGCCGCTTGCGGCTCGCTGGCCACAGTCTGCTTCTACTTGATCGCGCAGATGGTTGGTGCCGGCAAGCTGATCCAGTTGCTGTTCGGTCTGCCCTATGCCGCAGCGGTGATCATCGTTGGCGTGTTGATGATCCTCTACGTCACCTTCGGCGGCATGATTGCCACCACTTGGGTGCAGATCATCAAGGCGGTGTTGCTGCTATCGGGCGCCACCTTCATGGCGTTCATGATTCTGTACAAGGTTGGCTTTAGTCCCGAGGAACTGTTCCGTCGCGCGGTTGCGGTTCATCCCAAGCACGGCGCAATCATGGGGCCGGGTGCGCTGATCACCGATCCGATTTCGGCCATCTCGCTTGGTATGGCGTTGATGTTCGGTACCGCCGGTCTGCCGCACATTCTGATGCGCTTCTTCACCGTTTCCGACGCCAAGGAAGCCCGTAAGTCGGTGTTCTATGCCACCGGCTTCATTGGATACTTCTATATCCTGACCTTCATCATCGGTTTCGGCGCGATTTTGCTGATCATTGGTGGTGATGGTGCCGGCAACTTCCCGTTCATGAAGACTCCGCCGTTGCCGAGTGATGCCGCGTTTAAGATCACGCAGATCATCGGCGGATCGAATATGGCGGCGATCCACACCTCTAACGCTGTTGGCGGTAATCTGTTCTACGGCTTCATTTCGGCGGTCGCTTTCGCCACCATCCTTGCGGTGGTGTCGGGTCTGACGCTCGCCGGCGCGTCGGCGGTCAGCCATGACCTTTACGCCTCGGTGTTTGCTAAGGGCCGTGCTACCGAACGCGATGAAATCCGCGTGTCCAAGCTTGCCACCATCTTCCTGGGCATCATCGCCATCGTTTTGGGGATCGCGTTTGAAGACCAGAACGTGGCGTTCATGGTCGGTCTGGCCTTCGTCATCGCGGCGTCGGCCAACTTCCCGATCCTGCTGATGTCGATGTTCTGGAGCAAGATGACCACTCGCGGTGCGGTTGTCGGCGGTTGGCTCGGGCTGCTTAGCGCGGTGATCATGTTGATCCTCGGGCCGACGGTGTGGAAAGACGTGATGGGTAATCCGGCGGCGATCTTCCCGTACGCCAATCCGGGCCTGTTCTCGATCTCGCTGTCGTTCTTCGGTATCTGGTTGTTCTCGGTCCTGGACAACAGCCCGCAGGCAGAAAAAGAGCGCGGCCTGTTCGAATCCCAGTACGTTCGTTCCCAGACCGGTCTGGGCGCGGAAGGGGCGGCCAAGCACTAATGAGGCCGAGTGGGGCAGGCAAAACCTGCTTCATTCAGTCGTGTCTCTCAGGGACGCCCCGGAACGGTTGCCCGTTCCGGGGCGTTTTCGTTATGGTTCCGGTCAATCACGTTTTTCGATCGTAAGCCGTTCTTTTTCGGCCTGCGCTCGGCAGCCGCCCTTTGTTTTCGCGGAGACGGCACTTGCTTTCCGATGCGTTCAGTTTCGCCATTCCGCCGTTCGACCGACTAACTCCGGCCCAGGCGGAGAAAGTGCTGGCCAGCCTTGACCTGGGCTATTTTCCCAAGGGGGCGGTGGTCATGCGCGGGGCCGAAGCCACTGAGTCCCTGTATGTGGTGCTCAAGGGATCGGTTCATGAGCGCCACGAGAACGCTGCGCTGGCGATCTATGGTCCGCGCGACAGTTTCGATGCCAAGGCCTTGTTCGGGGCCACTGACGCCAACACCTTCGTCGCCGCCGAAGACACCATTTGCCATCTGGTGCCGCGCCAGACCTTGGTGGAATTGGCGCGGGAAAACCCGCCATTCGGGGAATTCTATCAGCAAGACATCACCGACCGGTTGCGGATGCTGGGCCGCGACCATTCCAACCGTGAACTGGCGGCGCTGACCATGGCCCGCATTGATCGGGCGCTGGTTCGGCCGGTGGTGGTGGTGGAAGGCACGGCTTCGATCCGCTACGCTGCGGTGTTGATGAAAACCAACCGAGTGACCTCGCTGCTGGTCCGAGACGGCGATAAGGTCGGCATCGTCACCGGCAGCGACATGCGGGAGGCGGTAATTCTGGGTGGACGCCCGGTCAGCGCCCCGATTGGACCGCTGGCGCACGGGAACCTGATCTCCCTGGCCCAGGATGCGCCGCTGTTCGACGCCCTGGTGCTGATGATCAAGCACAATATTCGTCGGGTGGTGATTCGCGACGGCGAAGCCATTACCGGCGTGATCGAACAGGTCGATCTGCTTGGCTTCCTGTCCAACCATTCCCAGGTGATCGCGCTGCGCATCGAACGGGCGCGTACGGTCGGAGAACTACGCCAGACCAGCCTGGATATGCTGGGCTTGGTGCGCAACCTGTTTGGTACCGGGGTTAAGGTCCGCTATATCGCCGAGCTGGTCACAGAGTTGAATCGTAAGATCTTCCGCCGCCTGTTCGAACTGCTGGCCCCGCCGGGCATGGTCGAAAATGCCTGTCTGCTGGTGATGGGCAGTGAAGGTCGCGGTGAGCAGATCCTGAAGAGTGATCAGGACAACGCCTTGATTTTGCGTGATGGCTTCGATTGTCCGGACCTGGCCCACTTTACCGCCGAGTTCACCAATCACCTGATCGATTTCGGTTATCCGGCTTGCCCGGGCAACGTTATGGTTTCCAATCCGCAATGGACCCAACCGATCAGCGGCTTTTACAATAACATTCGGAATTGGATGAACCGGCCCGACGAAGAGTCTCAGTTGAATCTGGCCATCTTCTATGATGCTGCGGCGGTTGCCGGTGATTTTTCGCTGCTCAATGATTTGCGAGCCAACCTGCTTAATCGGATTGGCGATAGTTCGGTGTTCTTTGCTCATTTCGCCCGGCCAACGCTTAATTTTGAAACCCCCGCCGGCTGGCTGTCTGGGCTGTTCGCCGACCGTGGCTTGCGTAAGCAGGTTGACATCAAGAAGGCGGCGATCTTCCCGCTGGTTCATGGCATCCGGTCTTTGGCCCTGGAACGACACATGAGCAAGACCAACACCCTCGACCGGCTGTGGGCGTTGTGCGACCTCCGGGTGATTGATCGGGCCCAGGCCAGTGAACTGGCCGACGCCTTTACCCTGCTGCTGAACCTGCGTTTGAAGGCGCGACTGGCGACACCAGGCGTGATCGAACAGACCGATAACGTCATTCGCCTGGATCAACTGACCAAGGCCGAGCGCGATCAATTCCATGATTGCCTGAGCGTGGTCCGACGGTTCAAGGAATTCATCAGTTATCACTTCCATCTGGGGATGTTCTAGGCGATGTTCTCCGAACTGACCCGCTCGCTGAAGGGCCACCATCTGACCAATCCCGCCTATGGCTTCCTGCTGGAGGAAGACAACAGCGGCGAGTTGGTCGCGCTGCATTGCGAGGCGAGCTCGTTTGATCCGGCCCGGTCTCAACTGCAGACCGTGGCCGCGATCCGTCTGCACGGCCAGCGGATTTTGACCAGCCAACGGCTGGTGGTCAGGTTCACTCCGGAAGCCGCAGTGGAAGACGGGATGGGCCGTTTGCTGCGCTTCATTGGCTCGCGCGCCGTGCTTGGCTATTACCTTGAATTCACCATGGCCATGCTTGACAACGTGGTTCAGCCGATGATCGGGATGCCATTGCCCAACCGCAGAATAGAGGTTTCCAGCCTATACTACGATCGGAAACTGCGCTTGTCTTCCGAGGCCAAAATTGATTTGCGGCTAAATTCGATCGTGCGTGATTTGGATTTGCCCGGGCGCGGCGTCGGCGGGGCCTATTCTGATGCGCT
>CAUYTZ010000555.1:0-1686 GCA_963575695.1 uncultured Gammaproteobacteria bacterium | reverse complement strand
AAAAAAGCCCGGCCTCGCGGCGTGCGAGCGACGAAACGGCGCAGCTCCTGGTAATCCTCTTCGGTAAAACGGATCACCTCGGTCATAGACGAACTCCTCACGGGACCATAGACTCTAAGGGGGAAACCGGTTCACGCGTTCCGGTTCACCTGCTGAGGCCGGCACCGGCCCGAACGGCGACATTTTCTATTGCAACAGGTTCTAATGCAACCATTTTTCTTGAAGGCGCGGTTATTCCCTTTTAAGGATGTCAATTCCGCTCTATTCTGCTTCCGAACTGCTCTAGTCAAGTCAGTTATGGGCTGGCCAGTTATGGGCTGGTGTGTTGTCGGGTCGTGGTTATGGATTGGATTTCTGGTCTTGCCATCTTCACCATCGTGGCCGGTGTGACCATTAGCGTGGTTGTGCTGCTGGCGGTGCGTCGCTTGCGCGAGACCCTGGCTGAAGGTGCGGTACGCCAAGGCTTGCAGATCAAGCGGCTGGTCGAAACGGCAACCATGCTTTACCAGCAGCAGCAAATTGCCCAGGAGAGAATTCTCGGTCTGACCGAAGCCAACCGCAAGTTCGCGGAAGAGTTGGCTGCGCTGGGTGAGCGGGTTGCCGACGATGACGGCCCCAGTCGTCCGGGTGGGGCACCGCGATTGTTGCACTGATCGATTTTGCCGCAACGAGGTGGGACCAGGAGCATAGCCCCTGGTCGTCGAAAGCCGAACAAGCGATCAATGATCTGGTTCTGACGGCACTAGATCGCCGATGTTGGCCGCCGTATCCATTAGGTCTGGCGGCACCAGTCGCTTGGCCCACGGCTCATCGGGGAATTTATGCGCCAACAAGGTGATGTTCTGATTCCACCAATGGCGTTGCTTGGCCAGATCGTCGTATTCGAACGTCGCCTCACGCCAAGTCCGGTCCTGGGCATTATAGGTCAGAACGTCAATCGGATAGCCGACATCGGATGAACTAAAACGGCTGGAATCGAACGACAGATAAGCCAGCTTCAGGGCCGTGCGCAGCGAGGTTTCATGGCGCAGCGCCCGGTCTAGAATCGGTTTGCCATAGCCGGTCGCCCCGATTGACAGATAGGGTGTGCGTTGATCGACCTCAACCCAGTTGCCCTCCGGATAGATCAGGTACATGAACGGTTCCGGATCATCGATCAACTGGCCGCCGACCAGTGCGTGCAGGTTGAAGGTTAGGCCCGACGCTTCGAGCGCGGTCCGGTCTTCCTTGGCCACCTGCCGCAAGCAGTTGGTGAACGCCCCGAGTACGTCGAGCAGGGTGCGATGGCCGTCGCCCCCCTTGCGGGTGACCAAATCCCGACGTAGATATGCCAGCGTCTTGTCGCGAACACTGCGCAGCCCGGAACTCATCACGAAGAAACGGCCGCCATTGGCGTCCATCATCGTTACCTTGCGCGCGGAGGACATTTGCGTTCCGGCGGTAATACGGCCATCAGCCAAGGCCACCAAGCCTTCTTTGATCTTGATACCAACGCAATAGGTCATGATAATACTTCACTGTTATCGGGAACGGAAAACATGGAACGGAAGGAATTTAGGCCCCGCCGTCTTGGGCGGGGTTGAGATACCCCGGTGGTAGCAGGCCCTGTGCATCCAGCACGGAAAAGAAGACATCGACCACTCGCGGGTCGAAATGGCGTCCGGATTCATCCCGAATCAGATTGAG
>CAUYTZ010000554.1:0-1012 GCA_963575695.1 uncultured Gammaproteobacteria bacterium | reverse complement strand
GTCGGACACGCCATCGCATAAGGCGTCCCAGTTTTTCGGGACATTTTCTCTCAAGAACCTGAGCGTCGCCTCGCAGAACTTGTTGTAATTGGCATAGCACTTGTTGTGAGTTACGTGCTTGTGCATTAGCCCCCAGAGGCGTTCGATCGGGTTCAAATGTGGGCAGTAGGCCGGAAGGAAGTGGAGTTCGATCCGCCGTCCCGGCGTTGCCAGCCACTCTTCAACGATTTTCGCATGATGATATCGGGCATTATCCAAAAATACGTGGATTATCCGCATCCGCGGATACATCAATTCCAGCGCGACCAGTAGCGCTATCGTACTCTGAGCGTCGACCGTCAAGACATCGATCATCTTTGTCTTGCCTGTTTCAAGATCGATCGCGCCATGAACATTCAGGCGCTCTCGGCCACTTGTCTGATCGACCGCAACCTTGGTGTCTTTCGGCGCCCAGCAACCGACCGGCCGCGCCGCATGAGTGGGATGGACCGCATCGGCAAACAGCACGACATATGAATATCTTAGATTGTGGCAGTGGGGCGGAACACTTGAGAAAATCCACTACGAGCTGGAAGAAGCGGTCGGCGCGATTCCCGGCGTACGTCGCGGCTGCGTCGCCGTGTTCGGCGTGGCGGCGGCGGGGCAGGGCACCGAGAAGCTGGTGGTGGTGGCCGAAAGTCGCGAGACCGGCGCCGCGGCGCGGCAGGAGCTGATCCGGCGCATCAACGGCCTGACCGTGGATCTGCTCGGCACGCCGCCTGACGACGTGGTGCTGGCACCGCCCCACGCCGTGCTGAAGACGTCCAGCGGCAAAATCCGGCGCGCGGCGACGCGGGACATCTATTGCGGCGACGGATTCGGCACCGGCGGCCGCGCGCTCTGGCTGCAAGTCGCGCGGCTGAGCCTGGCCGGTGTTTGGCAGGCTTGCGTTGCCGCTTTGCGCCGTGGCGGCGAAATCCTCTACGGCTGTTACGCATGGTATGTCTATGCATTGCTGGTGCTGCCAGCCGTG
>CAUYTZ010000553.1:0-1962 GCA_963575695.1 uncultured Gammaproteobacteria bacterium | reverse complement strand
CCCTGGACCCACTTTATTTGGCCCATTTTTTAAAGACAACTCACACCTTAATCCCTGTCCACTGAACCACCGGCATCAGCGGCCGCCAGCCCGTCATGGAGCCGAGCGGGCCAGCGCGACCGATGGCGATTTGCAACATCTCGCCGCCGTGAGCAGCATGCAGGCCGAACAGAATCCGCTGGCCTTCCAGGCTAACGCTGTTGGCCACCAGCCGACCGCCCGGTTTCAACGCCCGCCAGCAGGCCTCGAACACCCCCGGCGTGTCGATGCCGCCACCGATAAATACCGTATCAGGTGGCGCGAAGGGGGCTGAAATAATCCCCAACGCATCCGGCGCGCTGCCGGAAATAATCTCCAGCCGATCCGCCCCCAGGGCTTCGGCGTTAGCCTTGATCAGCGGCAACCGCTTCTGGTCACGCTCAATCGCCACCGCCCGGCCGCGCGGTGCCAACCGCAGCCACTCGATGCCGATCGACCCACTGCCAGCACCGACATCCCACAGCACTTGCCCGGGCAACGGGGCCAGCGCGGCCAGAGTCACCGCCCGTACCTCGCATTTGGTGAGCAGGCCATCGGTTTGAAACAGTTGGTCGGGCAAGCCACCGGTGCGCGGCAGCACGCATGCCCCCGGCTCGGCGACGCACTCGATCGCCAGGGTATTCAGATCGGCGGTGCGCCCGTCGTGCTTCCAGTCCTGAGCGATCCCTTCGATCCGGGCCTCGGCGACGCCGCCCATGCGCTCCAGCACGGTGATGGTGCTGCGGCCATAACCTCGGGCGGTCAGCAGCGCCGCCACTGCGGCCGCCGAGCCGCCGTCGCGCGCCAACACGATCAACTTAACGCCGTCGAACAGATGACCGGTCAGCACCGCCACCGGCCGGTTATGGATCGACAGGGTTTCGGTTTCGCCGTCCGACCAGCCCATCCGAGCCCGGGCCAGCGCAAACGAGGACGGAGCGGGCAGAATTCGCCATTCACCGCGAGGAAACGCGCGCACCACCAGCGCACCGACGCCGTGATCAAGCGGATCACCACTGGCCAGAATCACCACTTTGCGCGGGCGGCACTGTTCCAAATCGGGAAACAGTTTGGACAACGGCTTGGGCCACGGCAACCGCTCTCGACCATCGTCGGGGACCATAGCCAGCATCCGCGCGTCGCCGGCCAGAACCTCGGCCTGATCCACAGCGGCGCGCGCGGCCGGAGTCAAACCGTCCAGCCCATCTTCATGCAGTCCAACGATGGTTAGCCACGGGTCCATGATCTGGCCCCCCTTTATGGTAAAAAAGCAATCAAGCCGGCTCGGCCCCCAAAGCGTTCAACGCCGCCGCCGCCACCGCGCTGCCGCCGATCCGGCCACGCAGAGTAATATATGGTATGCCCAGATCGGCATCAATCAGCGCTTGCTTCGATTCCGCCGCGCCGACAAACCCAATCGGAAAGCCTAGAATCGCCGCTGGCCGCGGCGCGCCCTCCCGCAGCCGCTCCAGCAGCCGAAACAACGCGGTCGGGGCATTGCCGATCGCCACCACCGCTCCGGCCAACCGCTCGCCCCACAAATCAACCGCCGCCGCCGAGCGAGTGTTGCCGATCGTCTTGGCGACCTCGGCGGTCTGCGGTTCATAGAGCGTACACACGATCGGGTTGCTTGCCACCAGACGACGAGCGATGATCCCATCCGAAACCATACGGGTATCGGCCAGAATCGGCGCACCAGCGGCCAGCGCCCGCTTGGCCGCCGTGACGAAATCGGCGGTCCAGACCAGATCGGCGATCACCGCCGGTTGGACGGTGGCGTGAACGATACGGATGGCGACATCACGCAGATCGGCCGGCACCGCCGACAGGTCGGTTTCCTGCTCGATCAATTCGAACGAGCGCCGGTAAATCTGAACCGGATCACGGAGATAGTCGAACACAGGGCAAAACTCCTTCAACGTCCACGATGCCAAATCAGCACGG
>CAUYTZ010000552.1:0-1128 GCA_963575695.1 uncultured Gammaproteobacteria bacterium | reverse complement strand
CGCTGTAGAGCAGGGTGGCGGCCTTGATCGGGTGCCGAACCAGAACCGCAGCGGCTGCGGGGGAGCTCTTCGTTGCCATGATGATCTCTCGTCGTAAGGTCTAGGACATCGCCGGCCGGAAACCCGTCAGGCGGGGACGGTGCATACCTGCTCGCGGAGCCATTCGTTGAAGATCTGGTCTCTAATGACATTTTTAAGCGCGTCGGTCAATTTCGGCACATTGACCGAGTAGACCTTATAGACCGTCCACAGCGAATTTTCATGAAAAGGACCGATCACGGCGTTATCGGCGGCGGTGAACGCCTGCTGTTCAACCTCGGGCGGCAACATGCCATGCTTAACGTTGCCGATGAAGCCACCGCTCTGGCGAGTGCTGTCGTCGACGGAAAAGCACCGCGCCAGTTCAACAAAATCCTGCCGGTTATCGCGGCTTTCGGCAACCACCCGCTCGGCTTCCTCGCGGGAGCGGCAAACGACCCGTGCCAGAGAAACCGAGGTGAACCGATGCGGCTCCTTGCGATAATAGTCAACGATTTTGGCCGTGGTCACCAGCGACTGCTTCAGCGTTTCCCGCGCAACCTGGGCTTGAATTTGCTCCAGCCAGTCTTCTTCACCGACGCCGTGAGAGGATAGGAAGCGGGCGAACGACTCCGGGCTTTCCACGCCCATGGCCATGCGAGCATCACGGGACCGTTTGGCCAGTTCCGCTTCCGGAATGACCACGTTCAGCTCACGCAACCCCTGACAAATCACCTTACGTTCGATTAACTCATAGATTGCGGGACGAAACAACCCCTTCAACTTTAAGTGAGCAACGACATCGCCAACTTTGATCGTCTCGCCCCTGACCGTGGTTACGATCGCGTCGAAGTTCATCATCGCCCCCTGCGACAATCCAGTTGGGATGCCGCCTTTTCACAAACGACAGCCCCAGTACAACCGCGGGTTACGGCGTGCCCAGATCAGCTGGAGCACAACCGCGCTGCCGCCATGGCAAAATAGCGACAGTTTAAGCGTATCAGCCTTCCGCAAGGAGCATACCACCCCCCCTTCAAGCGAGCCGAAACAAAATTCAAAATTTACTCTAAGTCTGGGGATTGTCACGAGCACGGCCGAGAATTCAAGCCG
>CAUYTZ010000551.1:0-8959 GCA_963575695.1 uncultured Gammaproteobacteria bacterium | reverse complement strand
CTACATCGCCAGTCAGAAGCCGGAAGGCTGGTTGCTGGTTCCTGACCGCTACGACGATGGCGGCTTCTCCGGCGGCACTCTCGAACGCCCGGCCCTGAAACGGCTGATGGCTGATGTCGAAGCCGGACGCATCGATTGCATCGTGGTCTACAAAATCGACCGCTTGAGCCGAGCGCTGATGGATTTCGCCAAGCTGGTCGAAGTCTTCGACGCCCACAAGGTCACCTTCGTCTCGGTAACCCAGGCGTTCAACACCACCACGTCCATGGGCCGGCTGACCCTCAACATCCTGCTGTCCTTCGCCCAGTTCGAACGGGAAGTGATCGGCGAGCGCATTCGCGATAAATTCGCCGCCAGCCGCAAGAAGGGCATGTGGATGGGCGGCATGCCGCCGCTGGGCTACGACGTGAAAGAGCGCAAGCTGGTGGTCAATCCGGCCGAAGCCGATCTGATCCGCTTGATCTTCCGGCGCTTCCTCGACCTCGGCTCGGCGACCAAGCTGGTCGGTGAGTTGGCGAAAGCCGGGCACCGTACCAAGTCCTGGACGACGCAAGACGGCAAGGAACGCCAGGGCAAGGCCATTGACAAGGGGTTTCTCTACAAGCTGCTCAACAATCGCGTGTATCTCGGTGAGGCGGTCCACAAGGGCGTCAGCCATGCCGGCGAGCACGAGGCGATCATCGACCGCGAAACCTGGGACCGCGTTCACGCCGTGATGGCCGCCAATGTGCGCCGCAAGGGCAGTCAGGCTCCGCGCACCGAGGTTCCGGCGCTGCTGAAGGGGTTGGTGTTCGGTCCCGGTGGCCGGGCCATGTCGCCCACTCATACGCGCAAGGGCGACGGGCGACTCTACCGCTATTATGTGAGCCAGGACGCGATCAAGCGCGGTCACGGCATCTGCCCCGTCGGCAACGTCGCCGCCGACGAACTGGAGACCGTGGTGATCGGACAGGTCCGTACTCTGCTCCGGACGCCGGAACTGGTGGTGCGAACCTGGAGCGCCGCCAAAGAGGATGGCGAAAAGCTCGACGAACGCGAGGTGGTCGCCGCCCTCCAGCGCCTCGACCCGCTCTGGAGCCAGTTGTTCCCGGTCGAACAGGCCCGGATCATCCGCCTGCTGGTCGAGCGGGTCGACGTGACCACCAGCGGCATCCAGGTCCGCCTGCGCGCCGAGGGTCTCGACACCCTGGTCGCCGATCTTCGCCAACCGGCCGCAGCCGAAGAAAGGACCGCCGCATGAGTGCGAACGCCACCCTGAGCCCCGACGGCCGCACCCTGACCGTCACCGTGCCGATGGCCCTGCGCCGGAGAGGCGGGCGGAAGCTGATCCTGCTGCCCGAAGACGCGGCGCCGCTGCCGGCAGCCGCACCGCCCCGTGCCGACTCGGCCCTGGTCAAGGCGCTCGCCCGTGCCCACCGCTGGCGCAAGCTGCTGGAGAGCGGCCGGTTCGCCTCCATGACCGACCTCGCCGAGCGCGAGGGCATCAACCACTCCTACCTCTGCCGCATCCTGCGCCTGTCGCTACTCGCCCCCGATCTGGTCACCATGATCCTCGACGGTCGCCAGCCCAAGGGCTTGCAACTCGCCGATCTGATCAAGGGCTTCCCGGACGAGTGGGAGGCGCAGCGGCGGCACTTTCGGGAACTTGTGCGGGAGACGCCGCCGGAGAATTAAGGTTTCGGCTTTTCAATCGCTCGGCGCGTCGTTTAATTAGTGATTCAGCCTCACTGTCGGTCAGGCGATTTAAAGCATCTTCGGCCTCATCAACAAGGCTGCTGCGATTTTTTATGTCTTCAATCAGATCGACAGCGGCGGTCAGCTTGTCAAACGCATCTTGCGGCACTTTATTGTTTTTTGCGAGAGCGAGAACTATTTCAGAGAGCCAGCCCAGCTGCCGACCGTAACTCGCGACCTCTGTTACTACTCTTTGTTCAATGACTGGGTCTCCCTGATAATTCACGGTAAACGAGGGAGAAAACCACGTAGTAAAGATTTTCTGCCAAACATCTCCGCTAAATGGCATAAACCATGGGGAGGCTCCAAATAGTTTCGTTCTTGCCATGTTTCAATCCCCTTTTTTGCACATCATTTGGGAAGCGACACTTTTCTTGGTAGTAGATTCTAGGCTGGCAGTCAACGAAATTACCTAAAGAGGCAATTCCGACTGAAGCGCTCCGCCTCTAAATATTTAAGACAGGGAGGAGGACGCCGAGGCAAGGCCATGCGACCGGTTTGCCCTCAAAACCGATCTCGCCGAGCGCGAGGGTATCAACCATTCCTACCTCTGCCGCATCCTGCGCCTGTCGCTGCTCGCCCCCGATCTGGTTACCATGATCCTTGACGGTCGCCAGCCGAAGGGCCTGCAACTCGCCGATCTGGTGAAGGGCTTCCCGGACGAGTGGGAGGCGCAACGGAGGCACTTTCGGGAACTTGTGCGGGCCTGACCTTTTTCTTGCATACACGCTGACACTTCGGCGACAACGAACCGGGGGATTATCAGGGGAAAATACGCATGAACCACAGTGATCTCGTCGCCGCGGTGGCTGCCGCCCTCGATCTCAGCCGCAAGCAGGCTGAAGCCACGGTCGCGGCGGTGTTGGTGCCGATCAGCGGCGCCTTGGCGCGCGGCGAAGAGGTGAAGCTCAACGGATTCGGCGCATTCGAACTCGTCGACCGTCCGGCCCGGCCGGGGCGCAATCCGCAGACCGGAGCCGCCATCGAGATCGCCGCCAGCCGCTCGGTCAAGTTCAAGCCGGCCAAGGCGTTGCGCGACTCCGTGGCGCCGCCTTCCGCTGGCGAAGGTTCCTGACCATGACGCAGGCTTCCGAGTCCGGCAGGCTCGGCCCCACCGCCGCGCTGGTCGCCGCCTACCTCGGCGGCAACACGGTTCTTCCCGCCGATCTGCCCCGTCTGATCGCCACCGTTCACGGCGCACTCTTGCGTTCCCGCAGCGGCGAACCGGCTTCGGAGCCGGCTATTCCGGCCCAGGAACCGGCGGTGCCGGTTCGCAAATCGGTGCGAGCCGACAGCATCCAGTGTCTGGAGTGCGGTAAGTCCCTGAAAATGCTGAAGCGCCATCTGCGCACCGACCACAGCCTCAGTCCCGACGCCTATCGCGCCAAATGGTCCCTGCCTGCCGAATATCCGATGGTCGCGCCAGCTTACGCCAAGACCCGCTCGGAGTTCGCGGTCAAGATCGGTCTGGGCCGGGGAAAGCGGCGCGCAAGATATCAATCCTAGATCAAGGGAATATTTTCCATTGACTCCAGGGCAGCTTTGATCTATGAACGTAACCAGAACATATTCGATTGTGGTCGGTTTGGCCACATGGTTCTGGGGGATGATCATGGGCGTCATGGCGCTGACCGGGGTGAAGGCAAACGGGAGTTCGGAAGCCGCGACGCGGCGCTGGTTCGCGATCGGCGCGGGCGCCATGCTCTCGCTGCTGCCGCTGGTGGCGCAAGCCGACATCTCGGTCCCGGCGCTGAACTACGACGAAGCCAAGGCGCGGATGGCCGGACTGGTCGCCAAGTTCGACGCCCGCTACGCCGAGGTGATGAGCAAGCATTTCTCCGAGCATCGCGATCGCGAGGAGTTCATCGACGAGTTCTTCGCCATTCTCGGCTGGGACGTGGACAATGTCCGCGCCGCCGCGCTTTACGCCGAGGACACCATTCCCGAGATGCGCATGCGCATCGGCACCACGATGCACTACGCCGATTACGGCTTCCGGGTGGCATCCCGCACCGTGTTCATCGCCGAGGCCAAAGGCGCCTCCCACAACATCGACGATCCCCATTACATCTATCAGGCCAAGCGCTACGCTTGGTCGAGCATGCGTGGCAATCTGGCGGTGCTGACGGATTTCGAGACCTTCCGCGTCTATGACGCCCGGGTGCGGCCGGATTTCGATCACCCGAAGCAGGGCGAACTGGCCCGGTTCCATCTGACCTATCACGATTACGTCGCCAACTTCGACCTGCTGTGGAAGACCCTGTCCCACCAGGCGGTGGTCGAAGGCTCGGTCCAGCGCCTGCTGGAGGAGACCGATCCCCACCTGAAGCGGGTGCCGGTGGGCGAAGCCTTTCTCGACGATCTGGAGGCGTTCCGGCTGGCGCTCGGCCGCGATCTCCACGCCAACAATCCCGACCTGGACGAGGGCAAGCTCAGCGAAGCCGCCCACCACATACTGAACATGCTGGTGTTCGCGCGCATCCTCGAGGATCGCGACATCGAGCCGACCGGACGGTTGCGCGAGGTGGTCGATGTCTGGCGGGCCGCCCCGCGCGACCGGCCGCTGTATTCGGCGGTGCTGGAAGAGATGCAGCGCTTCCGCAAGCGCTACCGCAGCATCATGTTCGGCGCCCACTTCTCCCAGGGCCTGAAGCTTGGAGATCAAGTATTAACCGAGACCATCGAACAGCTTTATCCACCGCGCTCCCCTTATGAATTCTCGATAATTCCCGTTTCCGTGCTGGGCAAGGCTTACGAGAATTACCTGGGGCGGCGTCTGGAGATCGAAGAGGGACAAGTCCGGATCGCCGACCGGCCCGAAGTGCGCAAGGCCGGCGGCGTCTTCTACACGCCGGAATGGGTAGCCTCGTACATCGTCGACCGCGCCCTGGGGCCGAAGCTGGAAGGGCTGACTCCGGACGGCGCCCGCAAGCTGAAACTGCTTGACCTTGCCTGCGGCAGCGGCGCCTTCACCGTGCGCTTGGCCGACCGCCTGTTCCGTTTCGCCGAAAGCTGGTACGCCGCCCATCCCGAAGCGATCCAGGACAAGAATGGCGACTTCCCCGACGCCTACCGGACGGAAGAAGGCCGCTGGAAGCTGTCGGTGCGCAAGAAAGCGGAACTGGTCCAGGATTCGGTCTATTGCCTCGACGTCGACCGGCAGGCCACCGAGATCACGATGATGTGGCTGTTCATCCTGATCCTGGTGGACGAAGGCTCGCCGATCGTCACCGAAGAGCGGCACTACCGCGTCCCCAACCGCGACCATGCACGGACCATCGAGAAGTTCGAGTTGCCGAACCTCTCCAGCAACATCGTCTGGGCCAACGTTCTGATTGGTCCGGATTTCTCGGAGGATCCCCGCAAGCGCTCCGATGCCCGCGCCTTCGACTGGAGCGGCGACAACGCTCGGATCGCCGGCATCGTCGCGGCTGGCGGCTTCGACGTGGTGGTCAGCAATCCGCCGTACCTGTCCTACCGGCACATGAAGACCTTCATCCCCGACCAGATCGACTACCTACGCAAGACCTACGCCAGCATGGCCGACGGCCAGCCGGACCTGTCGTTCGCCTTCGTCGAGAAGGGACAGACGCTTCTGAAGCAGGATGGCCGCCTGGGCTACATCGTCAGCAACCGCTTCATCGTCAACGACGCCGGGGAAAACCTGCGCACCCTGATCAACGAAGCGGGGACACTGAGCGAACTGACCGACTTCGGCACGACCTCCCTGTTCGACGACGCCATCGCCTACGTCGCCGTGCTGGGGTTGCACAAGGGAGCCAATCCGGCCTTCCGCTACGCCAAGGTCACCGACATCGACGATCCCCAGACCCTGGTCTCCCGCCTCGGTCTGCCGGAATACTCCGGCAATGGTGTTGAAGTGCAGACCCTGCCGGCATTGGCCGCCACGTCCGAAACCTGGGCATTCCCGCCCCCGTCACGGCGGAAGGCGGTGGAAGCGATGCTCGCCCAACCCCTGCGGCTTGAGGCGGTGGCGGATTCGTTTTCCGGCATGATCACAGGTGCCGACAAGGTTTTCGTCGTTGAAGAGCGGAGGTTGGAGGAGGACAAGATCGTCGTGTTCTCCAAGGCCACCGGCCGCGAACACGCCATTGAACGCCAACTGCTCAGGCCGGTGGTACGGGCGCGGGATGTTCACCGCTATCAGATTATCGCGGCCCGGACTTGGATGGTTTTGCCTTACCAGGATGGCCGGTTGCTGACCGAAGACGAACTGCGATCCCGCTATCCCGGAGCCTGGAACTACCTGGGGGAAAATAAGGACACCTTATCGAACCGAAGTCGGGGCAATGGGCCGTGGTACGCACCCTCATCCGTAAATCGACGCTTTTTTGGAAAAGAGCCGAAATTGCTGACCGGTTGGCGTCAGGGGCCAGCGCAGTTCACGTTGGATGAAACCGGGGGCATCCTGTTCACCGGGAGCAGTCGCACAGCCGCCGTGGTGCCAACCACGCCCGACATTCCGATCACGGCTCTGCTGGGTATACTCAACAGTGATCCCATCCGGAAAGTCGCTGCGACGACGGGTAAGGAGTACCAAGGGGGACTCGCGTGGTCGGCCAGTGTTCTCGACCAGATTCCCATCGTGCCGGTCACCGGCCAGACGCGCCCTCTGTACGAAGCCATTGCCGCCAAGGTCCGTGCGATCCTACCGCTGCCGGTTGAGGCGGTGGCCGCGCGCGAAAGCTTGGAGAATGATATCGACCGGTTGGTCGAACAGCTCTATGGTATCGAAAGCAGAACACCCTAGGTTACAAGGCTGTTGAAGCCTTCAAAAAATATAAAATTGATTCGGGTCGGTGACGCACCTTAAACAAAAGAGGATACAATGAAACGTTTCAAAGATATGGAGGTTGTCGGCCCCGACGACAAGCTTCTTGCATTAGTTGAGAAAATTACTGCAGAAGCCCCCCCAAATTGGACTCGTGATGCCGTAGCTGAAAGCCGCCTCGTTGATTTAGGGGGGGAGGGAAAAGAGAGTGGGTTTGCTTTCGTCCGCGACGCACAAGACGGATGCCCAAAGAGTGGTGTATTTTTGGCAAGAGACGCAGGGAGGTTATACATCCCAAATATAGTCCCCTGTGAATCTGGACAGCTATCATTCGACCAATACAACAGCATTCTTGACGAATTTTCCGTAATTGTTCGCGCTAATATTGATGATGGAGATGGAATGTCTTTAAATACAACGTCTGACGTTACAACGATTACCGACTGGATTTCTCCAGATGCAGCCGCATTGCTGAACCGCTTTTCTGTTCTTGCAAATCAATCTACGGGATCGTCACATCCTCTAGACTTCAATCGGTGGACTGAATTTCTAATCAAAGTCCACAAAGAGGGAGCTTCGCTTGACGTGGACATCTTGATTAGGTGGTTGATAGAGGAGGGAGGATGGCATGAAGACCAAGCTTCCAGGCTTGGAATTGAGTATGAATTTTCCATGAGGCTACTTACTGCCTATGACTCATCATTATGACAATAATTTCTTCTCTCGACGCCGCAAATCAAGTAATTGCTTCCGGCGCACCTGTCTTGTTGATAGACACCTGCTCCCTTCTTGACATCGTCAGGGTGCCGATTCGTGATGAAGTCAGCATCAATGATATTACGGCCATGGGCGCATTGTTGTCTCGTGCAGCAGCATCGCCTCCGCAGATCACTTTGCTCATTAATGAGCAAGTTCAGTATGAATTCAGTGCTAACGTCGACAATGTTGAGCGCGAGACAGAAAAGGAGATTATAAAACTCTCTAAGAGGATCAAAAGTATTTATGGTCGGATAGGAGCCTTTCCGCCGATAAGTGCATCTCCTGCAAATACAGGTTTCTCTAATTATGGATTCCCGGCTCGCGGTCGGAAAATGGCAGAGGAAATATTAAAATTATGCTGGATCGTTTCTGACGACGATGCGCAGGCAAAAAAGGCATTGCTTCGGGTAAATAATGCCATTCCACCAGCAACCAGAGCCAAGCAATCTGCAAAGGACTGCGTCATAATTGAAACATACCTCTGCATGTCATCGTTCATTTACTCACGCAATCAAAATATTAGAAAGGTATTCATAACAGCAAATAAGGATGACTATCAGCAGGGGCACTCAAGCTTAGCTCCTTCTTTAAGGGCGGAGTTTTGTGCGGTTGGCTTGGCATATTCACCAAACTGGTCCGCTGCAAGATTTGAACTCGATAGGCCATAACGCATGCTGACCGCGACAATAATGCCGGGTTACGTTGATTTGTCGATGATGCTGGTAGCAATTCCCATCCGACCGATATCGTCGCGGGCGGAGTCGGCGAGCATCATGGTGAGCGCGCCGTTGGGGGAAGTGATGCTCTGGCCGTCACTGCGCAGCCGTCGGCACAGCACAGCCAACTTGATCTCTACGTCGCCGAAGTTTTCAGCCGGCATGCCGACCAGGGCAGTGACCGCACTGAACTGGGCGTCACACCGGGCGGCGCGTTCATCGTCGGATAGGCCATAAACCGGCCTGTGAAGCTCAAGGATTCGCGTATGCAGCCGGTCGATCCGTGTGCCCGCTGCCCGTGCCTGTTCTTCGCTCATAGTCGTTGATCCCCAAAAAGTCCGAACCGCACTCGCCGGCTTCCGGCAAGTTCATGCGCATACGGCGTGAAGTGGCTTTGGAGAGTCAACGGGAAATGCGATTAATAAACGTAAGGACTTTGAATATCACACAACGGACATCGTGAGGATGATGGCCGATTAGTAGTTTAACTGTGTTCGGTCCGGTTCCGAGGCAGGGGTGAGGGATTCGAACTTTATCTTGTGACTTCCGGTTTTATCCCTTTCTCTTGCCAGGATAATCTTGGAAAAGTACAGAGGTCCGTACCCTTCTAAGTGTTTGATTTGACTCGACACCCAACCTCTGTACTTTTCGGGCGAAGTACAGAGCCTTCAGAGAAACGGGTGGAGAGAGAACGAAAAACGGCCAAAATTAGGGCCGGGAGAGGCTCGGAAAGTCCAGAGCCTTGGCCGCAACGCCTTGGATATCTTTGGGTTTTCTGTGATCAACTTATCCCTGGAGAGCGTTTGCTCCAGGGATACTGGCGGAGAAGGAGGGATTCGAACCCTCGGAACCCTTACGGGTTCAACGGTTTTCGAGACCGCCCCGATCGACCACTCCGGCACCTCTCCAACGCCAATGCGAGCACGTTGTTCGTTTTGTCCGCAACGCACTCGCAATC
>CAUYTZ010000550.1:0-1649 GCA_963575695.1 uncultured Gammaproteobacteria bacterium | reverse complement strand
CGTCCCGCCGCTGCGCCGATCAATTCCGCCAACCGAGACTCGACATTCATGTGAATGTCTTCCAAATCGGTGCGAAATTGGAAATGCCCGGTTCTAATCTCGTCATGAATCCGTTCCAAATGGACTCAAACCCCTGTTCATTCTGTGCTGCATCGATAGCAGTCCCGGACTTGCCACACACACAAACGGCCATGCCCTCGACTGTCGGTCTTTGCCGGTGTCAGGTTCCGTCCGGGTGAAGCGGTCCGGGTGACGCCTGACGAGTGGACATAGGCCATGACGGCGCGGCGTAGGCAAGGCAAAGTGTTGGGGAAAGGAAAAATAGCCGGATAGATTTTAGCCAAGCGGGCAAGCCTTGACGCCCTGCCATGCGAGAATTCAGACGTAGTGCGGTGTTTCTTAGTGTATATTCGGCAATATTAGGTTCGCGACCAATTCAGATCACACCCGGTCGATAAATTGAACTGCTCAGCCCTGCGCAGTTAGGTTAACTATCTGATTTTCCATGAACTTTACGTGCTGCGCAGGGCTGCGCAGTGACTTGGCGGAGTGCGCAGGTATCAGAGAATATGGCCCCAGAGAGAGGGAAAATGGCACTCTCCGGGGTATCGGTACTGCGCAGGTTGACGCGCAAAGGCCCGGAATTCATTGGCTTTTTTGCCAAGAAGTCCGGGCCTGAGAGCGTTTATTTAGAGGGTATTGGTTGAGCGGATGGGACAGTTCTAAAACTATTATCAGACCGCAGTGCTTGGTCTTGATCAACAGTTTTGAAGGGCCGACCGGCGGGCAGAGGTGGCAGAAAGCGAAATCTGCTTCTGCAATTTCAATGACTTGAGTTACTCCGTAGTTCCCAGGTTGCCTGAATTTCAATTCAAATCCGCTTCGGTAGGCGGGTGGGATTTGGAACTATTGACGCCGCAAACCCCGTCACCGAAGTTCGTATCCCAAGCGCCTGCCAGTCCGCTCCTTCAATGCTTCTGATCAGCACCAAACACATCGGCCAACTCGCGGGCGTCAAGAATGAGATCGATCCATTCGTCCAACTGGTCGCCGCTACCGGCGCGAACACGGTCTTCAACTTGGCTGGGAAGCACCTTAAACCGGCGGTGAAGCTGGCGGAGGAGTGTGTCGGCCTTGCCCTTGGCTTCGCCCTCGGCCCGGCCCTTGGCTGCCCCTTCAGCCATCCATTCCTTGGCAGCGATCGACAGCATTTCGTCCTCCCATTCCGGTTTGACTTTGTGAATCGCCCGGCGCAACAGCGCCGGGTTTACACCCGCGTAAACCGTGGTCGCATAGACCACCAGCATACTGAACAAGGATGGCATATCTTGAGCGTCGGTGAAGGCTTGAACCAGCACCGCCTCGGTGTCGCCGTCCCGGTGGGAATATTTGAGCGCCAACAGACCGGCCCGCAAGGGCGGATAAGCTGAAAGTTGCTCGTTGGGGATCGGGCCGAGATCAACCAGAACATAACGAACGTCCGGTTGATACCGCCTGATCGCTTCGGGTGCCTTGATCATATCGCGCAGGGATAGAGAAACCTTCCACTCGGTAGCGCCGTGATAAACGACCAGAGGCAAGATCGGGGGCAACGATCGCAAGGCTTCTGCCTTCCCGCCAGCATGCCGAACCCAGATCCTCACCATGTA
>CAUYTZ010000549.1:0-2981 GCA_963575695.1 uncultured Gammaproteobacteria bacterium | reverse complement strand
GGATGGCTGTCAAAAAGAGTTTTGGCAGACGCCGTTAGTGTGGTTTGATCTGTATGAACTGGTAGATGTAGTCACTCTAACCGTACAGGTCGGAATAGTTGGGCGTCTCGTTGCCATCGGCGGACTTACCGATGAAAGTCTGTTCGGTTCAACCGTGATCAAGTGGCCGCTTGGTTGCAACACAACACCATGAATGGATACTCGTCCTTGGGCGGATTGGTGGCGTTTTGATTGGGTTTCATGGTCCACCCTCCCCTTAGATCGAGCTTTTCGAGGCTTCGACCGAACCTGACAAACGACCAGTCATGGGGCCTCCACAAAGGATAGGCGATAGCGGGAGCGCAGCACCATGGACAAGTCAGACAAGATACTCGCGGCTATCGAGCAACTGGCTCAGAACCTGACGGGACAGATTGCGGCCGTGCGAACGGAACTGAAAGCGGACATTGCGCGCGTTGACGCCAAGGTGGATGCCGTGGCGGCTGACGTTGCGGTTGTGAAAGCCGACGTGACCGAACTGAAGGCCGGTCAAGCCATCATCCTCGACCACCTGGACGTGGCGGAACTGAAGGGCCGGGTTGAGGAACAGAGCCGCACCATCGCACAGTTGATCCCGACCAGGGTTGCCGCAGTGCCCGGCCGGTAACGGAGAACAATCCCACGCCCGCAGTCGCCTTTGACACGCTCAAGGTTGCCCAGAAGCTCCAGGATGCCGGGTTCACCCGCAAGCAGGCGGCCGGCGTAGCGGAAACGATGGCTGAAGCGCTGATTGATCGGCCGAACAAGGACGTTGTGGTTGAAGCGGTGGAAAAGCTCGGGCGGGCGGTTGACCGGCGTTTCAACTCCATGGAAACCGACGTGACCGCTCTTAAGGCCGATTCGGCCGAGCTTAAGGCCGGGCAATCCCGTCTTGAGGACAAAGTTGACCGTATCGAATCCATGCTGGCCAAAATCGTTGAAGGCCAAGCCGTCCTGCTACAGAACGATATGGAACTGAAACGACGCATGGATCAGCGCAACTGATTTTCGACCAGTTCGCGGAAGAGGAGATCTGGATTTTGGCCAGATTTTGGGGCGGGCCGGCCGTAACCGGGCCAGCGTTTGTCCCAGGGACGCCAGCGAGCAGAGGCTCTCCCCTGGCGCAAACGTGCGGGCCGCTCTATAAACTTGTCCAAACTTCAACACTCCGTCTGGAGAGTGCGTAACATGGCGGCGATTGGCAAGATTTTGGTACTGCCCGGCGATGGTATTGGGCCGGAAGTGATGCGACAGGCCAGCCGAGTGATCCAGTGGCTGGAGAAGCGGCGCGGGATCAGCTTTGAGCTGGCCGAAGGGCTGGTCGGCGGTGCCTCGATTGATGCCCACGGCACTTCCCTGACCGAAGAAACCCTGGCCGTGGCCATGTCGGTCGATGCGGTGATGCTGGGTGCGGTCGGCGGCCCGAAGTGGGACAACGTCGCTTACAACATTCGCCCGGAAGCGGCGCTGCTGCGGTTGCGCAAGGAACTGGGCTTGTTCGCCAATCTGCGCCCGGCCACGGTGTTGGATGCACTGATCGATGCCTCGACCCTGAAGCCGGAGGTGGTGCGCGGTCTGGACATCATGATCGTGCGTGAACTGACCGGTGGGATCTATTTTGGCGAGCCGCGCGGCATCTTCGATCTGGGCAATGGTGTTCGCCAGGGTATCAATACCCAGGTTTACACCACCCTGGAAATCGAGCGGGTGGCGCGGGTGGCGTTCGAACTGGCGCGCAAGCGCTCGAACAAGCTGTGCTCGTCGGAAAAAGCCAATGTCATGGAATCGGGTAAGTTGTGGCGGGAAGAAGTGACCCGACTGCATCAAGCCGAATATTCCGATGTTGAGCTGACCCATATGTACGCCGACAACTGCGCTATGCAGTTGGTGCGCAATCCGCGCCAGTTCGACGTGATCGTTACCGACAATCTGTTTGGCGACATTCTGTCCGATGAAGCCTCAATGCTGACCGGTTCGCTCGGGATGCTGCCCTCGGCCTCGCTGGGCGCGCCCGATGCTAACGGCCGGCGTAAGGCGATGTATGAACCGATTCATGGCTCGGCTCCGGATATCGCCGGCCGGGATCTGGCCAATCCGATCGCCACGCTGTTCAGCTTGACCATGATGCTGCGCACTTCGTTCAACCTGGATGCCGAAGCCGATTTGATCGAAAAGGCGACGCATTCGGTGCTGAACGGTGGCATGCGCACCGCCGACATCATGGCCTCGGGTATGACCAAGTGCTCGACTTCGGTGATGGGGGATTTGATTCTGCGCGCGCTGGATGAGCTGACCGGGTAACGGCCTAAGCTAAAGCGGGTCCAGGGGCCTCCAGGCTCCTGGCGGGTCCAGGGCAGCGCCCTGGTCGCCGAAGGCAGGTTCTCCCGATCCCGTCCCCCCCCTAGGGTTTCAGTGTCGGCAGCCACGCCGGCACGATCCTGCTTGGCCCAGCTTCGGCTGTTTCGCCACGGCCCCCGACTTGAACCTGCCGCCGGAGCGGCGAGGGCCGGGGGTGCTCCTCGTCGGGCGCGTGCGGTGAAGCGTCGTCGTCGGGTTTTCCATTGTGTCCAGGCGACGAGGCGAAACCGTCGTCGTGGCCACGGTTCCAGTCTGCGCCGCACGGACGGGGGCTGGCAGCATCCGAAGTATCCGCGCCAGCCGGTCACGTAGCTGGCAAGTTCTGCGGTCTTCCTTCGCTGGCTCACTCCTGGGGTGCGAGCGGGGATGTCGCGGATGCGTTCCTTATAGCGTTCGATTGTCTTGGGCGCAAGACGCCGTTTGACAACGTTCTTGGCTACTTGGAAGCTAAACCCGAGAAATTTCCGCTCGAATTTGGCCAGTGCCCCCATAAGATGGAACACCAACCGGCCACCGGCCGAGGCGGTGTCGATCAACTTGGACAACGACCGAAAGCCGACTTCGCGTGCGCCGAGCTTAGCAATGGTCTCGATTAGATGCGGCAG
>CAUYTZ010000548.1:0-1326 GCA_963575695.1 uncultured Gammaproteobacteria bacterium | reverse complement strand
ACGATTTGCGTCGGGAGCCACCGACTTGTCCATCTTGTGGCGCGGTGTTCGATCCAGAGGCACTGTTGAAGTCGCGGCGTGCCCGACCCGTTGCGGTCGAGGAGATCAAAAAGGCGCGCGTGATTGTGGATCCAGACATTGCGCTCGCCACCGACGTTCGCCAGGGGCTGCCTCTGCGTTACGGCACGCTGGGAGACCGGGTGCGGATCGTCGGGCCGAGACCACATCTCTATCCGAACCCTGCCAAACAGCGATAACCTCCTCAATATCCGGCATCGACCAGTCCAACAATACCGCATCAAAAGGGGTTCCGGCTTCTGCGGCACTCGTCCAGGCATCGATGGCCGCCCGGCCTGAATCCACGGCGGTACTGACAAGCTGCAGGGAAGCCAACAAGTTTTGTAAAATCTCCCGCAAGGCACTTCGATCACGGTCGATGCCAACCGCCAGATGATGGTGTTCAACGCTTTGACTGTTGATGGCGCGCTGGTCATCGACGGCGCAGTGGGGGTGTGGCATGGCTGAACTGTTGTTGAAAACCGGCACGCCCTCGGGTTCGCCACCCGCCGGCTACCTCAAGCTGTTCATCGCCGATGACGGCAAACTGACTGGCCGGGATTCCACCGGTGCCAGCGTGCTGGTCTTGGGCGGGATCAACACCGGTGACCAGACCGTGACCTTGACTGGCGATGTCTCCGGCTCCGGTACCGGCAGCTTCACTGCCGCCATCGCGGCCGGGGCGGTCGCCAACGCCAAGCAGGCGGCGATGGCCCAAAACACGCTCAAGGGTCGGGTCAGCACCGGCTCGGGCGCGCCCGAGGATCTCACTCAGGCTCAGGTGCGGACTTTTCTCGGTGCCGGTTCGGGCAACGGCTTCGATGCCGACACCATTGACGGTGTTCATGCTTCAGCGCTGCAGGCCGGCAATTACCGCAACCTCGTGATCAACGGTTGCTGCCGGGTCTCGCACCGCGCGTCCAAGACGCTTTCGACCAGTTGGCAGACCGGGCCGGTCGATCTGATCGCGGTTGCAGCCGGCGGCACGGTTTCGGCCGGGACCATCGTCCAGGCCAGCGGCGTCACCAGCCTGTCCAAGTCCGGCTATGCCTGTCAGGTTCAATTGGCCACCCTGACCGGCAGCGGGACCATCTCCTGGCGGCACCGGATCGAAGCCCGCAATGCAGTTTCCCTGGCCAATGGTGCGGCCATGGTCACGGCGCGGACCTATCATGATGTCGGCGCTTCGGTGACCTACTCGATTACGGTCAACAAGCCGACTGTGGCCGATAATTTTACCTCCGTGACTCAGATCGCAACCGGCACGGT
>CAUYTZ010000547.1:0-3741 GCA_963575695.1 uncultured Gammaproteobacteria bacterium | reverse complement strand
CAAAGACCACAGGCGTTCGGAGGAACTATGGCACGGCCACGACACAAAGCGCTAGCACTGAATTCAGATGAACGTAACCAATTGAATTCATTGGTTCGTGCGCATTCAACACCGCAGCAACTTGTTTTGCGGGCGCGAATGATTTTGGGCTTGGCAGAAGAGGGCGGTCTTTGCGCGGTGGCGCATGATCTTGGTGTGTGGCGCAAAACCGTGCGTCATTGGCGCAATCGCTGGCTGTCTGCCGGAGGGAAGGCAACCGGCGTCAAAACTTTCTCAACAATTTTAGGCAAATTGCGTAGAAAGTTTGCGGGTGCCTCCGGTAGGCGAAGGGAACACCAGATTTCGAATATCCCTGTAACAACAGATACTTGGCGACTGAACCAAAACGAATCTCCGACTGTGGCGCTCGGATGAATTGTTCGCGACCACAACCGGTAGGCTGAAGGGCTTCAGACTTCTTACGCTTCGGCAGCCCTTTCTGATGAGGTTTCCGGCTCGAAACCGGTCTGAATCAAGCCGGGATTCGAACCCGCAGTACAGTTGGATCAGTGCCGCGGATCGGACCCGAATACATCGTCCAGAGTCTGGGCATCGAGAATGCGATCCAGCCACTCGTTCAGTTGGTCCATGCCCGCGGCGCGAACGCGTTCCTCGACACCGGCAGGAAGGGTTTTGAAGCGGCGGGATAGTTGGCGAAGGAGCGTGTCGGCTTTGCCCTCAGCCTTACCTTCCACTTTCCCCTCAACACGTCCCTTGGCAATGCCAAGGTTGAAGCCCTCGGTCTTCAGTTGTTCGGCAATCAGGGACATCATCCGCTCCTCTTGTTCAGGGATCAACTCATGAACCAGGCCTCGCGCCAGTTCTCCCTTTGGGTCATCGATCAGATCCGCAAGAAGATAATAAAGAAACATCGCCAGATCCTCATGGCCAAGAGCCATGGCTTCCCGCGCGATCTTCAGCAGCTTCTTCCGGTTGGCCCTGCGCAGCGAGCCATGCTTCAAAATCAACAGGCCGACCCGTAGTGCCCGTTCCTGAGACAACTTGGCATCTGGGATGCGACCGAGATCTACCAGATTGTAGCGGAAATCCAATATATAGGGCCGCAGCGCCGGATCAGCATCTGTGGCCTCGGCGAAAGAAAAAGGTGCGTTCCACTCGGTAGCACCATTGTAGATCACCAAAGTGATGACGACCGGCAGCGGTCGAAGGGAGCTGTCCTGATTACGGCCTTCTCTCCGATCCCAGCTTTCCAGGATTTCGACCTGATAGCCGAGAAGCTGGAGCGGCGTCCGTTGGTCAGAACTGGATTTGTGCTCAATCAAAGTGTACAGGAGAACCGGCCGCCCGGTGATGGTCTCGCTCTGGTAGAGGCGGTCGGTGCGGTAGCCGCGCAAACGGCGGGACACGAACGATCCCGGCACCAGGACAGGACGGGCGGCGCATCGACCAGCAGCTGCGCCACCTCTTCCGGCAAGCGCTCGCGTAGCAGGGTGCCGGCCGTGCCCGGTTTGTCGAGCAGGCGCTGAAAAAAGTGGTCGTGACGTTGGATCTGGCGGGTGGTCATGACCGAAGCTTACCATTTTCCCAGTCCGGCCGTTGCAAGGAATTTGGACGAGCCGTGAAAGCGGTACACCGCGATCGAGCCGCCACTGATTCGACTCTATCCTTCTGCCCCCACCTGGCCAACTTCAAATCGCCTTTGTGCTTATTGCTCCATCCGGGCAACTCAGGCCGACTCTTAGAGTCTAAAAAATGTCCTACCGAAATGAATCTTGTATTGACGGTGGCAGCGCTGCGCCCATAATATTCGCACGCCGATGCAGCTTTTAGTCAACCTAGATTTGCATTGACGCCCATACATAAAATCCATCATGGAGGAAAACCATGGCCAAGCCGAACATTATGATTTCACACCGGTGGGCTTATCAAGACGACTATCTGAGCCTCACGAAGAAACTTAAAGAATATGGCCTTGATTACCTTGATTATTCTGTGCCAGAGCACGACCCGCTGGATGCTAAGCGCGTCAAGGAGATAGAGGCCGCATTAAACGAGCAAGTTCGCCAGTGCAACTATTTCCTTGTTTTCGCGCAGATGGCGATGGATAATAGTCGGTGGTGTAAGTTCGAAGTTCAAACTGCGGTTTCGTATAGCAAACCGATACTTTCTGTCAGACCATACGGATATACTGGCAATATTCCTGTCTTTATTCAGAATGCAGATAATCAAAACGGCCCTGCTGGCTTTAATACGCCAGCAATTATCAGGAAAATTTGTGAGAAACTGGGACATCCTGCACCTTACGGCTTGTAAGAAAGCAGAAGAGGCAGCATCAAGGGCTGGCAAGTGGGGTGATAATCGCGTTCATCCACTCCACCTCCTCTCCTCTTTTTTCCCGCACTTCCCGGATCAACGCCAAATTACGCGCCGTCGTCTTTGGTTCCCACGGCTCACGCACCGCAGCCAAAGCGTCCACCAGGGCCGTTTCGGCACTTTTTTGGTCGCGCGCCAATACAGCCAATTCTAGCAAAGTGGCATGATCCCAGAAGTCCGGTTGCTTGCCAGAAAGTCTTCGCTTCACCGCATAGCGCACCACCGGGAGCATTTCGGCTTGACGGAGATCGACCGGTTCTGACATCTCCATCAACGTGACCGCATTGATACCTGGATATGCATCACGCCAATCGGCTTCAAAACCGGCGAGATAAGTATCTATAGCCTTTCTCAGGTAGCCCCTGGCCCGCATGGTGTCACCGGCAACCTTGGCATCGTCCCAGCGATCCTTATAAACGCGCCCCAGTATACCGTTGGTCTCGCTATTGGGACCGCGTTCAGCGATGAGACGGGTCAGCACTTCTTCCGCCTCGTCACGGCGTTTCAGTCGGTTCAAGGCAAACCCCAACTGTTCTTGCACCATGACGGTGTTAGCGACCAGCGAAGGCAGCCGCGAGACCAGATCAACCATGCGGTCCCATGCTTCTACAGCGCGATAGGAAAGGAACAGGTCGATCAAAATGGCGGGATCGGTATCGCGCAAGGAAAGGCCAACCTCAACGGTGGCCACGGCATCTACCCCGCCACGGCGCGCTATTTGCAGGTTACGTTTCATTGTGTTGGAATAGGTCACCAGTTCGCGGAACCGATCGGTCTTTAACCTGGCGATATCCGGTGCCTTGAACTCTGATACCAGTTGAAACAGCGGGCTGTCCTCCACGGGCACGCGCGCTGCTTCCATGCGTGTGGCCAAGGCATCACGATCCTGATCAGGGGTTTCGAGAAGGCCATTGGCATCCAGGCGATAGGAAAGGCCGCGCAATGGGGCGACGTCAAACGGGAGGCGCGTACCTAGTCCATAGATCAACACCGTACTGTGGGGACGGATGCCGTGGCGGATGCCCAGTTCATAAAATACGTTGGCATTGGCAGTGGTGGTGAATGCTCAATAACCGGTGGCGTTGGGCTGGTTCCGCGATGGGTGCGACAAATCCACTCAACTACGTATCCACTTCGTTTAAGTGCTATCCACTTGACTCAAGTTCGTGACGCCTGTAGCATCCCTGCATGGAGACCGGCACGGGGCCGGAGCCGGCTGCGGCCGGACCTGAGCCGGAGCATGAGAAAAAGAAGCGGGGCAAGCGCACCAAACCGCCCAAGAGTTCCCGTCTGATCATTGATGAAGACCGCGAGGTTCCGTTTCCACCGCAGCCTGGGTGGCGGTTTAAGGGTTACAAGCTGTATACG
>CAUYTZ010000546.1:0-1150 GCA_963575695.1 uncultured Gammaproteobacteria bacterium | reverse complement strand
CACTTGTAGGGTTCCATCATCAAGCCCACCGACAAGCAGTTTCCCATCGTCGCTTAGAGCTAGCGATGAAACTTTAGCGCCACGAACCGAGATCGTTTGAGCCTTGTCATACTTAGACAGATTCCATACCTCAATTCCATTCGCAACCGCTACAGCAGTAAGTTGTGGCTGGGCAGCCGTTGTTGAAGCAATTACAGTGGCTCCGTTCCCGCCGGCCTTTCGGAGCATTTCACGGCCCTGGGTAAGGCTCCAAAGGCTAACCGTGCCATCCTTCAATACGAATACAATATTATCTCCTCGCGGTGAAGCATCAAATGCCGAAATTGAGCTAACATGCTCGAAATCGATCTGGACTCTGGGCATACGAATCAGCCCCGAGATTGAAAATGAGCTGCCGCCGCTAGCACTGGCACCGCCTCGACCGCTATCTCGACCGCTAGGAGCGACTGGTGGTGGGGGAGGGGGAGGGGGAGGGATAGCAGAACGCACTCCTCCTCCCCCTCCCCCTCCTCCGCAACAAGCTGCCAAGGCATCCGGACAAGAAGCAAGCGAAGATACAGTCAGTATAACCAGCAAAGCGCTTCTTATTTTCATTGACTTATCCCCCCAATAATTGTTATTTATGTTCGTATATCAGCAGACAGTGCCGCGCAACCTTTTTCGCAACTACTGTTGCTAGCGCATGATATGTCAGTTCGATGTAGCGCATGAGTCGTCTGATTTTAGAGCTACTCTAGAGAGACTGGTGATGAGACGGACGACGGTGCTTTAGGAAGTTCGGCTGATGAGGTTTATGGCAGCTACCAGAATGGGCGGCTGAGTTACGAAGAAGCGGTGGAGGACACCGCGCCCAGAAACGCCGGGCGGTTGGCCCCGGTTAGGGCCAGTAAGCGCGCCACACGGCCCTCGTGGGCGGCCAGGTGCCCAACCTGCAAGGTCGGGGTCTGACCCTGTTGCCACAGGGCGCGCTTTGGTGGGCATGGGAACCGGCGACATGACCGTCACCTACTTGCGTGGCCCGCGTCCCAACCCAATCTTGACCGCGATTTCCGAGCGCTGTTGAGCGTAATTGGGGGCGACCATCGGGTATTCGGCCGGCAAGTCCCACTTGGCGCGGTAGTTTTTGACCGACAAGCCGTGGTCGGTGGCG
>CAUYTZ010000545.1:0-14159 GCA_963575695.1 uncultured Gammaproteobacteria bacterium | reverse complement strand
GATCTCCGCATTGATAGCCGGTCAGTGTACTGCGCTCTTGTTCCAAGATTCACATTCTGAAGGACAAACTTGATGGCTGCGGCACTTGGACTTAAAAATGAGATCGCACGCCAGGCGGGACGAGGCCCAGCAGTTTTTGGGGGCTGGTCAAAGCACGATGTTGATTTCCTAGAACATGGTGAGCCCCCCTCAAGCTGTCAAGGACCATTAAGAGTTGGGTGTGCCGGTGTCCGTCCTGGGGTGGGTGGCTGTCGCCTGGCCCCCCCCCCGCGCGCCGCCCCCCCCCCCCCCCCCCCCCCCCCCCCCCCCCCCCCCCCCCCCCTCGCCGAAGGCTGAGTGGGGAAACCATGCTGCAACATCTGGAACTAGACTATGTCGGCCCAACCAGACACATGGAGCTTGATTTTGCCCCTCGCCTGAACGTGATCACGGGCGATAACGGTCTGGGTAAATCTTTTATTTTGGATTTGGTGTGGTGGTGTTTGACCAGAACATGGTCTGGCCCGGTTGCTCGCCCGTGGATCGGACCGAAATCGCTGATTGAGAGCGTGAGAAACGAACAGCCAAATATTATTTTTACTTTTCAGTTTGAGGGTGGCTCACCATTTTCTAGGAAATCAACATATTGCTTTGAACAGCCCCCAAAATCTGCTTGGCCTCTTCCAGACTTGCGTCGGCGCAATTCTGAGCTGGTTGTTTATGCTAGGATTGATGGTGGGTTCTCTGTTTTTGACCCGGTTGGTACCCAAATCCAAGAGATAATGAGAACCTTCTATGGTGGGTCTGGGGAAACCAGATACAATTTTACGCAAGAAACATTAATGCACGGCCTAAGCTATGACAATAATCGGGTTTGCAACGGCCTGATCGCGGATTGGGAAAAATGGAGGTTGTCAGACAGTCCCAATTTCACCCTGCTCGGCAAGATTTTAGAAACCCTTTCTGAGTCCGAAGAAGCACCCCTTACTCTCGGGCCGTCGATTCGCATCATTGATGATGTGCGCGATATTCCGACCATTGAAATGCCCTATGGCCTGGTGCCGATTACTGATACTTCCTCAGGAATGCGCCGAATTCTTGGCTTGGCATATCTGCTGGTCTGGGCATGGTCTGAGCATCAGGTCGCGGCAAAGCAACGCCGCCAGGGCGTAACCGACAGTTTCGTCTTTCTGGTCGATGAAATCGAAGCTCATCTGCACCCACGCTGGCAGCGCCATATTTTGCCTGCGATCCTTAAGGCAGTAAAGCTGCTCAGTCCGGAAATCAAGGTTCAGGTAATCGCGGTTACTCATGCGCCGCTGGTGCTGACTTCGGTCGAACCGGAGTTTGATCTCGAACAAGACAAGTTGTTTTTGTTGGATATGAAGGGCCAGGACGTGGTTGCCGAGGAAATCCTCTGGACCAAGCAGGGGGACGCTAACGCTTGGCTAACCTCGAAGGTTTTTGGCCTGAAGGAAGCGGGGAACATCCCTCAGGAAAAGGCCATCCTTGCGGCCATGGCCTGGATGCGTGGCAATACGGCCAATCTTCCCAAGGATATGAATACCCAAGATGCCATAGATCAGGCACTGCGCAAGCACCTGCCCAGCGTTGATCCGGTTTGGGTACAATGGCACATGTTCAAGCGTCGGCAGGCTCAAGGCGGGAGCAAGGCACCATGATTCTCTTAAATCCTCCCCCGGAGCCACTCGATTTCAAGGATAAGGTAGAGAACAAAGGACAGAAATGGCTAGTAGACCATCCGGATGCTGAAGCATCTAAATTCCCCGACTATTGGAATGAAGTGCGCGAACAAGTTCAAGATGCGTTCGATGGATGCTGCGCTTATCTTGGCTTTCCCATTCCATCTGGTCAGATTGACCATTTTCTTCCAAAGGATGAATATCGAGATCGTGCGTACAAATGGGCAAATTACCGCTGGAGCGAACCACGGGTAAACTTGCTCAAGCGCACTCTTACTTTTCTAGATCCTTTCGAGATTGGTGAAGACTGGGTAACGATTGATCCCGTGACGCTGGAATATCAGGTTACCGACACGCTTCCGGCTAGGCTTACCCAAGCTGGAAGCAATACCATAAAGGTATTGAATGATCCGGAACTGGTTCGTGGGCGGCGGAATATGCTTGGAAAGCTGACGCGAAACAATGAGACATGGGATATAGATAGACTACAGTATTTTTTCCCGCTCTTAGCAAGAGCCGTTAATGCTATAGAGCCTAAAGGTTAACGCATTTGTATGGCCGGTGATTTTTCCCCAGGCTAGAGGACGGTTTCGGCATGGCGTTTCCCAAGTTTCCGTTTCCGTCCGTCCCCGCCGCGACCGAGGATACTCCCCGCTTCGCCCTGATTGATGCCGCGCGGGGCGTGGCGGTGGCGGTGATGATCGCTTATCACCTGTGCTGGGATTTGACCTTCTTCGGCCTGGCCCGATTTAATTTGTTCCACGATCCGCTATGGCTGGTGGCACGCTCGGCGATCGTCAGCGGCTTCCTGTTTCTGGTCGGGGTCGGCTTGGTGCTGGGTGAACGGCGTGGCCGAACTTTACAGGGACCGGACCGGCGTGGCTTCCTGCTTCGGCTGGGGGTGATTGCCAGCGCGGCGCTGGCGGTGACACTCGGCAGTCTGGTGTTCTTTCCTGATAGCCCGATTTTGTTCGGCGTCCTCCATCACATCGCTCTGGCCAGCGTGATCGGGCTGGCGTTTCTGCCGCTACCTCCGGCTGTGGTCGCGATCGCGGCGGCGGCCTGCGTCGCGACTCCGTGGTTTTTGGCCAACCCAATGCTCAGTCACGGGTCGGTGATCTGGCTGGGGTTGGGGACTTTCGAGCCGCGCTCCAACGATTTCGTGCCGCTGCTGCCCTGGTTCGGCGCGGTTCTGGCCGGGATTGCGCTGACCCGGGCGGTCCTGGTTCGAGTGGAACCGGGGTTGGCGGCATGGCGGCCGGAAGCGGGGCCGGCACGGCTGTTGGTGTGGAGCGGCCGGCGCAGCTTGTTGATTTACCTGGTTCACCAGCCGGTTTTGCTGGCGGCCTTGTTCGCACTGGTCGCCACCACCGGCCTGGGCGTGCCGGGTGGAACCTTCGTCCCCGCCTCTTCGCCACCGTCCACGGCGGCACCAATTTCGGAAGGGCTGCGGCGGCAATTGGCCTCGTGTCAGGTCAACTGCGAAAAAAACGGCGGGACACTGAACCCCTGCTCCGACTATTGCCATTGCGCCATTCCACCGCTGATGGCCGATACCGAATTGTGGGCTAAGTTCGGCGTGCGCGCCCTGAGCGCCGACGAACAAAAACGGGTGGAAGTGATCGTCTCCAACTGCACGGCGCGCCATCGCCGGTCTACCGCATCACCTTGAGTGGCATGCCGCCGACACATGACACCCCGCCAAACGAAACCGGGCTATAAGGGAGTGCCCGGGATTGACTTCGTGGCTGGTGGGGAGTAATCCACCCAAGATTAAGGATATCCGTTCCGGCAGTTTGCGTGATCGTCCAAAACTGTCGGCCAACCCGCCGTACTTACGGCGTCTAGACATCTTTGCGAGGGTGACCCCATGGCAAACGTCGGCAGTCGGCCGCTTTCACCCCATCTTCAAGTTTTCCGTATGCTGCCCAGCATGGTGTTGTCCGGTTTGCACCGCATCACCGGGGTCTGCCTGGTTATCGGTACGCTGCTGCTGACATGGTGGCTGATCGCGGCCGCACTGGGACCGCATCAGTTCGCCACCATTTCCTGGCTGCTGGGCACGATCATCGGCAAGTTGGCTCTGCTTGGCTGGACCTTTTCCCTGGTCTATCATATGTGCAACGGCGTTCGGCACATGTTGTGGGATATGGGCATCGCAATGGATAGTGCCGGCATCGTCAAGGGTGGCTGGATCATGTCCATCTGTGCTGCGGTGTTGACCGTGCTGATCTATTCATGTGGCCTGATCCACTTGCTCGGCCGCTAACCGCTCCCCCCGGGACTTCACGTCGCGAAGGAATTCCGTATCATGTCGAACAATACCGGACCGTTGTTCCTTAATCCGGTGGCGCGGGCCCGAGGGCTGGGTGCCGCCGGGGAAGGATTTCACCACTGGTGGACGCAACGTCTGAGTTCCATGGCCCTGGTGCCGCTCAGCCTGTGGTTTGCGTTCACCATGGCGCGTCTGGCCGGGGCGGATCTGGCTACGGTCAAAGCGTTCTTCGCCGGCAATCCGTGCAATCCAGCGCTGGCGATCCTGTTCATCGCGATCGCCTGCCACCATGGTGCCGCTGGCATTGAGGTGATTGCCGAAGACTACATCTATTGCAAGACGGCCAAGCTGACCACGATCATCGGGGTCAAATTCCTGTGCACGTTGCTGGCGACGTCCTGCATCGTGTCCATCCTGAAGCTGGCCCTGGGAGCCTGAGGGTAAGACCATGGCGAACGCCTATCCAATCATTGAGCATTTTTACGATGTCGTGGTTGTCGGTGCCGGTGGTGCCGGCCTGCGCGCCACTTTCGGCATGGCCGAAAAGGGGCTGAAGACCGCGTGCATCACCAAGGTCTTCCCAACCCGCAGCCATACCGTCGCCGCACAGGGCGGCATCAGCGCCGCGCTCGGCAACATGGGTGAGGACGACTGGCGCTGGCACATGTACGACACCGTCAAGGGTGGCGACTGGCTCGGCGACCAGGATGCGATCGAGTACATGTGCTCGATGGCACCCCAGGCGGTGGTCGAACTGGAACATCAGGGCGTACCGTTTTCGCGCACCGACGAAGGCAAGATCTATCAGCGTGCGTTTGGTGGCATGACCACCCGCTACGGTGAAGGTATCGCCTATCGCACCTGCGCTGCGGCCGATCGTACCGGCCACGCCATGCTGCACGCGCTCTATCAACAGTCGCTAAAGCACGCGGCCGAATTTTTTATCGAGTATTTCGCGCTCGACCTGATCATGGATGATCAGGGCGTTTGCCGCGGCGTGGTCGCCTGGAACCTGGACGACGGCTCGATTCACGTCTTCCGCTCGCATCAGGTCGTACTGGCCACCGGCGGTTACGGTCGGGCTTATTTCTCGGCCACTTCGGCCCATACCTGCACCGGTGACGGCGGCGGTATGGCGTTGCGCGCCGGTTTGCCGTGTCAGGATATGGAATTCGTTCAATTCCACCCGACCGGAATCTACGGCGCCGGTTGCCTGATCACCGAAGGCGTGCGGGGTGAAGGCGGCTATGTGACCAACAGCAACGGCGAACGGTTCATGGAGCGCTATGCGCCGTCGGCCAAGGATCTGGCCAGCCGCGACGTGGTTAGCCGTTCAATGACCATCGAAATCCGCGAAGGACGCGGCTGTGGTCCTAAGAAGGATCACATTCACCTGCACATTGAACACCTCGATCCGAAGATCGTGCATGAGCGCCTGCCGGGCATCTCGGAAAGCGCCAAGATCTTCGCCAATGTCGATGTCACCAAGGAACCGATCCCGGTTCTGCCCACCGCTCACTACAACATGGGCGGCATCCCGACCAATTATCGCGGCGAAGTTGTGCAGCCCAAGAACGGTGATCCCGATTCGGTGGTGCCGGGCTTGATGGCGATCGGCGAAGCGGCGTGTGTTTCGGTTCATGGAGCCAACCGCCTGGGTTCGAATTCGCTGCTCGATTTGGTCGTGTTCGGCCGCGCCGCTGCGGAACGGGCCGGTGAACTGGTCACAAAGGGCACTTCGCACAAGGAGCTGCCGAAGTCTTCGACTGATTTGGCGCTGGAGCGGCTGGATCGGCTGCGTCATGCCAAGGGTAGCGTTCGGGTCTCTACCCTGCGGCTCGAAATGCAGAAGACCATGCAGAACTATTGCACCGTGTTCCGCACGGGTGAGGTGCTTGAGGAAGGCAAAAAGCTGCTGGCCGAGACCTTTGCCAAACGCAGTGACTTGGCAGTGTCGGATCGCAGCTTGATCTGGAACTCCGATCTGGTTGAAGCGATCGAGCTGGAAAACCTGCTGCTTCAGGCGACCGCAACCATTCACTCGGCGGCCAATCGTCAGGAAAGCCGTGGGGCTCATTCCCGCGAAGACTATCCCGCCCGAAACGACGAAGAGTGGATGAAGCACACGGCGGCGTGGGTATCGGACAAGGGGGAGGTCAAGTTCGACTATCGCCCGGTGCATATGAACACGCTCACTGATCGGGTCAAGCCGGTTCCGCCCAAAGCACGCGTCTACTGAGAAAAGCCATGGCAAACCGCCGGTTCACATCCCTGCAAACCAGCACTGTGGTTCCGCAGTCAGGAGCCGGCATCGGTCATAACCGTCAACCGCGAGAGCCACAACGGATGTACGCAGTCGCTTTCGATCTGGACACCAACATCCTGAAGGATCTTTACCCAAATTCTTCATGGAACAACGCCTACTCCGATATCCGCAAGGCACTGGAGCCTCACGGGTTTATTCGGCAGCAAGGTAGTGTCTATTTCGGAGACGATCAAGTTGACGCCGTGAAATGTGTTCTCGCGGTCATGACCGTAGCCACGCAGTTCCCTTGGTTTGAACCAGTGGTTAAGGATATTCGGATGCTGCGCATTGAGGACAATAACGATCTTATGCCGGCTGTCCGACAAGCTTCGGCGCGAAAATAGCCGTCTCAGCCTTCGAGGGGTTAATAAGATGGTCGAATTCACCCTGCCACCCAACTCAGTCGTTGGCGCCGGCAAAAAAGTATCGGATGCGCGCGGAGCCAAGAATGCGCGCGTGTTCAAGATTTATCGCTGGAATCCGGACGATGGCCAGACCCCAAAGCTTGACGAGTTCGAAATCGATCTCGACAAGTGCGGGCCAATGGTGCTCGATGCCCTGAACTACATCAAAGACAACATCGATAGCACGCTGACCTTCCGCCGCTCCTGCCGTGAGGGCATCTGCGGCAGTTGCGGCATGAATATCGATGGCATGAACACGCTGGCCTGTACCAGGGCGATTGAAGAGGTTAAGGGCGAGGTTAAGATCTACCCGCTGCCGCACATGGATGTGATCAAAGATCTGGTGCCGGATTTCAGCCTGCTCTACGCTCAGTTGACCTCAATCAAGCCGTGGATTCAAACCCAGTCGCCACCGCCGCCGGATCGCGAGCGGTTGCAGTCGCCCGAAGATCGGGCCAAACTGGACGGCTTGTACGAGTGCATTTTGTGCTTCTGTTGCTCCACCAGTTGCCCTAGCTATTGGTGGAACCCCGATCGGTTCTTGGGACCGGCGGTCCTGCTCCAGGCCTATCGTTGGATCGCGGACAGCCGAGACGAAATGACGGGTGAGCGGCTGGACAACCTGGAAGATCCGTTCCGGCTGTTTCGCTGCCACCAGATTCTGAACTGCACCCGCACCTGCCCCAAGAGCCTCAATCCGGGCTTGGCAATCACCAACATCAAGAAGGCGATCGTCGCCCGACGCGGTTAAGTCACAATGGCGGCAAGGTGGTTAAAATGAAGAGGGGGCCTTTGGCCCCCTCTTTTATTATGTGCTTATTGACTTCGGCAACCATAAGCTTCATTCAGCCCAAAGGTTACAGCGCCGCCAACACCGCTTCTGCGCTCGACACTTCGAACGCACCCGGCTTGTCTACCGCCAGGAACTTAACCACCCCGCCATCGATGATCATGGCGAAGCGCTGGCTGCGCACGCCCAGATTATTGGCGGAAATATCAAATTCCTGCCCCAGGGCCCGGGTGAGCGCGCCGCTACCGTCAGGCAGCATGATTACCGTGTCGCCAACCTTCTGGCTATCGCCCCAAGCGCGCATCACGAACGGGTCATTGACCGCCATACACACGATCCGATCCACACCCTTGGCCTTGATTGCGGCAGCATTTTCGACAAAGCCGGGCAGATGACGGGCGGAGCAGGTCGGGGTATAGGCCCCCGGGACCGCAAACAGCACCACCTTGCCAGCCTTGATTAGATCGTCGGTAGAGATGTCCTTAAGCCCATCATCGGTAAGATGCTTAAGGGTGACTGAGGGAAAGTTGTCGCCGACTTGAATGGCCATGTGTTTAGCTCCTTTTCTGTGAAGTTAGCAAGTTAACAAAAAAGAAAGGGGTCTGGGGAATTCATTCCCCAGACGGGTTTGGGCGGCAGCCCAATCGCGGAAGCGATACATTTTTAGTCTCTCAGGCTGGCTTTAGACAGTGCCGTCAGCACCGCGCCCTCACTGAGCAATTCAGGCAGCACCAACCCCTGTGGTAGCCCCGGCCCATAAACCGCCGTGAACGGCACCCCATAGCGCGCGAATGAGGCCAGATAGGCGGCAATGGTCTGGTCCGGCCGAGTCCAGTCGGCGCGCATCGCCACCAGTTTGCCCGCCTCAACCCCGGCGCGCACCCGCCGCACCACCTCCCCCCGTTCCAGCACCAGCCGCTTGTTGACCTGGCAGGTCACACACCAGTCGGCAGTGATCTCAACCAGCACTGTACGCCCGGCGGCGACATGGCCGGCAATCGCTTCCGGCGCGAACGCCACCCAGCCCGGCTCGGTTTCGGCCGGTTCGCGACGCTCACCGATTCCACCAAACAGTGGCGGCGCGACGAACGCCATTGCCAGCAGCAGCCCGACTCCGACCAGCGCCGCGCGCTGCGGCCGGTCCGTCCAGGTCCGGCGCAACGCCAGCAGCGCCACCCCGGCCGCCATCAGCGCCGCCACCACCAGCGCCGCCGTCGAACTCGAACTCGTGGCAAGCACCCCGACCAACCACAATCCAGTCAGCGCCAAGACTCCCCCCAGCACCCGGCGTAGCGTGATCATCCACCGTCCCGGTCGCGGCAATCGGGTAGCCAGTCGTGGTGCCGCCGCAACCAGCAGATAGGGAAGGGCCATACCGAGACCCAAGGCGATAAAGATAGCCATGATCTCACCCGTACCCCGGGCCAGGGCGAAGCCGACCGCCGTACCAAGAAACGGTGCCGAACATGGCGTCGCCATCAGCGTGGCGAAGGCTCCGGTCAGAAAGTGACCGGCCAGGGTCGGGCCGCCACCATGAGCGACGGCAGTATCAGCCAGGACACCGGGCAAAATAATTTCAAACCACCCCCACAGATTGCAGGCGAACAGAGTGATGACCACGATCAAGAAAACCAGGAACCAGGGCTGTTGAAACTGGATGCCCCAGCCGACGGCGGCCCCGGCGGTGCGCAACCCGGCCAGCACCCCCGCCAACAGCAGGAACGAGGCCATAATACCGGCGGCAGAGGCAAGAAAACCAAGTCGAGCCTGACGCTCGCCGGCCCCACCCAGTCCCAGCACCGACAGCAGCTTCAATGACAGCACCGGCAGCACGCACGGCATCAAGTTCAGCAACAGACCGCCGACCAAAGCAAAGGCCAGCATCGCCATGAGTCCGGTCTCGGTCTCGGTCTTCGAGCGGTCCCAACCACTGCCGCCACCAACCGACAAGGGCAAGCGAACCTCGGCCGCGCGCGGCTCATCGACCAGAGTGATGGTCAAGATCGAGCCGGCCAGTTTGGCCAACGCCGCAGGTTCGGCCGAGCTCAGCCGAGCCCGCAGATGACGTCCACCCGGACTAAGCGTCAGGCGCGGGGGGCCAAACGCCAGCGGAGGCTCACTTTCAACAAACAGATCTGGGAGTTGAAATGGTTCACGCGCGTCGGCTTCGAGTTCCAACTCGGGGGCAGCGGCGGGACCAACCAGCCGCGCTGCGGATATGGTCAGGCCATGGGCGGTGCCGTCACCCGGCACTCGGGCTGCGAATCGGGCCAGAAGATTGGCCTCTGGCGATGGCTGTGGCAGTCCAGCCGGCACGCTGAGAGCCAGCCGGATCGTTTCCGGCACGCAAATGTCGCTACACACCAGCACATCGGCCTTGGCGGTCAGCACCAGCGGTTGGCCGGGGGCGGCCGGAGCCAACGCCAGCGGCAAGACAACTTCGCTGTCATAGCCAAAGGTCTCAATCCCGAACACGGTGAAACGGTGCGGTGCCGGCCAGGCGATTTTGGCCTCTAAGAAATTGGCCGATCCGCTCCAGTCCAACGTCGGCGGTAGGCCGGCGTCGCCCGGCGAGCGCCAATAAGCCTTCCAGCCCGGTTGCAAACGCAGATGTAGACCTAGCGGCACCGGATTGAGATCGCCGACCGCGCTCACCGCCGCAACCAGCCGCCCCGATAGCGCGCCAGAGCTTTGCCAGCCACCCAGTTCTGCGGCTCGTGCCGTCGTCGCCACCACCGCGCCCAGGATCAGGCCGGCAAGCGCAAGCGCCCGCCAGCGACCACCCGGTTGCGACATCAGCCAAGACAATTTCCAGTTTCTTTTGCCCCAGTTTTTTTTGCACACCATAATCCACGACTCCCGGGCTTTGGGATGGAAATTAGCCATCCGAACTGCCACAATCCATTATATCCGGTCCAGTCGGCACCAGGGTAGCTGGGGGCGGTACGGCGACTGGAACCGAAGCGGAATGAGGTTGCGCATGCCACACGCGATCGAATCGCCCCAATACCTGACCGGCCAATTGCTGATTGCAATGCCGGGCATGACCGACCCCCGCTTTCAGCGCACGGTTATCTATATATGCGCGCATTCCGCCGAAGGAGCCATGGGGCTGGTGATCAACCGCTTGTTCGGCTCGATCACCTTCCGCGATCTTCTGGAACAACTTGATATCCATGAATATCGGCCGGCGGTTGCCGCAATGAAGGTTCATTACGGCGGACCGGTCGAATCAGGCCGCGGCTTCGTGCTTCATTCGACCGATTTCCAGCGCGAAGGCACCATGCGGGTCGATAACGAGGTTGCCCTGACCGCGACCATCGATATCTTGCGCGCGGTAGCCGAGGGCCGCGGACCACGACACAGCCTGTTGGGGCTAGGCTACGCCGGCTGGGGGCCGGGACAACTCGATGCCGAACTTCAAGCCAACGGCTGGTTGAATGCACCGGCTGATGAGCAACTAATTTTCGATGTCGATATCGACGCCAAGTGGGAGCGTTCGATCGCCAAGCTTGGGGTTAATGTCTCAATGTTGTCTTCCGAGGTGGGTCACGCCTAATAAGGAGTCGGGTCCAGGGGCTAGGGGCCCCTGGTCTAGCGCCCGCGCGAGGTCAGCGCCATGCGGCCAATGCGGCTGACCACGTCCCAGGTCGGCCCCCGCACCGTGTGCAAACGGTCCATGACCTTCTCAAACGCGCTCAGGAACCACAGCACGTCACTCTCATCAATCACCAGCGGTGGCAGCAATTTGATCACATCGATCGCGTGGCCGGCAACTTGAGTGAGGATATGGTGATCATCCAGCAGCGGCATGGTCACCGCCTGCGGAAACAAACTCTTGTCCATCTTGTGCGCCAGCGTCCAGGCCGCCTTCAGCCCCAGCGACGACGGCGAGCCGAATTCGATCCCGATCATCAACCCGCGCCAGCGCACATCCTTCATGAACTCGTAGCGCGGCATCATCGCGCGCAGGCCGTGGCCGATCATGTCACCGTATTTTTTCGCCCGCTCAGGCAGCTTTTCATCGTCCATCACCGCCAGAGTCGCCAACCCAGCGACCATGGCCATGGCTCCCTGGCCAAAGGTCGAGGAGTGGACCACCGCCCGGTCCATCGATGAGAACACCTTGTCATAGATCGCACGCCGGGTCAGTACCGCGCCGACCGGCACGAACCCACCCGACAACGCCTTCGACAGCACAATAATGTCAGGCTCGACCGCGCCGTCGTGCTCAATCGCCAGAAACTTACCGGTACGACCGATGCCGGTCTGAACCTCGTCGGCCACAAACAGCGCTCCGGCCTTGCGACACAACCGCGCCGCTTCGCGCAGATAGTCGGAGGCTGGAATGTTAACCCCTTTGCCCTGGATCGGCTCGACCACGAACGCGGCCACGTCACCCTTGGCCAGCGCCTGTTCCAAGGCCGCCAGATCATTGAACGGAATCGCTCGGGTTTCGGGCAAAAACGGCCCAAAACCATCGCGGAAGGTGTCGTCGCCGTTCAGCGCCAGCGAACCGGTACTAAGGCCATGAAACGCCTTGCGGCAATGCAGAATCGCCAAACGTCCGGTGGCGCAACGAGCAAACTTTATTGCAGTTTCAATGCCCTCGGTGCCAGAATTGGTGAAGTAAACGATGTCCATCGCCGTGGGCATACGCTTCTTCAATTCTTGCGCCAGCAAACCGGATAGCAGCGGCGCTTCCAATTGGACCAGGCTAGCCTGTTCGGCATGGAGAAAATCGGTCAGCGCCCGAATCACGTCCGGATGATTGCGGCCGACACTGAACATGCCGTAACCGCTAAGGAAATCCAGATACTTGGTTCCATGGACGTCCCACAGGTACGGCCCCAGACCGCGCGCGTAGCAGCGATCAAAGCCGATCGTGCGTAACACTTTGGCGAACTGAGGATTGACGTGCTGTTCGTGCAGGTCGTAGTTGCGGCCTTCATACTGTTTGAGCAGAGCGGCGAGATCGAGCGGCACAGGGCGGTTCCCAGCGAAGGGAGAGGGACAAGCTATCCACACCACACTACACGCTCCGCAGCACATCGGAAAGGGGTGCCACCACGTCCGGGCTTGAGTTATTGCCTGGGCGGCAGAGTCGCCAAATGGTGGCCGATCTTCATATCCTTTTCCTGAATGTGGTTAACGAACCAGCTTGAAAGAAACTCCAGTGTTTCCAACGCCACACCTTCCTTCCCAATTTCAAAGGCATGGACCAGACCAGTCAAACGCTCAGTAAAACACCAGTGATCGACAATGTGGTCAACCAAGTCAGGAAACCGAGATACCTCCATCAGCCTCTCTTCACGATAGAAATGGCCGGCAACGTAATCGGCCAAATTACCAAGAGTGTCACCAATAACTTGTTTACCTTCTCCACGGCCGATCGCACGGTACAAACCGTTAATCATTTCCACCAAGTGTTTATGGTCGCTGTCAATTTCATGGTTGTTAACCATAAGATCGCAGCTCCATTCGATCATTATTTCATTAAACTCCCTCGCCTCCGCGCGACCACCCACCCCAGAGGTGATTAAACCATTTTTATGCCGCATCATCGATTCATCCCGCAACCCGTGGCACACTCGGATAACCGCGCACGCTTGATTTTGGTCAAACACTGACCTTGAATTACAATCGAATACCGGACCCCTGTAAATACGAAAGAAAATATATGTGAATGGGAAACACATTTGGCATTCGCGCTCATTTTCCTCACGGATCATTCCAAACTGTGCTCCAGCCGCAACAGCCTGATTTTACAGCGACACCGAATACGTGAAGTGAAATCATGTCTCGACCGCCAAGCCCCCCCAGCGTTAATCCTTTGGTTCGAAGCTTGGTCTGTGTATCCTGATCCAGGCATTTTTCGGGTGCCCCACCGAAACCCGCTTGCCTGCCGACGGAGCCGCCAATGCCTGCCCGCACTGTTTTGATTACCGGTGGTGCCGGTTATATTGGGTGCGTGCTGACCCGGCAGTTGCTCGACCAGGGCCACCGAGTAACCTGCATCGACCGTTTCTTTTTCGGCCGCGAAACTTTGGCCGGGTTGGAAGGCCATCCCCGACTGACCGTGGTCCGGGGCGACGTGCGCACCGTTGACCGTAAGTTACTGGAAGGACAAGAGGTGGTGGTCGATCTGGCCAGCCTGTCCAACGACCCGGCTTCGGATCTCGATCCCGTTTACACCGAACAAATCAACCTCGAAGGACCGGTCCGGCTGGCACGGCTGGCGCGCGAAGCCGGTGTGTCGCGGTACCTGTTCGCGTCATCGTGCAGCGTTTATGGCAGTGGTGGCGACCAACCGGTAGACGAAGACTCGCCGTGCCGGCCGGTATCGCTCTACGCTCAATGCAAACTAAAAGTCGAGCAGAAATTGCGGACCCTGGCCGACGGCGATTTCACCGTTTGTTTCCTGCGCAACGCCACCGCGTTCGGCGTCAGTCCGCGCATGCGCTTTGACTTGATCATCAACATCATGACCATGTTCGCCTTCCGCCAGGGCCGAATCATCATTCTGGGGGGCGGCCGGCAGTGGCGACCGGTGGTCCATCTCCGCGACATCTGTCGAGCGGTACTACTGGCGATGGACGCGCCGGCGACGGCGATCAATGGCGAGGCGTTCAACATCGGCAGCAGCCAGCAGAATTACCGAGTGATGCAAATCGCGCAGGTGATTCAGCGGGCACTGCCGGCG
>CAUYTZ010000544.1:0-3537 GCA_963575695.1 uncultured Gammaproteobacteria bacterium | reverse complement strand
TGGAAAAGCGCGAGATGTGGATCGCCGAACAGCGCCACATCCTCGAACTCTCCAAAACCGCTGAACAACGTGGACTTGCCAAGGGCGAGGCGAAAGGACGGGCCGAGGGCAAAGCCGAGGGTAAGGCCGAGGGCGAGACCGTCGGCAAAGCGAACATGCTTCTTCGCCTGCTTTGCCGCCGCTTCAAAACCGTGCCACCCGACGTCGAACGCCGTGGTCGCGCGGCCGACATCGATCATTTGGACGAGTGGAGCGATCGCTTCGTCGACGCTCGCGAGTTGGTCGATGTCTTTGGGACCGATCAGCCTCATTAACGGCAACCATGGCCGGAGACGATCTAAATCCTACCGGCTTATTGCCCGCATTTGAACCCGATTGAGCGTCTCTGGGGCCTTATGCACAAGCACGTAACTCACAACAAGCACTATGCCACATACAATAAGTTCTGCGAATCGAAGACACCGACCGCGCCCGCTCGACCGAGGCCGCAGTCACCGCGATTCTCGATGGTCTGTCGTGGTTGGGCTTGAACTGGGATGGTGAAGCGGTGTCGCAGTTCGAGCGGCGCGAACGCCATGCCGACGTGGCGCGGACGATGCTGGCCCAAGGCCATGCCTATCATTGCTACGCCACCCCGGAAGAACTGGCCGCTTTGCGCGAACAACAGAAGGCTGCCGGCCAGCCAACCCGCTATGATGGCCGTTGGCGCGACCGCGACTCGGCTGAGGCTCTGGCCGGCGTGGCACCGGTGATCCGGCTCAAGGCACCCCGAGAAGGCGAAACCGTGATCCAAGATCACGTTCAGGGTGAGGTGCGGGTACGTAACGACCAATTGGACGATATGATCCTGCTCCGAGGCGACGGCACCCCCACCTATATGCTTTCGGTGGTGGTTGATGATCATGACATGAGCGTAACGCATGTGATCCGTGGCGATGATCATCTGACCAACACTTTTCGCCAACTTCAGATTTACCAGGCGATGGGCTGGGCAACGCCCGAGTTTGCCCATATTCCGCTGATTCACGGCCCCGACGGGGCCAAGCTGTCCAAGCGTCACGGCGCGCTGGGGGTGGAAGCCTATCGCGATCTGGGCTATCTGCCCGAGGCACTGCGCAATTACCTGCTGCGACTCGGCTGGGGGCATGGCGACGACGAAACCATCTCTACTGAACAGGCGATCGACTGGTTTGGCCTGGACGGTATCGGCCGTTCAGCCTCGCGCTTCGACTTCGCCAAACTGGGTAATCTCAACGGCCACTATCTACGCCAAGCCGACGACCATCGGCTGGTGGACTTGATCGCGCCACGGCTGGAACTGGCCATCGCTGGCCCCTTGGATGCAACCGCACGCGCCTTGCTGGAGCGGGCCATGGCCGGGCTGAAACCACGGGCCAAGACCCTGATTGAATTGGCCGAGAATGCCCAATTCTATGTCGCCCGCCGCCCGCTAGCGCTGGATGACAAAGCCCGGGCCCAGCTTGATCCGAATGGCCGTGCCTTGTTGAGTGATTTGGCGGCCGCCCTAACCGCCCTAACCGAGTGGAAAGCCGAGGCGATCGAAGCCGCAGCCCGCGATCTGGCGGAGACACGCGGACTGAAACTAGGTAAGGTCGCCCAACCTTTGCGCGCGGCACTGACCGGAACCACCGTGTCACCGCCGATTTTCGAAGCTACGGAACTGCTCGGCCGCGAGGAGACCACAGCCAGAATCGCCGATGCCACCGCCATCGCCGCCGGTGGAAACTGAGCACGGCTTCCCGGTCGCAACACACATGTAAAAACAGTCCGTTGCGCCGCTAGGTAATCGTCCATATGATGCGGTCCATTGGTTTAGTCGGTTCCAGTTCTCCCCTCTGATCACCTTTCCCCTTCACGCCACGCTTCCCAAGGGATGCCCATGAGCCAGCCAGCAGATCAGGCCGCAGCCGACTCGGTCACGATGACCGTGAAGAGTACCGGCAAGACTTATACCTTTCCGATTCTGAAGGCTTCGGTCGGTCCGGATGTCGTTGATGTCCGCAAATTTCTGCCCCAGACCGGCCTGTTCACTTACGACCCCAGCTTTAATTCGACCGCAAGCTGCGAATCCCAGATCACGTTCATTGATGGCGACAAAGGGATTCTGCTCCATCGCGGCTATCCCATCGATCAGTTGGCCGAACAAAGTGACTATTTGGAAACCTGCTATCTGCTGCTGAATGGTGAACTGCCGAGTCGGGACGAGCGCAAGGAGTTCGAGCAGATCATCACCACGCACACCATGGTGCATGAACAGATCTCCTTCTTCTATCGCGGCTTCCGGCGTGATTCGCATCCGATGGCGGTGCTGTGCGGTATCGTCGGGGCGCTGTCGTCGTTCTATGGTGATACGCTCGACATCCGCGATCCCAAGCAGCGCATGATCGCCTCGCACCGCCTGATCTCGAAGATGCCGACCATCGCCGCGATGGCCTACAAGTATTCAATTGGCGAACCGTTCGTCTATCCGCGCAATGATCTGAGCTATTCTGAAAACTTCCTCAGCATGATGTTTGCGGTACCATCGACTCCATACCGGGCTAACCCGGTTCTGGCGCGGGCGATGGATCGGTTGTTGATCCTTCATGCCGATCACGAACAGAATGCTTCGACCTCGACCGTACGTACCGCCGGGTCTTCGGGAGCCAATCCGTTCGCGTGCATCGCCGCCGGCATCGCCTCGCTGTGGGGTCCGGCCCACGGCGGTGCCAACGAAGCCGTGCTGGCTATGTTGAAGGAAATCGGCAGTAAGTCCCGGGTTGCCGAATGCATTAAGCGCGCCAAAGACAAAGATGACCCGTTCCGCCTGATGGGTTTTGGCCACCGGGTCTATAAGAACTTTGATCCGCGCGCCCAGGTTATGCGCCGTAGCTGCCACGAAGTGTTGAGCGAACTGGGGAAAAAGGACGATCCGCTGCTCGACATCGCAATGGAACTGGAGCGGATCGCGCTAGAGGATGACTATTTCGTTCAGCGCAAGCTGTATCCGAACGTCGATTTCTATTCCGGGATCATCCTGCAAGCGATGGGCTTCCCGACCAGCATGTTTACCGTGCTGTTCGCGGTTGCACGCACCGTCGGCTGGATTTCGCAGTGGAAGGAAATGATCGAAGATCCTGAATACCGCATCGCGCGTCCGCGTCAGCTCTATACCGGTCCCATAGCCCGGAACTATGTTCCGGTCAGCCAGCGTTAAACGACCTCTTGGGGATTGGGTTGGAAGAGGGGCGCTTCGGTGCCCCTTTTTCTTTGGATTTATAAGTTCACAAAAAAACCAAGGGGTCCGGGGAATTCATTCTCCGGGCGGGTTTGGGCGGCAGCCCAACCGAGGTATACTCTGTCCGCATGTACCGCCTGTTTTTCGTCGAACAGTGCTGCGGAAAGCTCCTGAACCATCCGGCGCTGATCGTCGGTGGCGTCGGCCGATAGCCGGTGTGCCAGGGCTTCAGCGCAGTCGCTAAGGGGCTGAAAATGTATCGCTTAGGCGATTGGGCTGCCGCCCAAACCCGCCTGGGG
>CAUYTZ010000543.1:0-2456 GCA_963575695.1 uncultured Gammaproteobacteria bacterium | reverse complement strand
GACTGATGGGTGTCGGGATTGGCGTCGGCCCACTCCACCGTCACCCCCAGCACCTTTTCCGGCGTGCCAGGCATCAACTCGTGCTTGGTGGCGACGATGCGGCCCAAATCCCGGTCCACCGCCACCGCGCTCCACGGTTCGCCGACGCAAAAGCCATCCACGGTGCCGGTCTTCAGCGCCTCGACCATCCGTTGCGGCGGCACCACGATCAGGCGCGTGTCCTGGTCGGGGTCGATCCCGGCCGCCGACAACCACAGCCTGACTTCGTAATTATGGGTTGACGACGGAAAGGTCATGGCGAGCACCGGCCCGGGCCGTCCGGTCGAGCGGTCAAGCCGGATCACCGCCTTAAGCGCGCGCGCGGCGTTTTCCGAAGAATGGGCCGCATCGGGATCGATCGCGGCCATGCGCTCAAACAGCGCCTTGGACACGGTGATGCAGTTGCCGTTAGCGGCCAGACACAAGCCGGTCATCATCGCCTTGGGCTGCCCTGCCAAGCCCAACGTGCTCGCCAACGGCATCCCGGCCAGCATGTGCGCGGCATCCAGCACGCCCGCAGCCAGCTTGTCGCGCACCGTCGCCCACGACGGCTCTCGGCTCAAGCGCACCTCCAGGCCATGGCTGGCGAACAGGCCAAGTTCGCGGGCCGCGATCAGCGGCGCGCAATCGGTAAGCGGCAGGAAACCGAGTGTAAGGCGGATCATGTCATAACCGGTTATGGTCCTCGGGCTGGAGTTTCCCAGTTGATCGCGTATATTGAACTGGTTAGGCGTTAATGTCACCAGATTAAGAGCATCCGCCGTGAGAACTGCGGCATAGCGCCCGCCTGCCTTTACCAGCGACTGGGAATAAGGTAAGATTAGGCGTTTTTTGCCCTCGACTGACTGGACTGACTGGGGGACGACTGACTGGGGGGCAACGGACTGGCGGGAGTCTCCCAAGGCCAGTTGCCTGTGGTTGGTTGATCGTCAAGGTGATAGGAAGTCATGACCATGACGACTGAAGAAAGCGCCGAAACAGAAGGGAATGGCAAAGTCATCTTGATTGTCGATGACACGCCCAAAGACCTTGCCGTTCTGGCCCGGGTCGAGACTCATCTGGCCTTGCATGAGGTCGAGCGGGAACTGGAACGCCGGCTGCGCGAGCGAACCCGGGAACTGGTGACGGAGATCGAGCACCATAAGGCGACCGAAACCGAACTGGTGCGGGCCAAGGACACGGCGGAAGCCGCCGTCCGGGCCAAAAGCGAATTTCTGGCGATGATGAGCCACGAGATTCGCACCCCGATGACGGGGGTGATCGGCATGGCTGATCTGCTGCTGGGCACACCCCTAAGCGGCGAACAGCGAGAATACGTAGAGATCATGCAGGTCTCCGCCCGTAACCTGATGAAGATTCTGAACGATATTCTCGATTTTTCTAAGTTCGAGTCGGGGAAAGTCGATCTAGAACAAGTCCCGTTCGACCTGGATCAGATCATCGACGGCGTGGTTAAGCTGCTTTATCAGGCCGCTGCGGCCAAGAACCTGAACCTGATCGCGCGGCGATCGGCAGACATGCCGCGCTGGTTCAAGGGTGATCCGACCCGCTTGACTCAAATTCTGCTGAATCTGGCCACGAATGCGATCAAATTCACCACCCAAGGTGAAGTGGCTCTGTCTTTTGAATGGTTGGACCAGAATGGCGATGGCCATTCGCTGCTGCGTGCCACAGTCGAAGACACCGGGATCGGCATCGAACAGGACCAAATCACACGCCTGTTTCAGCCCTTCGTCCAGGGCGACGCCTCCACCACCCGTCGCCATGGCGGGACCGGCCTGGGATTGGCGATCAGCAAGCGGCTGGTCGATCTGCTCGGCGGCGAAATCGGCGTGGCCAGTACCCCCGGTCATGGCTCCCGATTCTGGTTCACGGCCGCCCTGAGACCAATCGTCCCCCCGGCCCAGACCCAGACTAAGCCGACCCAGACTGAGCCGACACAGGCCGAAGTTGTGGCGTCGGCCGGCGTCGGCGGTATCCGGCCGCTACGAATCCTGGTCGCGGAAGACAATCTGGTCAACCAAACCTTGATGCGCATTTGCTTGTGCAAGAAAGGCCATCAGGTTGACCTGGCCGCCAATGGGCTTCAGGTGTTGGGCGCGCTGGAACGCTCCTCTTATGACCTGATCCTGATGGATATGCAGATGCCGGTGATGGATGGCGAAGAAGCCACCCGACGCATCCGCCTGCTGCCGCCGCCGCTTGGCCGGATTCCGATTGTGGCGGTCAGCGCCGACGCGTTGGAGGAGCCTCGTGCCCAATATTACGCGGCTGGCGTGACCGATTTCACAACCAAGCCGATCGATTGGGCGCATCTGGACGCGATCATAGCCCGGCTTGGCCACGCGGAAACTGTGGGCGAGGTTCCGGCTGCGGTCACAGCCCCGCCCCTTGGCGACGGCGAAATTGCGGTCATC
>CAUYTZ010000542.1:0-2954 GCA_963575695.1 uncultured Gammaproteobacteria bacterium | reverse complement strand
CATTTCGCTATCTCGGCCCTACGCGCTGGTTCCGCTTCTTCGGCTTCGCCCGACCAAGCCACTGACAAGTCTGTCCGCACCGATACCGCCGCGTCTGGCTCCGACGGCAAGGAAAACGCTTATCCCCGTTTCGTCAGTCCGGTGTTGGATTACAACCAGGGCGCGGAGCGGATGGTAATGCTGTTCCGCAATCCGACCACCGGCAAAACCGAAGATCAGATTCCGACGGAAGCGGCTTTGAAGCAGTACCAGGAAGCGGCGCAGCGCACGCGCACCCAGCGCAACAATGAAGCTCTGGTTGCCGGCACCGATGGAGAGGCCGCCAAGACTGGTCCTAGCGGAACCGGAACTGATATCGGTGCGGAGGCCAAGGGCGATGGTCCCCCGGCCAAGGTCGGCGGCAGTTTCGCTGCGGCCAATGTCGCGGCCGAGACCTCAACTGGAAAGACCTCGGCCGGAAGCGCCTCGGCCGGGAACACCTCAACTGGGAACCGTGCATCGCCCGCTTCCGGTCCTCGGGGGACTACCGTGCTGGCGACATCTTCCGGCGGTTCGGCCGGCAATGGTTCGGCCGGGGTTCGGTTTAACTTCGTCGTCTGATTAATGTCGTCCCTGGTTTGGCCGCACAGGGGTGCGGGGTGGAACGGGATGAGAGAGTAGTAAGGGAGAGAGCGGTGGAACTGACCTCGACCGCAGCCTCGGCCGTCTCGATAAAGCGGCTTCAGGATCAGCAGCGTCTGGCGACCGACGCCCTGCAACGCGACGCCCAGCAGCAGCAAGATACAGCCTCCCTGGTCACGCCGGGGGCCGGAGCTGGCAACCGCTCTGCGGCGCCATTTAATCCGGGATTGGTTACCGCCACTCGCGGCCAGAGGCCAATGATTATTCACACGCGCAGAAGTTCATCGGCGGCATGACCCGCAAACAATCGTGACCGGATCGCTACCGGACAACCTCCAGCACCGTTACGTGGAATCCGACATGAACCGCAACGACGCCGAAACCCAGACCCGATCCCTGCCTGACAGCCTGGAAGACACCTTTTTCGACAATCCCCTGATGACGGCGATCAAACTCAGCCGTTTCAAGTTCATCGGCCGTCTGCTGTCACCGGAAGACCGGGTGCTCGATCTGGGATGCGGCACCGGCTATGGCTCCTATTTCTTCGCTTCCATGATTAAAGGCGACGTGGTCGGCATCGACGCCTATGCCGATATCGATTACGCCATCCAGACTTTTTCCCGGCCCAATCTGCGGTTCCTGCGCGGCGATATGCGCCATCCGCCAGATGAGATCACCCGCCGACGCTTCGACGCCGTGGTCAGTGTGGACAGCATCGAGCATTTTTCCAAGGACGAGGGCTGCGCCATCCTCGACACCTATGCCCGGCTGCTGGAACCGGGCGGAACCATGATCATCGGCACGCCGAATGCCTTGTCGGCGACTTATCGCTCAGCCCGCACCGCTCCGTCCACGTCTACGAATACGAGCCGGAAGAGTTGCGCGCCCTGCTTGCCGCCCGCTTTAAACGCACCTTCCTGTTTTCGATGAATGATGAGGTGGTCCATACCGGGTTCTGCAAAATGGCTTGGTTCTTCTTCGTCATCGCCGTGTCCTGACTAGAACACGGAACTCCCCGCTCGGTCAGAACCATGGTGGTGTGACCGTGATGGGTCGTTGCCATGCCGCCGCGTCGAAGGCCGTTTGATCCGAAATCTAGGTCTGATTTGGAGCCGTTTTGCGATACCGGAATTGTGTTGGGGTGCGATCCCCTGTGCTCTTCGAACGTTTGCGAGCAACGAATATTACGTCATGCACTTTTCCCTCACCCCCAAGCTTTCCATACAACGGATCAGGGAGATGGTCATAAGTTCTGAATTCCCAGCTTTTATATTTATGAACTGACCCGCTGAAATCATGCTCAACGATTCTGCACTCCAATATATCAAAGTTGTTCTCGCTATAGTAGTCATAGAAAAATGTCGGCGAGAATTGATAGAAGCCATGCTCTACCATATTATTTGCAGGCGCAGAGTGAATGACCACGCCGCCATCTGCTAGGTACATAAATATATTATTAAGAACATTTGGGACATTGAAAATATGTTCAAGCGTTCCATTGTTGTATACGACATCAAGGTATTTAATGTAATTATTGTCAGGCGGCACACGATTAAGATCATGCGTTATCTCGGCACCTTCAGAATCGTCAAAATCAATAGCAATACATTCATTATACCCTAGAAGCTTCATAAGAGCCTTGTCGTTGACAAAGTTATCATTGGTCAACGATACCGCCTCGACGCTTGGAAACAGGCCGTGGCGGGCCAGAGTATCCCTGACTGACCCAAGTGTGACGGTGCTGGGCCAAAGGCGACCCAGAAAACCGATCCGGCCGCCAAGGGCATGCCTAACGGTAAGGTCGGTCAGCAGTTCACAGTTATAGGGGGCCAATGGCATGAGGAATGTCTCGGAAGGAGATGAAAACGAGTGAGGTCCGTTTTCGGAAGCGCGCCAAAAAAACGAATTGTGCAGAAAGATAAAACTTTTGTCAGATCGTTATGCGGCGTTCTGTAGCGCCCCCACGATCTCGCTTGAACGGCGCCGGCTGTCGCACAGTCTCGATTGATCTTAATTTTCTTGGGAGCCACCCCCCAAAAACGCAAATAGCCCAACGAAGGACAGGACAGGACAGGCGCTAATCTCTATCTCACAAATACTAGACTACCGGCCCTTTCCTGACATCACAAGACTTTTATGGCAGTTTTCTTCAGCCATTCGCATACCCCAGGTGCCAAATTCGCCAGGGGTAGGTGGGCAATTACCCTTGGAACGTAACATCCCGAAAAGCATTGCTGGCAGCGTGATGTCAGCCGGGGTGCGACAATTTGACTCATGGGCGACATGATGCTGAGGTGTTGACAGGTGCTGGGTGTTGGGATTCAGTATCTGGC
>CAUYTZ010000541.1:0-4402 GCA_963575695.1 uncultured Gammaproteobacteria bacterium | reverse complement strand
ACGCCGAGGACGGTAAGAATGTCCTGCGGCACCGGATTCCCGTCCATCAGCAAGTCACCCTTCTGAACGTAGTCACCTTCCTGAACCGAGATGTGCTTGCCCTTGGGAATCAGATACTCGCGCTCGACGCTACCGTCTTCGGCCCGAACCATAATCCGGCGCTTGGTCTTGTAATCCTTACCGAACTCAACCCGACCATCGATCTCGGAGATGATCGCGAAATCCTTCGGCCGCCGGGCTTCGAACAGTTCCGCCACCCGTGGCAGACCACCGGTGATGTCACGAGTCTTGGTGCTTTCCCGTGGGATACGGGCCAGCACGTCGCCGCCCTTAACCCGAGCCCCGTCTTCAACCGACAAGATGGCATCCACCGAGAGCAGGTAGCGCGCCTCAGCCCCATTGGGCATCCGCACCGGCTCACCGTCCGCATCGATCATGGCGATGCGCGGCTTAATGTCGCCACCGCGCTGTTGTTGACGCCAATCGACCACGACCTTCGACGAAAGGCCGGTGGCCTCGTCCACCACTTCACGCACCGAAAGGCCTTCGATCAAATCAACATAGCGCACGATGCCATCACGTTCGGTCATGATCGGCAAGGTGTAGGGATCCCACTCCGCAACCTTCTGGCCACGCGTCACCGCCACGCCTTCATCGGCATACAGCTTCGCACCATAAGGCACACGGTGGCGCGCCCGCTCACGCCCGGCGGCATCGGTAATCACCAATTCGCAATTACGGCCCATCACCACCGGCAGATTGGCCGAGTTGTAGACCACGTTGCGGTTGTTGATTTTGATTTTACCGTCGAGCGAGGCCTCGATTTGGCTCTGTTCGGCACCGCGCTGGACCGCACCGCCAATGTGGAAGGTCCGCATGGTCAGCTGCGTGCCGGGTTCGCCGATCGATTGCGCCGCGATCACGCCCACCGCCTCACCGATGTTAACCGTGGTGCCGCGCGCCAGATCACGCCCGTAACAACGAGCGCAGACACCCTCTTCGCTTTGGCAGGTCAGCACCGAGCGGATCAGCACCGAATCAATCCCGGCCCGCTCGACCTTTTCGACACCTTCTTCAATGATCAGTTCGCCCGCCGTCAGAATTACCAAGCCGGTCAGCGGATCAACGATATCGATCGCGGCCGAGCGGCCGAGGATGCGATCGCCCAGCGGTGCAATCACTTCGCCGCCGTCGATCACCGCCTTGACCGTAATCCCGTCGCGAGTGCCGCAATCATCCTGAGTAATAATCGCATCCTGAGCAACGTCAACCAGACGGCGCGTCAGGTAACCAGAGTTAGCGGTCTTAAGCGCGGTATCGGCCAGCCCTTTACGGGCACCGTGGGTGGAGTTGAAGTACTCCAGCACCGACAACCCTTCTTTAAAGTTAGAGATAATCGGCGTCTCGATGATTTCACCCGACGGCTTGGCCATTAGGCCGCGCATCCCTGCCAACTGTTTAATTTGGTCAGCCGAACCACGCGCGCCGGAATGAGCCATCATGTACACGGCGTTAACGTCGTGCCCCGGCTTGGTCTCCGACACCGCCCTCATCATCTCGGAGGCGACTTTCTTGGTGCATTCGGTCCAAACGTCGACCACCTTGTTGTATTTCTCACCCTGGGTGATCAGTCCGTCCAGGTACTGTTGTTCGTATTCCTTGACCCGCTCCTGCGATTCATAAACCAGCGCGCCCTTGGCCTCCGGAATAACCAAATCATCCTTGCCAAACGAAATGCCAGCCCGGCAGGCCTGGGTAAAGCCCAACTTCATCAACCGATCGGCAAAAATCACCGTCTCTTTCTGGCCGCAGTGGCGGTAGACCGTGTCGATGACGTGGGAGATTTCCTTTTTGGTCAGCAACCGGTTAATCAGCGCGAACGGCACCGCCGAGTGCTTAGGCAGGATTTCCGACATCAACATGCGGCCCGGCGTGGTCTCGATAACCTTGGTCACCAACTGACCTTGATTATCGACGTGAGCCAGACGCGCCTTGATCTTGGCATGGAGTGTTACGACCTTGGCGTGCAGTGCCTGTTGCACCTCGCTAAGGCCGCCAAAGATCATGCCCTCGCCCTTCTCCTGCTCCCGCTCCATCGTGATGTAATAGAGACCAAGCACAATATCTTGCGACGGCACGATGATCGGCTTGCCGTTGGCTGGTGACAGGATGTTGTTGGTGGACATCATCAACACGCGCGCTTCCAACTGCGCTTCCAACGACAGCGGAATATGCACCGCCATCTGGTCGCCGTCGAAGTCAGCATTAAACGCGGTGCAGACCAGCGGATGCAACTGAATCGCCTTGCCTTCGATCAGCACCGGTTCAAACGCCTGAATGCCCAAACGGTGCAGGGTCGGCGCGCGGTTGAGCAGCACCGGGTGTTCGCGAATCACCTCTTCCAGGATGTCCCACACCTCCGGCCGCTCTTTTTCCACCATGCGCTTCGCCGCTTTGATGGTCGAGGCCATGCCGTAGAGTTCAAGTTTGGCATAGATGAACGGCTTGAACAGCTCCAGGGCCATCTTCTTGGGCAGGCCGCACTGGTGCAGCTTCAGTTCCGGACCGACCACGATCACCGAGCGGCCGGAATAATCAACACGCTTGCCGAGCAGGTTCTGACGGAAGCGGCCCTGCTTGCCCTTGAGCATATCCGACAGCGATTTCAACGGCCGCTTGTTGGCACCGGTGATCACCCGACCACGGCGACCGTTATCAAACAGCGCATCGACCGCTTCTTGCAACATGCGCTTTTCATTGCGGACGATAATGTCCGGTGCCTTCAATTCAATCAGCCGCTTCAAGCGGTTATTACGGTTGATGACCCGGCGGTAGAGGTCATTGAGGTCCGAAGTCGCAAAGCGCCCGCCATCCAGGGGTACCAACGGACGCAGCTCCGGCGGGATCACCGGCACCACTTCCAGAATCATCCATTCCGGCCGCGACTGCGAATCCATGAAGGCTTCAAGCAACTTCAACCGCTTGACCAACTTCTTACGCTTGGCCTCAGACGCGGTCTCATGCAGATCGTCACGGCAGCGCTGCTTTTCTTCTTCCAGATCCAGCGCCGACAGCATGATCCGCAACGCTTCGGCACCGATCGAAGCGGTAAAGGTTTCTTCACCGTAATCGTCCTGAGCGGTGACGTATTCCTCTTCATTCAGCAACTGGTGCATCTTAAGCGCCGTGGTGCCCGGCTCGATCACCACATAGCTTTCGAAATACAGAATCTTTTCCAGCTCCTTCAGCGTCATGTCTAGCAGCAGACCGATCCGGCTAGGCAGAGACTTCAGGAACCAGATGTGCGCCACCGGCGAGGCCAGTTCGATATGGCCCATGCGCTCACGCCGCACCTTCTGCAAGGTGACTTCAACGCCGCACTTTTCGCAGATGATGCCCCGATATTTCATTCGCTTGTACTTACCGCACAAGCACTCATAATCCTTAACCGGCCCGAAGATGCGGGCACAAAACAGGCCATCGCGTTCGGGCTTAAAAGTGCGGTAGTTAATCGTCTCAGGTTTCTTAATTTCACCATAAGACCAGGAGCGAATCCGCTCCGGACTGGCGATCGTAATTCGGATCTGATTGAAGGCCTGAGGGTTGGTCGGCTGGCCGAAAAGGTTCATCAACTCGTTCATCTGCACTCTCCTGCCCGGCTTAGCTCGTCACCCCCTCCCCCGCTTGCGGGGGAGGGATGGGGTGGGGGACTGTCCGCCCACCCAAAGTTCGTAGTATTTCCTCAGCCACCCCACCTGGGTTGCTCAGGATATCGTTGTTCCAAAACCTGAGGACTAACCATCCTCGCCGCTTCAAAAAATCGTCCCGCCGCCGGTCATGCTCCGAGGCGTTATGCTGTCCACCATCCGCCTCGATAACAACCAGAGCCTCAACACACGCGAAGTCAACAATATAAGGCGGGATCGGATGCTGCCGGCGAAACCGCCGCCCACCAAGTCTGCGCTCCCGCAACAGTGACCACAATCGCTTCTCCGCGTCCGTCGGCTCATGCCGCATCGCGCGGGCTTTATCCCTGAGATCCTTGGGAACGAAGAACCCTGGCTCCTTCATCGTTGCGACCGCCCCCACCCCAACCCTCCCCCGCAAGCGGGGGAGGGGGAAACAGAACCAAAGAGAAAACACTCCACAGCTAAAGAAACTTCAATCGCACTCATTAGAATCAGAAAATTCAGAATTAAGACAACGGCTTACTTCATTATTATTCCGTTTATCCACCGCAGTCACAAAGCTTGCCAAAAGCTCTGTGGCAAATACCCTATCAACAGCATCTTTTTTGTAGGCTTCAAGCACGGCAGCAATAAACTTATCCAAGATTCCATGTTCATATTTATCGAGAAGGCTATCCATCATAATCTCCTGCTTTCTTTACCCCCTCCCCCGC
>CAUYTZ010000540.1:0-1252 GCA_963575695.1 uncultured Gammaproteobacteria bacterium | reverse complement strand
AAAAGCCGCTCAGATGTCCCGACAGATGGCTGAGGCCATTGAGTCGTTCTTGTCGCCGCGATTGTCAGCGAATGCGTCAACGGGAGTCTCGAATGAGCACCACCAGCGGCACTGATGTCCGGATCGGGCTGGTCCGGATCACCGCACCGCTTGCGACCGTTTTCCGACGCGCAGACCTGTCGGCGCGCCCGAATGCGCCGCTCCCAGACTCGATCCCCGTTACGTCGATGTCGCGGTGACGCGCTGGCAGACCCTGACCGGGCAAGCCGCCGTGCTCGACGGCGATGGCGGGTCGTTCGACGAGATCGCCGCCGGCCGGGCCGGATGATCTCCTCTCAAGATAGCAATCAAATGATCAGCTTATCGCCTTGGCTGTGCCGTCGGGCAGCGCCTGTATGGGCGCCAGGAACACCCTCGCCAACGGAGACAACGCCATGACCACCGACCGCGACGCCGCCCTCCTGAAGATCGCAACCGACATCCTCGACCTCGAAACCCTGGAGACCCGCATGCGCGATTGCCTCGACTTCAAGGAACACGGGGTGTTCAGCATCAAGCGCGCCCTGGAAGCAGCCTACGCGGCGGGCGCCGCCTCGGCCGCCAAGCCCAAGCGCAGCCGCAAGACGGGCGGCAAGAAGTAAGCCATGCGCGGCGGCACCCTCTTTTCCGGGATCGGCGCGCCCGAGTGCGCCGGTCCCGGCATCGACTGGCGCTGGGCCGCCGAGATCGATCCGTTCGCGTCGGCCGTTTACCGGGCGCACTTTCCCGGTGTCCCGAACCTCGGCGATGTCACCACCGTGGACTGGCGGGGAGTTGAGGATGTCGATTTGCTCACATTCGGCAGCCCCTGCCAATCTTTCTCGGTTGCCGGACAAAGACGAGGCCTGGATGATCCGCGTGGTCACTTGGCCCTCGTCGCCCTTGACGTGGTTGATCGACTCCGCCCCCGCTGGTTCGTCTGGGAAAACGTGGCCGGGGCATTGTCCAGCAACGGCGGACGGGATTTCGCCGCCTTCCTCGGGAAGATGGAAGGGATCGGGTATGCTGGGGCGTGGCGTGTCGTTGACGCTCAATACTTCGGAGTCCCGCAACGGCGCCGCCGCTTGTTCGTTGTCGGACATCTTGGAGCCGACTGGCGACCTGCTGCCGCGGTTCTTTTTGACAGCGAAAGCCTGCGCGGGCGTCCTGCGCCGCGCGGCAAAGCGCCGGAAGCGGCTGCCGGAAGCCTTGCGGGTGGCGCTCGAAGCCGGGG
>CAUYTZ010000539.1:0-1256 GCA_963575695.1 uncultured Gammaproteobacteria bacterium | reverse complement strand
TCTGGCGGCACGGTCAACGCCCGCGCCCGCTATCTGGTCCGCAATAACGGCTATGCCGCAGCGGCGGCGGAAAGTTTTGCCAGCAACGCGGTCGGCTACGGCATCAAGCCCTCACCGCTGGTCGAGGACGCGGAAGTACGGGCGGTTCTCCGTAAGGTCTGGCAGCGCTGGACCGACGACAGTGACGCCGAGGGTCTGACCGACCTTTATGGCCAGTTGCGGCGTGCGGCACGAGAAATGTTCATCACTGGCGAGGTATTTTTCCGCTTTCGTTCGCGCCTTCCGACCGATCGACTATCTGTGCCGCTGCAGTTGCAGATGCTGCCTTCGGAACAGCTTTCCTTGAACTTGACTCAGATGGCACCAAACGGCAACAGCATTCGCCAGGGGGTCGAGTTCAACGTCCTCGGTCAGCGGGTCGCCTATTGGTTCTGGCGCAATCACCCGGCCGATACCACCGACCGCAATGGAACCGGCGTGCCGGTGCGGGTACCGGCCAGCGAAGTCTTACACATCTTCGACCCGGTTGAAGGCGGTCAGGTGCGCGGCCTGTCCAAGTTGGCCCCGGCGATGGTCAAGTTGTGGCTGTTGGACCTGTACGATGATGCTGAACTCGACCGCAAGAAAGTGGCGGCGTTGTTCGCCGGCTTCGTTACCCGCCCCGATCCGGATGGGGCCATGATTGGCGAGGGTCCGCCCGACAGCTCTGGAACCGCCATGGCCGGATTGCAGCCAGGCACAATGCAAGTGTTGTTGCCCGGCGAAGACATTAAGTTCAGCAGCCCGGCCGATGTCGGTGGAAATTACGACGCCTTCCAGTTTGGCACCCTGTGGGGGGTGGGCGGGGGTCTCCGCGCGGAAGTGTTGCGCGGGCGGCCAGAACTGGTTCATATCCAGCGACTCGATGCCGGCCAACCCTTGTTCGCCGAAGGCGAAGAGGCGGTATTCCTGTTTAACATCGCCGCCGGCATGATCAAGCAATTCTTTCAACATTTTATCCGATGATCCCCCGTGTGTAGGTGGCCTTGCCGACGCTGAAGGATCTGTTTGCCAAGGCGGCTCACCCGGCCCGATCCGGACGGGACCATGATTGGCGAGGGTCCGCCCGACGGCTCTGGAACCGCCATGGCCGGATTGCAGCCAGGCACAATGCAAGTGTTGTTGCCCGGCGAAGACATTAAGTTCAGCAGCCCGGCCGATGTCGGTGGAAATTACGAAGCCTTCCAGTTTCGGACCCTGTTGGCGGTGTGCGCCGG
>CAUYTZ010000538.1:0-4351 GCA_963575695.1 uncultured Gammaproteobacteria bacterium | reverse complement strand
GTTCGGCGCGATGGTGGTCGTCTGGTCGTGTTATCTGACCACGTTCATGGTCTGCCTGGGATTGTGGCTGCTCAATCTACTCAATATCTGGACTCTGCTGATTCTGATGATTGGCATTCACTTGCACCGGATGCACAATTTTCCGTTCCGCTTCAACATGCTGATGATCCCGGTATTCGGCTCTGGGCATGGCCACGGCGATCATGGCCACGGTGGCCACGGTGGCCACGGCCACGGTGGCGGTGGCCATGGTGATCATGGCGGCGGGCATGGCGAGGAACACGGTGGTGACCACGGTGACGGCCACGAGCAAGAGGACGATCATGGCGGCGGCCACGGCGGCCACGATAGCCATGGTGGTGGTCATGGACACGTCGCCACGGGAGCTCATGGGCATGTCGCCATTGGGGCGCATGGGCACGTCGCTACCGGGGCTCATGGCCCAGTTCATGGCGTTGCGGATAAAAGCCGACACTGAGTTCTCATCACGAAAGCCCCGGAGGTTCTCCGGGGCTTTTTTGCGCCTGCCTATTGAGGGTCATCCAAAATCAGTGGGTCAGCCTTGGCAACCTATCCATGTGATGTGGCTACGGTATAGATCGCATAACTGTTCCAGACCACATAGCCGATAATACTAATTTTCGCCCCCAGGTAATTCAGCCACATTGCGAGTCTTGGCCGCTTAGGCTTCACAAGCATAACAATAATTACAATAAGAATAGAGAATAAAATCGTCATAAATGTTGAAACTTCGATCGAGTCAGCCAGCGTAAAGATAGAGGAATGCGGCAAGTAGCCATCAATAATATACTTGTTGCCGGTTGCTGCAAAGATAGCACCGGCACACAAACCAATCCGCGATCCGCCCATCGTTTCGGCATCCATGAAATAGGTTAGCGAAACCAGGGAAAATGCCACGAAGAATCCAATAAACATATTACACAGCAACCGCCAACCATCCCGCTTGACAACAATTTGGGCAATAATTTTGGAATAGGTGCTGGTGCCGGTTAGGAGAGGATCGCCATACGTGGTGTTATAGACCGAATCGACTGACTTTATCTTAAAATTCTCTACCGTCCAGCCGGGAATGGTCACGGCGGCATCGATCCGGCTGTTTTCCACATCGGCGACGAAAACAACTTGCGACGTGTCGCTTTGGCCATCTTCGATGTCCAGATAAAGCACTTGTCGATCAAATGGAAAATTGGTAACATTCCAATCTTCTGAAATCAGGGCTGAATACTTTCCCTGCGCCCACCAGATCTTCTTCTTCACCGCTCCCCAGAGAACATCTTCCTTCGTCACTGTGGAGGTGAATTTAAGCTGAGAAGTTTTGGCGTTGACGATCTCAATGGTTTCTAATGGCTTATAGGTTTCATCTGGATAAAGGAACCAGGTCCAGAATGAAATATTGAACGAACGCTTTGACATGTCAAAGTCGTAAAGCTGGGTGACATAGATTCCAACTTTAACCTGATTTGGTTCTCCTGCGACCGCCGTTCCCAGCGCATTCCATGACAGCAAGACCAGCAGCGCCACCTTGATCACGATCGCACCCACCTTCGATGTCATATCTCGCTCCCATTAACAAGCTGACCAAGGACAATTCACAAACAGCAACGGCCACCGAGTCACCCCGGCGGCCGTTACGTTATCGTTATAACACGACAATCCCGGGCCGGTCCTTCGACCAGGCCCGATTTATCGGATCATCAGTACTGATTAACATCCTTGGAATCAACCTGACCACTCAACCGGGTTCGAATGTGCGACCATGATACCCCAAAGGCCAGAATCGTGGCCAGCAAAGCGCTCAGCACTGTGGCCACCGCATTGGGGTTGTCGAGATCGAGCAGACCATAATCGACCAGAGTCCAAATCATCGCCGTCAGCGCCGCCGCCGAAGCCGATACCCCAACCGGGCCCATCGATCGCCAGATGGCGATGGCGAACACGCCATAGGTGGTAAGCAGAACCAAACCGACGAAGGTTTTCAATGGCCAATGCGTGGTCGAAACCCCGGTTAGCCAATGGAAATAGGAATAACCGGTGGCGTTGTACGTGGAAAAAACCACGAACAGCGCCAAACACCACCGGACCAGAAAGCTCAACGGAGTAAACATGTCCAAGTCCTATGCGGTGGACCACCCGTGACCGCTGCCCGATCGAGGTACGGACGGTCACGGAACCGGAGGTCAGAATCGCGTTCACACTAGTTGGACACTTCCGCCTTGGCAACCACCGAAGGACGAAAAGGGCACAACGGAACGGACATTATGGCTGTCCGGCCTTAACCGTCGCCCGCCAGCGGTCAATCAACGGCAAATCGTGGCCGTCGCAATCCATCACCGCATCGCGCAGCTTCAGATAATCGACCTCCAGCACCTTAGCCTTGCGCAGAGCGTGGAAGTCGGCCCGACGCCGGTCAACCTCGTCGATCTTGGCCAGAGTCGGCTTCGGATCCTTGTCGATCTGGGAAAACTGACGAACGAACGCCCGGTAATCAGCCACGATTCCGGCCAAATCGGCCAGACCGACCGCTGTGGTCAGGGCTTCAGTTTCTGCCGCAGCCCCCCCCGCCGGCAACTTGCGAGCGATCTCTTCCAGCACCTGCTTGAATGCCTTCGCTTCCTTACGCGCCGCGTCGAACTGTCCTTCGGTCAGCCGGTTCTTGAACATACGCTCGAACGACAGGAATCTGGCCCGGGCATAAAGATTGGCCAATTCAGCCAATTCCGGATGGCTGACCAGTTGCTTCCAAATCTCCTCCAACCGGGGAGCCAGAAGCTGAATTTCTTTCTCGTTCTGTTCCCGCTGCTTCGAGTCGTCGCCTTGGGCCACGGCATCGGCTCGTTGCAGAATCTGGATGATGTCGCGGTTGACGCTGGAAACCAGACGTTCGGTTTCCTGCTTAAGCTTATAGATCGGATAGTAGACCACCCCACCCGCGATCATCGCCCCAATCACCAGGGCTCCGGCGCCCATTGCCAGCCAACGCCCCGAATTCCCTTGCTTTGCCGCGACATGAGCCGTGGCCTGAACCCGCGGCGGCGGCGGTGCCACCGCTTCGCTGGCCGCAGCTTCGGCCTTGCGTGCGGCTTCAATGATCGCCTTGCCCGCACCCAGACCGCCAACCATCATGGTCCGGTTACTGTCCTCGTCGTCCCCGCCATCGGCCACAGCAAAGGCGGCGGCAACAGCAGCGGCCGAAGCCGGCTGATCCAATTCGAAGCGAAAGCAGATCGGCCCGAATCGAACCTCGTCACCATGCTTAAGCCAGGCGGTCTTAACCTTAAGCTCATTAACCTTGATCCCATTGGTACTGTTGAGATCTTCGATCCCCCAGGCACCAACCCCCGGAAACACCCGCGCGTGTTGGCGCGACAGTTTCTTGGACGGTATCGGATAGGTGCAGGTCTCGCCCCGGCCAACGGTCTGCTCGGAGCCTGCGGTCAAGTGGATCACCCCGCCTCCAGGCAAGGGCCCATCGACCTGCGATGGATCAGCACACACGAGGCGCGCCTTCGGCACTTCGATCATGCCGGAGGCCCCGGAACCACCGTGCTTGGGCATTTCGGTATAGGCGACGGTTCGATCATCGTTTGAGCTGGTCATGTCCGTTATCGCCGCTGTCTGCCATGGAACGAGGGACGAGCCGTTTCTCGCATTCCGCCTCCGCTTCGACGAAGATCCGCCCCTTTGCCCCACTATGCCCAAGGGAATGGGAACTGGCAACCGCTGCGGAGCGGAATCGGCAAGGTGGCTTATATACCACACAGATCCGAAAACATATCAAGATCTAGGACGGATCACGAGAACGAAGGGGGTGGCCCATGATAAAGATCATTTTGTAGAACAAAGCGTTATGGCGTTTTTTATGATCGCATATCGTCGAAGAGTCGCTCCAGACTGCCACAATCGAAGCCACCGCGAACTCTCGCCTTTTCTGAAGTTTTATGTAAGCTGCTAATTGTTGTCCGGTGAGCCTACACACGACCCAAGCCTACAACCAAAGCCTAGGACCAGAGCCTGCGATCGGTCGCCTTGCTGTTCCAGCCCGCCTTCCCAGGCCCGCTTGCCCGGCACGATCATCGACAGCAATCTGGACCAGGACTCTTTACGGGTGGCGAAGCACGCGATGAAGCTCCAGGAGATGTTTCGATCGACAGCCCGGTCGGCAATCCGCCGATCCCGCCGTCGGGCCGCAGGCTGGTCCAGGTTGAAGCGGGGAAGCATCGGACTGGTGCTCGGCCTGCTCACGCTCAATGGTGGTCTCGATCTCCCCCGGGCCGCCGCCGACCCTGGACGTGGCCCGCCGCTACCCCAAACCCTGCCCGCAGCCCGAGCG
>CAUYTZ010000537.1:0-4381 GCA_963575695.1 uncultured Gammaproteobacteria bacterium | reverse complement strand
CAAGGCGCTGTGGGTCGTGGGCACCAATCCCGCAGCCAGTCTGCCCGAAGCGGACTCGGTGCGCGCGGCGCTGGCGGCGTGTCCGTTTGTGGTCGTGTCCGACGGCATCCGCGACACCGACACCACCGCTTTCGCTCATGTCTTGTTGCCGGCCGCCGCTTGGGGCGAGAAGGACGGCACAGTGACCAATTCCGAGCGCCGCATTTCCCGCCAGCGCGCCTTTCGCCCGCCGCAAGGGCAGGCCAAGCCGGACTGGTGGATTGTTTCTCAGGTGGCGGCGCGGCTGGGCTGGGGGCGATCCTTCGCCTGGACCAAGCCGGCGCAGATTTTCCGTGAACATGCGGCCCTGACCCGGTTTGAGAACAACGGCACCCGCGGGCTCGATCTGGGGCCGCTGGCCGAGCTTGACGATCACGATTACGATGACCTCAGCCCGATCCAATGGCCGGTCGGGCCGGATCTGGAAGGTTCGGCGCGGCTGTTCGCGGATGGCCGCTTCAACACGCCCGATCGTCGGGCCCGCCTGATCGCGGTCTGCCACCGCGCCCCGCGACGCCAGGCCAGCGAAGACTTTCCGCTGGTCCTCAACACCGGCCGACTGCGCGACCAGTGGCACACCATGACCCGTACTGGGCTGGTGCCGCGTTTGGCCGCACACACCAACGAACCGTTTCTGGCCATCCATCCCGATGATGCCGCGATCGATGGCGTCAAGGACGGCGAGTTGGCCAGAGTGACCAGCGCCACCGGCTCGGCGCTGCTCCGGGTTCGCCTTACGCCCGATCAGGCTCGCGGCAGTGTCTTCGCACCGATTCACTGGAATCGGCAGTTCTCCGCCGCCGGCGGGGTCGGATCGCTGGCCAGCGCCGAAACCGATCCGCTCTCCGGCCAGCCGGAGATGAAGCATACTCCGGTCAACGTCGCCCCCTGGCAGCCGGGCTGGCGCGGGTTCCTGGTCAGTCGGGTTCGTTTGCAGCCGCAAACGGACTACTGGGTGCGCACTGCGGCCGAGGGTTGCTGGGTCTATACCCTGGCCGGAACCGAACTACCGGCCGATCTGGCCGCCTGGGCCGAAGCCCTGACCGGCCCGGCTGCGAACCTCCCGGCTGCGAACCTCATGGAATTCCATGACACGCGCCGCAGCCTTCATCGCTGGGTACGCTTAGAGGGTGAGCGGTTGGAGGCCTGCCTCTATCTGGACCCCGACGGCCCCGCAGTACCGCCCTCATGGCTGGTCCAACGCTTTGCGCTGGCCGAGGTGCCGGCCGAACAACGGCCGTGGCTGCTTTGTGACCGTCCGCCTGACGGTGGGGCCAGCGGTGGGGCCGAAGCGCGGGGCCGGATCGTCTGCGCCTGCATGAATGTGACCGAACAGAGCATCCTGACCGCCGTTGCCGACCACGGACTAACCAATGCCGACCAAGTCGGGGCCAGCACCGAGGCTGGCACCAACTGCGGCTCCTGCCGCTCGGAGATCACCACCTTGATTGAACGGAGCCAGATTGAGGCAAACGAATCCCCGCGCGCCTGATTCGGCAGGCCCGTCTTGCTGGCGGTGGCAGGGAGTTACCAATTGGTTCACTATTGCCCTCTCTGCGGGGCCTCCCTTATGCCGCCAACCACACTTGCACCGATGCCGCGCGCGGGGTATGGATATGACGCCCCGCTCCGTCGGTTACGGTTCAATCCGTGACCAAAAACGGGGCATTCACCGGAGCAGGATCAGTCATGGCGCGGATTGTTCAGAAATTCGGCGGCACTTCGGTTGGCGACATCGATAGAATTAAAAACGTCGCCCGCAAGGTCGAGGCCGAGGTCAAGGCCGGACATCAGGTCGCGGTGGTGGTTTCGGCGATGTCCGGCGAAACCAATAAGTTGGTCAAATTTTGCAACGACATCAACAAGCTGCATGACCAGCACGAATACGATGTCGTGGTTGCCGCCGGGGAGCAGATCACCGCTGGCCTGCTGGCGATCGCGTTGCAGGATCTGGGCATTCAAGCCCGCTCCTGGCTGGGCTGGCAGATTCCGATCCGCACCGACGCCGTGCACGGCAAGGCCAGAATCGAGACCATCGAAGCGTCTGAAATCGTGCGCAGCATGGAACAGGGCGTGGTCGCGGTGGTCGCTGGTTTTCAGGGCGTGACCGAAAATCATCGTATCGCCACCCTTGGTCGTGGCGGCTCCGACACTTCGGCGGTGGCGCTGGCGGCGGCGGTTCATGCCGATCGCTGCGACATCTATACCGACGTGGACGGAGTCTACACCACCGATCCGCGGATCGTGTCCAAGGCGCGCAAGCTTAACAAGATCACCTATGAAGAGATGCTGGAATTGGCCTCGCTTGGTGCCAAAGTGCTTCAAATCCGCTCGGTCGAGATGGCGATGAAGCACCGGGTGCGGGTGCAGGTGCTGTCCAGCTTCGATGCGGCGGCAGGCAGCGACCTGCCCGGAACCCTGGTCGTTGACGAGGATGAAATCGTGGAACAGGAAGTGGTCAGCGGCATTGCCTATAGCCGCGATGAAGCCAAGATCACGCTGATCCGGGTGGCCGACCGGCCGGGCGTGGCTGCGGGCATCTTCGGCCCGCTGGCCGATGCCGCGATCAACGTGGACATGATCGTGCAGAACGTGTCCGAAGACGGCAACAAGACCGATCTGACCTTCACCGTGACGAAGGGTGACCTGGATCGCGCCTTGAAGGTGATCGACACCGCCCGCGACCAGATCGGCTATGAAAAGATCCTTTCCGACCGAAACGTGGTCAAACTGTCGGTGATCGGGGTCGGTATGCGCAGTCACGCCGGCGTGGCGCAACGCATGTTCCAAACTTTGGCCGAAAAGGCGATCAATATTCAGGTCATTTCAACTTCTGAAATCAAAGTCAGCGTCTTGATCGCCGAAGAATACACCGAATTGGCTTTGCGCGCCCTGCACACGGCCTATGGATTGGACCGAATCTGAACCGGGAGACGCGAGACTTGGCCGTGGGCTGGGCGCGGGGGCGCCTCGACCGGTTGTGGCAACGGGGGCGGACATTCCTGGGCTGTGATCTCACGATCATGGGCGGGGCGATGTCGTGGGTATCCGAACACCATCTGGTGTCGGCGATTTCGAACGGCGGCGGCTTTGGTGTGCTGGCCTGCGGATCGATGTCGCCGCCCCAGCTCTCGACTGAAATTGCCGCCACCGCCGCGCGAACCCCCCGCCCGTTTGGGGTCAACCTGATCATCGTCCACCCAGAACTAGACGCGCTGATCGAGGTTTGCGCCGAGCGCCACGTTCGTCACATCGTGCTGGCCGGCGGCATTCCATCGGCAGCGGTGGTGCGTAAAGCCAAAAACACCGGTGCCAAAGTGATGTGTTTTGCGCCCTCGGCCCTGGTCGGACGCAAGCTGATTCGCTCGGGTGCCGATGCCCTGATCATCGAGGGCATGGAAGCCGGCGGTCACATTGGACCGGTCGCGACCTCGGTTCTGGCCCAGGAAATCCTGCCCGAAATCCGCGACGTGCCAGTGTTCGTCGCTGGCGGTATCGGTCGCGGCGAAGCGATCCTCTCTTACCTGGAAATGGGTGCCTCAGGCGTGCAAATCGGAACCCGTCTGGTCTGCGCCGCCGAATCGATTGCCCATCCGCGCTTCAAGCAAGCTTTCATCCGCGCCGCAGCCCGGGATGCGGTGCCCTCGATCCAGGTTGATGCCCGCTTTCCCGTGATTCCAGTGCGGGCCCTGGCCAACGAAGCCACCCGACGCTTCGTTGAAGTTCAGCGGGATTTGATCGCTCGCTTCAACCGAAGCGAACTGTCGCAGAAAGAGGCGCAGCTCGAAATTGAGCATTTTTGGGCCGGAGCCTTGCGTCGAGCGGTGATCGATGGCGACATCGAAAATGGCTCGCTGATGGCCGGACAGAGTGTGGGCATGGTCACCCGCGAACAGCCCACCGCCGAAATCCTGGCCGAACTGACCACCCAGGCCACAACCGCGATTGAGGCGCGGGGCGAAATCTGAACCCTTTGCACTTGGGCTGCCGCCCAAACCCGCCTCGGCCGGTTCCAGTGTGGGCATCCAGCGGGTGGGTCACCTCTCCGAACTGGAGTCGGCCATGGCCGCAGCGGCCGCAGGAATATCGCCACGAGCCGGCCCTGGCCCTGGACGGTGGGGTGGATGGCCTGGCGTTGGTGGAACACATTGTACGGCGGGCACCCCGCTGTCGCCCCCCCCCAGGGGTATTGATTTGCGAGGTGGGCGATGAACAGTTCCAGGATCTCCGGTGCCCTCGTGACGCGCTTGCCGCCCTGTTGCTCGGAACCCGGGTGTCAAGATGGGTCGACGCGCAGCGGTCTGTCGTTGCCCCGGTCGCGCCGGGGGGGGACGGGGCGCGG
>CAUYTZ010000536.1:0-2267 GCA_963575695.1 uncultured Gammaproteobacteria bacterium | reverse complement strand
GCCTGAAAAATGCTTCAGGAAAACAACGGCTTCTCCAAGACATCCTGCCCCGTCCATCGTGACCTCCGCTCCGAATCAGTGTGCCGATCGATTCGAAACACAGGCCCCTTGTCAAGAACTGTTTCACCCGATTGCCCTGTTGGGTGCGGGGACGGGCGTGCGAAACTACGCACAGGCGTGGTAAAAGCCACGGCAGCCATCGGGCGACTTTCCTGTAGTCGGTCATGGTCAGGCCGGACGGGGTGCGGTTAACACCTCTTCCGGCCGTTTTTAAGGATGCGCCCAAACCGGTTTCATGTCAAGGTCGTTCAAACGCAGACGCGAGACGGTGCCAGTCAGGCGATATTGGCCGCAATTTTTTGCACGATAAGATTGATTATTCCATTTTCTCCAAGAAAAAGGGCAAGGGCAGCAACTTGGAGACATAGGCGACGGTGACCTTTTCCTGCTCGACCAGATCGGTGATCGATTTGGCCTTACTTGTTGCTGTTCGGGGCGAGCCCCCCCTCAGGTAAACCGGCGCTTCGGCCGGGGCACGGCTTCGTTCGGCCTTGTGCCGGAAGAGGCGGTCTGGAAAAGCCGCCAGGAGCGAAAAACCCCGGACTACACCTCCCGCTGGTCGGACATTCCGGTTGCGGTGGGGTAATCAATGTAACCCTTCGGTCCCGGCGCGTAGAAGGTCGCTTTGTCAGGCTCGGCCAGAGGCAACCCTTCCGCCAGCCGTTTGGGCAGGTCAGGGTTGGCGATGAAGGTGGCACCGAAGACGATGGCGTCGGCGCGATCCTGGACCAAGGCGGCTTCGGCGGAGTCCGCGGTGAAGCCGCCACCGGCCAGATAGGCCCCCCTGAACAGGGGGCGCAGCAGGCCGTGATAGTCAGTCGGCGTGCCGAACAGCGCCACATGAAGATAGGCGAGGTTCAGGGGCGCGATTTGCTCGACCAGATGGCTGTAGGTCTCCTGCGGGGTGTCGTCGGAGACGTCGTTGAAGTTCATCTCCGGCGAGATCTTGATGCCAACGCCACCGCAGCCATAGCCGCCAACGCCTCGACCACGAAGCGGACGCGGTTGGCGATGGAACCGCCATAGCCATCGGTGCGCTGATTGGTCTTGGACGACAGGAACTGCTCCGGCAGGTATCCCGAGGCCGCGTGCAGTTCGACGCCATCGAATCCGGCCTCCAGCGCGCGCCAGGTCGCTTCGCGGTATTCATCGATCACGCCTGCGACCTCCGAAGTTTCCAGAGCGCGCGGCGTGACCATCGGCTTCATACCGTGATCGGTGTAGGCCTGACCATCGGCGCGTACGGCAGACGGGGCCACGGGCAGCGCGCCGCCCGGCAGGAAATCGGGAACGGCGACCCGGCCGGTATGCATGATCTGGGCGAAGATCCGCCCGCCAATGTCATGCACCGCCTTGGTGACTTTGCTCCAGGCCGTCCCTTGCGCGTCGGTGTGAAGGCCCGGCGTGCGGACATAGCCTTTGCCCATCGCCGAAGGATAGATGCCCTCGGTGATGATCAACCCGGTGCCCGCGCGCTGGCCGTAATAGGTGACGGCAATATCGGGCTGGACGCCGTCGTCATCGGCGCGCGAGCGGGTCATGGGGGCCATGACGATGCGGTTCGGCAGGGTGAGAGCGCCCAGGCGCAGGGGCTGAAAGAGTTTCTTGGTCATGGTCGGTGCTCCCTTGTTCGCGATGCCCCAGGGCCTCGGGGTTGACAAGCACCATAGCGCCGTTCCGGAATCTGCACTATCTTGCTCGGTTGGAAATCAGTGTTATCAAATATGGAACGCCATCGTGGAACTGGCTGCCATCCGCATCTTCGTCAAGGTCGCCGAACTCAAGGGCGTCTCGGTCGCCGCGCGGGCGTTGGCGCTGCCCAAATCCACGGTCAGCCGCACCTTGTCCCAATTGGAGGAGCGGCTCCGGCTGCGCCTGGTCCATCGCACCACGCGCGGGCTGTCGCTGACCAGTGAGGGGCAAACCTTCCTGCGCCATGCCCAACGCATCGTCGCCGACGTCGAGGAGAGTGATCGTGATCGCGATCACTCCGACCAGATTGCGGTACTCCTTAGAAAAAGAAGGGGTCCGGGGAATTCATTCCCCGGACGGGTTTGGGCGACAGCCCAATCGCGTAAACGATACATCCTCAGCCTCTCAAAAGCCATCGGGCTGGCAGGTTTGCCACGACCTTCACTGCCGAGCATCTTTCTATCTTTAGTTGTGTGGATAACCTTGCATGATCAGCGGGCGCACAGGCCGACGCC
>CAUYTZ010000535.1:0-1043 GCA_963575695.1 uncultured Gammaproteobacteria bacterium | reverse complement strand
CTGGGCTATGGCGATGTCCGTTCGGTGGCCGGTGGTTATCGCCGCTGGCAAGAGCACGGCTTGCCGGTAGAGCTGCCGCGCGTCTACTCCCCGGCCGAACGCGAGCGCTATTCGCGCCATTTTCTGATTCCGGAAGTGGGCGAGGCCGGGCAGACCCGCCTGCTTAACAGCCGCGTGCTGGTGGTTGGGGCCGGCGGATTGGGCTCGCCGGTGGCGTTCTATCTGGCTGCGGCCGGGGTTGGTACGCTTGGGCTGGTCGATGACGACGTGGTCGATCGCTCCAACCTGCAACGTCAGATTTTGCACACCGAAGACCGGGTTGGCACCAGCAAGGTCGCCTCGGCTAAGGCCACGCTGTTGGCGCTCAATCCATCCTTGCGGATCAACGAACACCCGCTGCGCTTGGACAGCGGCAACGGCGAGGCGGTACTGTCCGGCTATGATTTGGTGGTCGATGGCACCGACAATTTCGCCGCTCGCTATTTGATCAACGATGTCTGCGTCCGTTTGGGTTTGCCGCTGGTCTATGGCGCAATTTTGCGCTTTGAAGGCCAGATTTCGGTGTTCTGGCCGCGTTATCCCGGCCGACGCGGACCGTGTTACCGTTGTCTGTTCCCGGAACCGCCGCCGGCCGGATTGGTGCCGTCGTGTTCTGAAGCCGGTGTGCTGGGTGTGCTGCCGGGCGTGATCGGCACGCTGATGGCGACCGAGGCCATCAAGCTTCTGCTGGGCTTGGACAATCCGCTGGTCGGGCGGCTGGTGCTTTATGATGCGCTCAAGGCGGAATTCCGGGAATTCAAGGTCAAGCCCGACCCGGCCTGTCATTGGTGCGGGGACCACGCCGAGCCACAGCCTTATATCGACTACGGTCGCACCTGTGCCGCACCTGTAGAACACTGAAATTTGCCTTCGGCGACCAGGGCGCTGCCCCATATGCGCTAGGATAAAGGCTTGACGAGGCGGGAAAATCGTGATTCATCAACGCGATGGACACGATTTCTCTCCTCGCCAGGGATTGGAGCGCGTTTGTCGCGCAGATATCC
>CAUYTZ010000534.1:0-1308 GCA_963575695.1 uncultured Gammaproteobacteria bacterium | reverse complement strand
GCGGCGCTGGTGTAGACGACCATGCCGGCGAAGCCAATCGCGACCTTGGCTTGCAGTTCGGTGACATCGACTTCCTGAATTTTCGCCGAAAGCGTGTCACCGGACGGCAGCAGCGAGAGCTTGCCGTTAATCAACACTACGGGACGATACATTGTCATTTGTTAGTTTCCTTGGTGAGGCGGTGGTTAAAGTCTAACCGGAGTGCCCGGTGTAACGTGCAACACTGTGGGTGACACGGCGTGGCCCACAGGGACCACCCACTGGCCGGGGAGGACCGGTGGGGTGCGGGTGATTCCGCCCGCGAGGATCGCAGACAGGAAATAAGCAGCGCCGGGAACCAGGAACGGCGCGCCGTCCTCGGTCAGCGGTACCCAGTCGGGCCGTTCGACCGGGTGGTCAACGGTCCACTGGGCCGGGTGGCCGGCGGCGGCTCCGGCCACGACCACGCCCGCGACCAAGGCGGTGTCGTCTTGACTGGCTTTCGACAACGCCAGATAGCCGCCGGCGGTGAGGTGGATCATGTGCCCGACTTCGACCAACACTTCGGGCACGGCGGTGTAGCTGCCGTCCCAGAGGCCCTGAGTAAAGCGTTCCGGAGCCGGTTCGACCGGCGGCGGCGCCTGTTCTGGAGCCAGCGGATAGGTTTCCAGGGTCCAGACCAGGCGGCCGGGGTCGAGCCGGCGGCCGACCTGAATCACGTAATCGATGCCGTCCAGGGTGATCAGTTCGTTAGGACAGAACGTGGCCAGTTCGGAGGTTCGCACTTCAAACAGTGCGGTTTCCGAGATCAACCGCGTGTCCTCGAAGCGAACCTCGGTGTCGGGGCGTTTGGCGATCACCCGCACGCTGCGGGCCGGGCCGCCAGCCGGGGTATACAACGCCGGTGCGCCGAACTGGCTGAACGCCGCGTCCACCGCCAACTGGGCGAAGTTCATTGCCCGCCCACCGCCGGCTGGGCGCACAGCACTTTGATCACGGCGTCATCCGCCGCCACCGGTCCGGCCAGTTCCGGGAACGCGGTCGCGAGCACGCTGGCGGTGACATCGCCGGCCAGATAAACCCGGCACCGGTCGGCGAGCGTGGTCCCGGTCAGACGATCAACCTCTGCGGTGACCGGGGCGCAGGCGGCCAACCCGCCGGCGGCGAGTGCCACCGCCAACAGCAACGTAATACCAATCTCCCTAAAGATTGACCGTTGCCCAGCTTCGGGTGGCGATTTGACGGATTTTTCCCGACTCAGCGGTCAACCTGTTCCATGCGTCGCAGCAGGCATCGACGATGTCCTTGTAATTTTCGAAGATTGTGTTG
>CAUYTZ010000533.1:0-1678 GCA_963575695.1 uncultured Gammaproteobacteria bacterium | reverse complement strand
CATCGTTTCGGCGAGGGGGGGGGGGGGGGGGGGCCCCCGGCGGATCTTAGTTAGGGGGGGTTAATCAGACGATCGTAGGCCGGGGGGGGGGTGGTGTGTGGCGCGGGCCGGCGCCCGCCCCCCCCCGCGCGCCCCCTTCGTGGTTGATATACACTCTCTCCCACCACCGCGTCCTCCCTTCGCTCTCTCTAATACTCGGTATTCCCGTCTGCCGGCGCCCCCCGCCCCGCCCCCCCCTCGCCGAAGGCAAAAACGTGCCATCCTCTGGACTCATTTTCTTTATCAGACCTTCATATTGATCGCTTCACGTTGGGTCTGATCGGCGGCCTTGATCATCGCCATGTTGGCCTTGTAGCTTTGTAGCCCCTGCTTTTGCTGCACGGTTTCCTGCATCAGGTCAACGTTGGGCGTCGCCACCAGCCCCTGGTCGTTGGCGTCTTGTGAGTCCGGCTGGTATTCGGCCACGAACGGCTGTGAGAGTGGCTTGTAAGAGGCGCGAACCCCGCCGGTTTGGCCGTTGCTACCACCGCCATCCTGAGCCAGCGACGACTGCACGGTTTGCAGCGGCGTATAGGGCCGTCCGGAGTTGCCCGCTTCGTTGGCGTTCGCGGACGCTCCGACTCCGCCTTTGGGCAGTGGCCCGGTGGTGCGCGCGTTAGCGACATTGGATGCCGAGGCATTGAGTCGCATCGAAGCGGCCAAAGCCCCTGATGCTGCCGTGTTGATGGCGGTATTCATCGCAGTCGGTCCTTTTTCAGCCGGTGCGGCGATTGTCGAGGCCCAACGCTAGCTGAGCCGACGGCCGAACCAATGCCAATGGAACCACTATAGCCCTCGCCACGGCCGACCACAAGGACTATTTCAAGGAACTCGTTGATTTTCAAGGAACTTATTCGATTTATTGCAAATTGTCGCCAAATTTTCTACGAGTCGCGGGTGAACCGGCTTGAACCGGCCGGCGCGAACTGTGGTAACGTTGTTTTGACGTGGCTCCATAGTCGGATTTGGAGCCTCGCAGCGGTTAAGTCGCTTCGAAACGATGGGAATGCCATGACCATTTCGCTTGCCGACAGTCGCGTGCTGATTGTCGATGACAATGATTTTAACCGCAAGTCGTTGGCGATGGTTATCCGGCGCAGTGGCATCACCAATCTGGACTTTGCGGTCGATGGTGTGGATGGATTGGCCAAGGTCGAAAGCTTCCGTCCCGATCTAATTTTGCTTGATGTGGCCATGCCCAACATGGATGGCCTGGAAATGTGTCGCCAGTTGCGCCGTTCGGCCAGCCATGCCGAATTGCCGGTTTTGTTTCAGACCGCGCACGACAGCGACGAGGAACAGGTGGCGTGTTTCAACGCCGGCGGCAGTGATTTTATTTCCAAGCCGATTAAGCCCGGGGAATGCGTGGCTCGGGTTCGCCACCAGTTGGAACGCCGAATTCTATTCAATGATCTTGACGCCTTCCGCCGCCGGGTCGAGCGCGAATTGCGCCATGCTCAAGCGATGCAGTTCTCGCTGCTGCCGGAGGTGCGCAAGTTGGCCGAAATTGGTGCCCGGCGCGGTTTGAGGTTGCGCACTCATTTCGAAACCTCCTCCGAACTGGGTGGCGACCTGTGGACGGTATTTGAGTTGGATCAGGACCGGCTCGGGGTTTTGATCGTCGATTTCGCCGGCCATG
>CAUYTZ010000532.1:0-13651 GCA_963575695.1 uncultured Gammaproteobacteria bacterium | reverse complement strand
GGTTTCGGTCGGACCACCGTTCTTTCAATCAACCTTCGTGCCGCTGATGATGCCGTTGGTCGCCGTTATGGGGGCCGGACCATTTTTGGCCTGGAAACGGGCCGATCTGGTTGGCGTGTCCGGTCGCTTGTTCGGCGTGGTCGGGCTGACCGCGCTGGTCGTGGTGATCGCGTTGTGGCTGCGCAAGGGTGAGGGGCCGGCTTTGGCCCTGGCCGGGTTGGGGCTGGCCGGCTGGGCGGTGTTTTCCGCCCTGGCCGATCTTGGCGAACGCATTGGGTTCGGTCGCGGCTCCCTGGCCGATAGCCTGCGTCGGGCCGGTGGCCTGCCGCGTTCGACCTGGGGCACGGCGTTTGCCCATGCCGGGTTGGGGGTGGCGATCGCCGGCATGACCGGCTCCGGGGCCTGGGTCAGTGAGCGAATCGTATCGATGAAGCCGGGCGAAACCCTGACCTTGTCCGGCTATGAGCTGGCGTTCAAAGGCGTGGAGCCGGTGCAGGGGCCGAATTATTTGGCCAAGCGCGGCAGTTTCGAATTGCGCAGTGATGGTCGGCTGATCGGCATCCTAACCCCCGAGCAGCGCAAGTATCCGGTCACTGGCATGGACCTGACGCACTCCGCAATTCACACTACCGGGCTGGCGGATGTCTATGTTGCTTTGGGTGAGGCTGGAGAACAGGGGGCGTGGACGGTGCGCGCCTATCACCATCCGCTGGTACCTTGGCTATGGCTGGGCTGCGGTCTGATGGTGATCGGCGGGTTGCTGTCGTTGAGCGACCGTCGCTTGCGAGTCGGCGCACCGGCCCGCCATCGTCGCCCCCACCCCAACCCTTCCCCCAACCCTCCCCCGCACGCGAGGGAGGGAGGGATCCGGACATCGCCCTAAGCGGTGTCCTGTCCATTGCGCCGCGCCAGTTCCTCATCGAGCAACTGCTTGCGCGACAGCTTGCCGACCATGGTTCGCGGCAAAGATTCCCGGAATTCAACCCGTTTGGGGAGTTCAATGCTGGACAACTTATCCTTAAGGAAAGCGTTCAGCGTCGGCTGGTCCAGGGTCGTACCCTCTTTCAGTTTGATGAACGCCTTGACCGTCTGGCCGCGATAGCCATCCGGAATTCCCGCGACCACGCATTCGTCAACCGCCGGGTGCTGATAGATCGCGTCTTCGATGTTGCGCGGATAGACGTTGAAGCCGCCGCACAGGATCATGTCTTTGATCCGATCAACGATGAACGTGAAGCCGTCGGCGTCCATATAAGCGATATCGCCGGTGTGCAACCGACCATTGCGCAAGACATCGGCGGTTTCATCGGCCTTGTTCCAATAGCCGGCCATAACTTGCGGACCGCGCAAGCACAACTCGCCACGCTCGCCAAACGGCATCAAGGTTTCACGGTCGTCCATGTTGACGATTTCAACGGTGGTTCCGGGCAGCGGTAGGCCAATCGATCCCGGCTTGTTCAAGCCACCAAGCGGATTGCACACCGCCACCGGCGAGGATTCGGTTAGGCCATAGCCTTCAACCAGGTTGCAGCCGGTGGCGCGCTCGAAGCCCTGTTTGACCTCCAGCGGCAGCGGTGCTCCACCGGAAATGCAGTAGCGAATCGAAGACATGTCGTACCGCGAGCGGTCGCGGCTGGTGATCAGCGCCGAATAAACCGTGGGTACGGCCGGGAACAGGGTTGGCCGCCGATCATGAATCGTCTTGAGCAGGGTGGAGATTTCGAAGCGCGGAATCAGCAGCAACTCGGCACCGATCCGGATGCCCAGATTCATCACCACGGTCATGGCGAAAACATGGAACAACGGCAGCACACCCAACATGCGGTCTTCGCCTTCGCGTGCGCCTGCGAACCACAGCCCGCATTGGGTGGCGTTGGCCCACAGATTGGTGTGGGTCAGCATGGCCCCCTTCGGCAGACCGGTGGTGCCGCCGGTGTATTGCAGCACCGCAACATCATGGTCCGGATCGATCGCGACCGGGGCCGGGTGCGGATCGGAATGCAGCAGCCGATTCCAGCAGATATGCTGCGCGTCTTCGTGGAAATGGGCTACGTCCTTGTGTCGGAACAAGGGGAACAGCAGCTTTTTCGTGAACGGCAGGATATCGACCATGCGCCCGATCACCAGCCGTTTCAGTCTGGTTGTGCCCAGCAGCGGTGCCAGCTTGTCGTAAAGCTGGTGGACATCAAGCGTAACCATGGTTTCGGTGCCGCTGTCCTCGATCTGGTGAATCAACTCCTTTTCCGCATAGAGCGGATTGTAATTGACCACCGTCGCCCCAACTTTGAGCGCCGCGTAATAAGCGATGATAAAATAGGGCGTGTTGGGCAGAAACAGGCCGACGCGATCGCCCTTGCCGATACCGAGATCCTGGAAGCCCTTGGCGATCCGCGCCACCTGTTCGCCGACCTCGCCATAGGTCATGTGCTTGCCCAGAAAATCCAGGCATGGCCGGTGCGGAAACTTAGCCACGGCATCGTCCAGCAACTCGGCCAGCGGACGGTGTGGGGTTTCAAACCGCCAGTCGATGGCGTCGGGATAGTCTTTCAGCCATGGTGGTGCCGGTTGCTGGTTCTGGCTCATGGCTTTCTCCCTGCGGTTGGTGTCGTTGAAAAATACACTGGAGCGGCGATTCGTTCTGTGCATAAAATCAGGTTGAGAAAAGAGGACGGCAACGGTTCGGCCAAAATGGTCCGGCCAAGTTCCAACCGTTGCCCTACCCTTTGGTCTTAACCGCGCACAGCGCTTGGGTCGAAGGTTGTAACCAATTGTCTCATTTCACACAGAATAACGCCATGTCGTTCGACGATGGCGTCCAGGCCAGGGCCTTGGTCAAATGGTTCAACGTCGCCAAAGGCTTTGGTTTCGTCGCTCCGGTCGATGGCTCGCCGGATGCCTTCCTGCACATATCGGTTCTGAACCGGGCCGGATTGCAAGCCGTTAGTGATGGAGCCGAAATCCTCTGTCACCTCGCGCCCGGCCCCAAGGGCCCGCAGGTGACCAGGCTGGTCGAAGTTCTGGGCGAAGGGCCTTCGGTTGCCGCCGGTAATGGCGGGCGACTTGGGGGCAGTGCCGGTCCGGGCCAGAACGGTATGGCTACCCAGGCTGCCGGTAGGGCTACTCAGGCTGCCGGTACGGCTACTCAGATAGAAGGGACCGTGAAGTGGTTCAAGCCGGACAAGGGCTTCGGCTTCGTTGCCGCCGACGATTCCGGTAAGGATGTGTTTGTGCATAAGAGCGTTCTGCACCGCTGCGGGCTAACCCAGCTTGACAGTGGTCAGCGGGTGCGGATGCAGGTGCAGGAGGGGAGCAAGGGGCGAGAGGCGGTATGGATCAAGCCGTCTGACGGTGGCGCGTTCGAGGACTGACCGTTGGTTTCGCTTTCGGCGACCAAGGCTTCGTCCTGGACCCACCAGGAGCCTGAAGGCCCCACTTTATTTGCGTTATTTACAACTTATCGGCGGACAATCGGCGCCAGATTGGTGCGGATGTTGCGGTCAAGCTGCGCGTTCAGATCGTCCAGGGTCCGACGAACCAGTTCCGTCCAGACCTTGTCCAAATCGGCATCCAGCACCGTTTCCGCGATGGTGGTCGAATGAGTGGCCAACGCGCTGGCATGGCCGGAAAAGCGGCCATCACTCCCGTGGGCCGATACCTCCACCTCCACCCGGCAGTCATAGCGGCGGTCTTGATCGGTGGTGAACAGGCCCTTGACCCCGTGCGTGCGTGGCAATTCAGTTTCTAAAATCGAAGCATCGCGAATCGTCACCCGCACCGAGCCGCTGCCGCCGGTGGTGGCCAGCCGCTCCGCCGCCCAGCGTCGCACCGCGACCGCCGGCGACTCCGAGGTCAGATGTTCGACATTCGGTCGCACCCGCGCCGGGTGATAAAGGTCCATGACCTCAACCGTGCCGGCGGCAAGCACGATCTGACCGTAGCGGGTAAAATCAAGCCGGCCTGGATTGGGTACGCTTGGGTTTTTGCTACAGCCGGAAACGATCAGAAGCGCGCCGATCAGAAGCGCCGGCAAACTGCGGCGGATAAGGGTGAAGGGCAGCAGGGCGGGCAGTGTCACGGCGGGCAGAGTCATGGCAGCGGAATCCGAAAATCAGGGGCCGGGAGCGGTGGCGGCGGTGGCCTCATGGTCACGCCGCATTTGGGTGCGGTGTTCCTGGAACCGTTCGGCGAATTTGCCCGACGGGTCGGAAAAGTTCATCAGCACCCGGGGGGGGATGGCCAAATCAACCTCAAGATAGACGCGGTGAAACGCTTCCAGATTGGTCGATCGCTGGATCTTGCGAACGCCCCCCAGGCTGAGAATCACCGATTCCACGATCAGGTCGTGCTTAACGTTTTTGAGCACCTGTTCGTATTCAAAATCCTCAATCGGTTCGCTCGATTGCAGCCGCAGCTTAATGCGCGGCGGCAGCGTCCAATCGACCTCGAAATTCCGTACCTCGAAGCCCAGGCTCTCGATCGCGGGCACCAGAACGTTGAGCTCCCGGACCAAACGATCAAACTGGCGCTCGATCATCTCGTCAAATTTGGGCAGCCCGATTTTGGCCGGCAACGCGCCCACCGATCTGAACACGTCGGGCAGGCTGACCTTGGGCATGGTGAACTCGGGCATCGACGGCATGGCAGGCATCGACGGCATGGTGGGCATGGAAGGCATGGTGGGCATGGCAGGCAGGCGCAGTTTCATCATCCCCAGCCAACCGCCGCCATCCTGAGCCGGGGCCGGGGCCGGAACCGGGGCCTCAGCGGCCGGCGGATGGGCGATCACCTTTATCCCGGCTGGTATCCCGGCTGGTATCCCGGCTGGAGACTCGTTACCGGCCAGCGCCAGGGTTGGCAGCGGTGCTCCCAGCAGGGCACACAGAACCAGCAGTCGAAATCGCTTGATTCCCATTCTCATCCGCTCGGCCGGTTGGCCTTCACCGTTTCTCTGCCCTCTTGGCCGATCATGGCGAACGGGTCAGAACCAGGGCGGTCAAATCGTCATCAAAACTGCCTTTGGCGGACAGCTCGGCGACCAGTCGATCGAGGAAGCGGGCACCATCGGTTTCGGCCATGCAGCCGGCCACCACCTCCATCAGTCCCGCTTCATCCAACACGGCATGGTCGTTGATCGGCAGCTCAACCGCAGCGTCGCTGTACAGCAGCAGCCTTCCGCCCGGTCCCAGAGGGAGTTCGCGACCATCATGGCTAGCCAGTGGCGACATGCCCAGCGGCAGACCGCAGCTTTCCCCGCGCTCCGGCTGCGCCGCCCCCGGGGCCCAGGCCAGCGGTGGCGTCCATCCGGCGGAGGCGTAAATGAAGCGATTGGTTTGGGTATCGATCACCCCGGCCAGCATGGTTGCGAACTGGCCGCGCGGCAGCAGTGGACACAGCCGACGGTTGGCGGCGGCCAGGAAGGCGACCGGATCAAAATTGGTGAAATCGAATTGCCTAAGAATCGCGTGCAGCCGGAAAGTATTAAGCGCCGCCCCGACGCCATGACCGGAAAAATCGCCCAGCCAGATCACCAGCCGGCCTTGGCCATCGCGGCGCATATCCCAGAAATCGCCACCAAGTTCCGAGGATGGGGCGAAAACGGCCTGCATGTCGATGCCCAGGGTTTCGCGCACCCGGTCAAGTTGGGCCGGCTGAGGGAGCAACCGTTCCTGCATCGCCCGCGCCAAATCCAGCTCGGCCGCCGTCCGCTGGCGGTACATTTGCAAGCTGCCGACCAGGGCCCGGTTTTGCAGGTGAATCTTAACTCGCGACACCAGCTCGTTGGCGTTGATCGGTTTGCTGACATAATCGGTGGCACCGACTTGGAACGCGCGGGCCCGGTCTTCGGAACGGTTGAGGCTGCTTTGCACCAGTACCGGCAGATCCTGGCAGGCCGGATCGGCGCGCAGCCGCTGGCACATTTCATAGCCGTCCATGTTCGGCATCATCAGATCCAGCAACACCAGATCCGGCTTGAACGAAGCCAACTTGGCCAGCCCATCGTTGCCGTCCTCTGCGGTGGCGATATGGTGCAGCCCACCCCGTTCCAACAGCGCCATCAGCAACTGCCGGTTAACGCGGTTGTCGTCCACCACCAGAACCCGCAGGTGGTCAATCCCGGGCAGACCTTCGTCGCCGGGCGGGGTTTCGCCAGGTCCGGTTTCAATCCTGCTCGCCCTGCCATCCATGGCTCGTCGTTCCTTCCCCCTCAGGCGTGCCCTGAAGGGTTGACTATATCAAAGCCGGGTCTGATTGCCACACATGCCTTCGAATCGGATACAGGGGCGAGTGGTACCCTCCCCGCATCGATTCTGATCATGCCGAGCTTCGCCAACATAGTCGCTTGCGCGATTGGGCAGGAGCCCAACGAGGTTGCTCTAGCGCCAGCCCCTCGCAACCCCTACAGTCGTAGGCTGCCGTTCCGGCATCCAACGGCGAGGAATGGGCGTGGTCGCACGGGTCAACACGGTCGCCTTTCAGGGCATCAAGGTTCTGGACATCGACGTTCAGGTTCAGTTGTCGAGCGGGCTGGTGGCGTTCAACGTCGTCGGGTTGGCGGATAAAGCGGTGGCCGAAAGCCGGGAGCGGGTGCGGGCGGCGTTGCACGCGCTCGGGCTATCGCTGCCGGCCAAACGGATTACGGTCAATCTGGCTCCGGCGGATGAACTCAAGGAGGGCAGTCATTACGACCTGCCGATTGCGATCGGCTTGCTGGTGGCGATGGGCGTGCTGCCCGGTGACGAAATCGCCCGCTTCGCCGCCCTGGGCGAACTGGCGCTGGATGGCGCGCTGACCGCAGTCACCGGGGTCTTGCCGGCGGCACTGCGGGCGGCGGAGCGAGAGTTGGGTCTGATCTGTCCGGCGTTCTGCGGCGGTGAAGCGGCCTGGGCCGGCGGCATTGAGGTGCTGGCTCCGGGGTCTTTGCTGGCGTTGATCAATCATTTCAAGGGCAGTCAGGTGTTATCGCCGCCGGAACCACGGGTGGAAGAGGCGGATGGTGGACGATCGGGGCTGGATTTGCGCGACATCAAGGGCCAGGAAACCGCCAAGCGCGCGCTGGAAGTCGCCGCCGCTGGCGGTCACAACCTGCTGATGGTCGGGCCACCTGGGTCGGGTAAATCGATGCTGGCCGCGCGCTTGCCTGGGCTGCTGCCGCCGTTATCGGCGGCCGAGTCCCTGGAAGTGTCGATGATTCACAGCGTGAGCGGGTTACTGGAAGGGGGGCGCTTGTTGCGGCGGCGGCCGTTCCGCGATCCTCACCATTCGGCTTCGCTGCCGGCCTTGGTTGGCGGCGGCCAGCGGGCCCGGCCGGGGGAAATTTCACTGGCCCATAACGGCGTGCTTTTTTTGGACGAACTGCCCGAATTCCCTCGCCAGACGCTGGAATCGCTGCGCCAGCCGCTGGAAACCGGCCGCGCCAATGTTGCCCGCGCCAACCACAACGTCACCTACCCGGCGCGCTTTCAGTTGGTGGCGGCGATGAACCCCTGCCGTTGCGGCTATTTGGGCGATCCCGCCCTGGCCTGTTCGCGGGCCCCCAAATGTGCCGCCGATTACCAGTCCAAGATTTCCGGGCCGCTGTTCGACCGCATTGATTGCCATATCGATGTGCCGGCGGTCAGCCCGGCCGATTTATCGCTGCCGCCGCCGGCGGAGGACAGTGCCATGGTCGCGGCCCGGGTTGCCGTTGCCCGGGAAATCCAGACCGAGCGCTATCATAAACTGACTGGGGCCGCTTCAGGCGCGGCAGCGATCGATGCCGAGCCCCCGCCGATCCGGATTAATGCCCAAGCTGATGGCGAATTGCTGGAAAAAGTCGCCGCCCCCGATGAGCAGGGGCGCACGTTGCTGACCCAAGCGGCGGAACGGCTGCGCTTGACCGCGCGCGGTTATCACCGGGTGTTGCGGGTGGCGCGAACCTTGGCCGATTTGGAAGGCGGCTGCGGTGTGCGCCGATTGCATGTGGCGGAGGCACTGAGTTATCGGCGAATCGGTCCGGGACGGTAGCGCTTGCGCTGGCCATGAATTCCATTCAATGGTGCGGGTCTAGCTCTGTATGTCGAGGACGATGAATGAGCGACGATCAGACGGCCGCTGAGGATTTCGTGCGGTCGGTAAGCGACCGGTTTCACACCATCCTCGCCGATCCACCCTGGCAGTTTCAGAACCGTACCGGCAAGATGGCCCCGGAGCATAAGCGACTTTCTCGTTACCAGACGCTGACTCTTGACGAGATCAAGGCGATTCCGGTCGCGAAGGCGGTTTCCGATCCGGCCCACCTTTATCTGTGGGTGCCCAACGCCTTGTTGGCGGAGGGTTTGGCGGTGATGAAGGCCTGGGGGTTTGAGTATAAGACCAACATGATTTGGTACAAGATTCGTAAAGACGGCGGGCCAGACGGTCGGGGCGTCGGGTTCTATTTTCGCAATGTGACGGAGATCATCCTGTTCGGCGTGCGTGGTAAGAATGCGCGCACCCTTGATCCCGGTCGGACTCAGGTCAATGTGATCGCGACGCAAAAACGCGAGCATTCGCGTAAGCCTGATGAGTTGTACCAGATCATTGAAGAGTGCAGTCCCGGTCCTTTCCTTGAACTGTTCGCGCGGGGAAACCGGAAGGGCTGGTCACAATGGGGTAATCAGGTGGAGGATTACGCACCCACTTGGGCCACCTATGCCAACCATTCGGCGGCGTAGCGGAACGCGGAACTTTTCCACGTAACGGTTGCCGAAGGCAACGACTCGTCAGGGGGCCTGCTTCTTCTTTGCCTCACGCCCCCTCTCGATATAGCGCGCGGCCAGGATCGAAAGTTCATACAGGCCAATCATCGGAATCGCCAAACTGATCTGGCTGACCACATCGGGGGGGGTCAGCACCGCAGCGACGATGAACACCCCGACGATGGCATAGCGCCGTTTGGCAGCCAGGGCTGCGGCCGAAACGATCCCAACCCGGGCCAGCAAGGTTAGAATTACCGGCAATTGAAAGGCGATCCCGAAGGCGAAGAGCAGGCTCATGACCAGGGTCAGGTATTCGCCGACTCTGGCTTCGAATTGAATCGGCAACACGGTGCCGTCACCGGGCTGGATCTCAAAGCCCAAGAAGAATTTCCACGCCAGCGGAAAAACCACGTAATAGGCCACAGCACCGCCCAGGAAAAACAACACCGGGGTTGCGATCAGGAAAGGCAGGAAGGCTTCTTTTTCGTGCTTGTACAGACCAGGGGCAATGAATTTCCATAGTTGATTGGCCATGATCGGAAAGCTAATGAAGGCTCCGGCCCAAAACGAGACATGAACATAAGTAAAGAAGGCTTCAGTCAATCCGGTATAAATCATGCGTCGGCCCGGACCCTCCAAAGCATTAGCCAGTGGCCGGACCAGGAAGGCGTAAATTTGGGCCGAGAACGCATAGCATAGCAAAAAGGCTGCGATCAGCCCCAGCACCGAATAGAGTAGGCGGTTGCGCAATTCGATCAAGTGTTCGATCAGCGGCATGCGGGCGTTGTCAAGCTCACTCATGGCCGGCACTCCCAACACTGATTGTCTTAGTTATTTCCGGCTCTGGCCCCGACTCCGGTACCGGCTTTGCTTCGGCCGTCGTCACCACCACCGGAGGCACGACCACATTCAGCGGCAAATCATCGAAGTCGTCATGGTCGTCGGCGGCTGTGGGGGGGACTGGTGCCAGAGTTAGGTTTTCCAGGTCTTCCAGCTCTTCCGCCGCGTGGTCGCCTTCCGCGCTCGTTTCCGGCGGGGTTTCACCCGGCGGGACCAGGGCCGGCTGCGGCACGCCGTACGAAGCGTCGGCCATCGCCGTTGCTTGCGTCGATTGGGTCTGCTCGGCACCAAATAGGGTCGGATTAAACGCCGCGGCCAAGACATGGTCGGGGTCAAGCACATCACTAAGCAGTTTACCCGAACTGGCGGCGCGCGCCGCATCTTCCGCCTTGGTGCGGATCTCGTTCAGTTCCGCTTCACGCATCATCTGGTCAAAGGCCCCTTGAAATTCACGCGACAGCGACCGGGCCCGGCGCACCCATTTGCCGGCCTCGTACACCACCTTGGGCAGATCCTTGGGGCCGACCGCGATCAGAGTCACCACTGCGATCACGGCCATTTCTGACCACGCAACATCGAACATGGCGTCCGTATTCTCCGAAGCAGGGCGCGTCAAATGCGGTGCCCCGCCTCAACCAATTGATTGTTAAACAAGTTTAGCAGCCACGCCACAGGCGCAGCCAATCCGGTTGGAATTATGGCCCAAAGCAAGGACGCTGGCAACGTCCCCACCACATCGCTATGACCAGCGGGATTTTTTTTGCTGCAAAGCCGGAGCGGCTCACGTAGTCTCACGGCGGATAGAATATCAACAATTCTATCAATTTATGGCTGAGTTTGGGGCGGAGGAGAACTAAGGCATGAAGGCGAACTCGAGCAATTGGTTGCGCACGACCATCGCCGCGTTGGCGATCGGCAGTTTGATGCTGTCCGGGTGTTCCACGCGCGATCAGCGGATTGGTGCCGATGATGGTACCGATACCTGCCGTGCGTACCGGGTGGCGTTGGATTCGACCGGCGACTTCTTCGCCGAAGATATGATCAAGGGTGCTGCGGTTGGGGCTTTGGGCGGGGCTTTGATCGGCGGGTTGACCGGCGATTGGAAGGGAGCCTTGATCGGGGCCGCCGTCGGGGCCGCCGTCGGGGCCTCAGCCGGTTACTGGAACCATCTCCAGGAACAGCAGAAGGACCAGGCGGTGCTGTCGCGCACCGTGCTGACCGACCTTGATAAGGAAAACGGCCAGATCGATCAGGCGCAACGGGCGTTCAACCAGTTGGTCGATTGCCGCACGAACGAGGCCAACAAGGTCCGCGCCCAGCTTAAGGCTGGCCAGATCACCCGTCCGGCGGCTGAAGCGCGCATCGCCCAAATCAAGGGTCAGTACCAGAAAGATCTGGAACTGGCGCGCTTGATCAACGAGAACATGCAGAAGCGCAGCGCCAATTTCGAGGTTGCCAGCGAGAACTTGAATCCGGGTTCGGCGACCAAGCTACAGGCCCTGTCTGAAAGCAAGCGAACCTACGAAGATGCGGCTCCGGGCAAGGTTGCGCGGCCCAGGCCGCCCAAGCCGGCCAAGCCGATGCATGTCGCCGCGACGCCGCAAGAACAGGTACTGGAGGCGACCTCGTCCAACGTTGCCAAGCGCAATGATTATCAAGCGACGGTGCAGACCGCGTCGGCCAAGGTTGATTCCGGCTTCAATCTGGACGCTGGCTAACCAAGTAAATCCCCGGCGGCGAGCTTCGATCTCGCCGCCGGGGGTGTGGCCTCTGGCCCAATTGCCAGGGTTGTGGCCCCTGGCCTCAATTGATTGGTAAAGATGGTGTGACCAAGAGGGCGACGTGATGAGCAGAAACAGTATCGGCATGGTCGCAACGCTGATCATGGTGTGGCTGGCGATACCCGGGGCCGTTCAGGCCCAATCGGCGGCTGAACCACCGACGGTGCCGTTTCTGCGCATTGAAACCGGCCAGCACACCGCGATGATCAACCGCATCTCGGTCGATGCCGCTGGTCGTGTCGCCGCCACCGCTTCCGACGACAAGACCGTGCGGTTGTGGAATACCTCTGATGGCAGTCTGATCACCACCTTCCGGGTTCCGGTCGGTGACGGCGCGGTCGGTGCGCTTTATGCCGTCGCCCTGTCGCCGGATGGGCGCAGTTTGCTGGCCTCGGGCAACACCGGGTTGTGGGAAAATGGCGCGCCGGTGCTCTATCTGTTCGATGTCGAGCAGCAGAAGCTGCGCGGCCGGTTGCCGGGTATGCCCAATCTGCCCAATCATTTGACTTATTCACCCGATGGCCGTTTTTTCGCCGCCGGCTTCGGCGGTCGTGCCGGGGTGCGGGTGTGGGATGCGACCAACGGCAAGCAAGTTGCCGAAGACAAGGACTATGGCGACCGTGTGACCTGGGTGGCGTTCGATCGCGGTGGACGTATGGCCACGGCCTCGTTCGATGGCCAGATCAGACTCTATGACTCCAGCTTCAAACTGGTGGCACGCAAGCCGGCCCCAGGTGGCAAGCAGCCGTTTTCGGTCGCGTTTTCGCCCGATGGCGGGATGCTCGCGGTCGGTTATGCCGATCAGGTGCGGGTGGATGTGCTCTCGGCCCGCGATCTGGCCCCGCGCTTTCAACCGCCGACCCACGATTTGAAGGGCGGCGGGCATCTGGCGGCGGTGGCCTGGATTTCCGACGGTGCTGGGGTCCAGCTGGCTGCTGGCGGCAGCGTGGCCGGGCGCGACGGGCTGAAGATCATTCGCCGCTGGCGCGATATGGGCATGGGCGAGGCCAGCGACATAACCGTCGCCCGCGACTCGATCAACGATATTGAGCCGGTGTCCGGTGGCGGCGCGCTTTATGCCAGCGCCGACCCGGCCTGGGGCCGGGTGGATGGCGGCGGCCGGTTGCTGTTCCAGCGCGGCGGCGCGATCGGCGATTTTCGCGACATCGCGGACGGCCGTTTTGCCGTGTCCGCCGATGGCCAGGTGGTTGAGTTTGGCATGGCCAAGGGCGGCGGAATGCCGTTTCGCTTCGATCTGCGTAGCCGATCGCTGACCGCGGACCCGCCGGTCGATCCCAGCCTAGCCCGGCCCCAGACTCAGTCAAAGGAAGCTCAGACCAAGGCGATCACGGTCAACCGCTGGCGCAATGCGACCAACCCCGCCGTGGGTACCAGGCCGCTGGCATTGGGTGCCGACGAGCGTTCGCGGGCGCTGGCGATCGCTCCCGACGGCAACAGCTTTCTGCTTGGCACCGACTATTATTTGCGACTCTACGATGCGCGCGGCGGTGAACTGGCCAAGGTGGCGGTGCCGGCAGCGGCCTGGGGGGTGGTGGTCGCACCCTCGGGTAAGGTGGCGGTGGCGGCGCTGGGGGATGGCACCCTGCGCTGGTATGGCCTGTCCCGTGGTCGAGAACTGGAGGAACTGGCGGCACTGTTTCCGCATCCCGATGGCCGGCGCTGGGTGGCGTGGACCCCGGAAGCGTTCTTCGATCATTCCGATTTGGGCGGTAAAGAATTGGTCGGCTTCCTGCTTAATCAGGGGCCCAAAAAAGCGCCGCAGTGGGTTAACTTTGCCCAGGTCTACCGGCTTTACTATGCCCCGGATCTGGTCACGGCCAAGATTGTCGGCAACGGTGCGGACTTGGTTGCCGCGCGGCTGCGCGAAATTGGTGACGTTCGTGCCCGACTCGAACAACGACCATTGCCCAAGGTCGAATTGGTCGAATACTGCCTGCCTGGTACGCGCGGCTTCGCCCGAATCGGCGAGGCCGCGCCGGCTTCGGCTTCGGCTTCGGCTCCAGCGCCGGTGGCGAAGGCAACCCCGAACGAGATCTGTACGCCGATCGACCTTACCCAAGGCACTCGTGGCTTCGCGCGCGTGGCTGAGTTCGCGCCGCCGGCGGTGGCGAGCGTCGTGGGCGGCAGTGCCCAAGCGGCCAGTTTCCGTGGTGTGCTGCCGGCCGGAACCACGGCGATCAAGCTGCGGCTGAAGGTGGTTGATCGTGGCGGCGGCGTCGGCCCGGTGGACATGTTTCTGAACGACCGCAATGTGGGCCGCGAAGGGGGAACCCGTGGCTTCGCTCGGGTTGG
>CAUYTZ010000531.1:0-2728 GCA_963575695.1 uncultured Gammaproteobacteria bacterium | reverse complement strand
TCGCCGAGATCGGCGATGGCCAGGGTCAAATCGGCGTTGGCGGCATTGGCCACCGACACCGTGCCGGTGGCGATCTGGGTCACGGCGGAGAAGTCGTCGACCGCGTTGGACTTGTTGACGGTGACCGTCCAGGACACTGCCGTTCCAACATCGTGATAGACCCGGGCCGAGATCACGGCGGCGGCGCTGCGCAACCGGAGCGCGTCGCGCGCCTCGATGCGGTGGCGCCACCAGACGGCGCCGCTGCTGTTCAAGGTCGCGCCCTGAACCAGACAGGCGTAACCGCTGGTGGTCAGGGAAGTGACGCCGGTCGCCTGCTTGATGGTGCCGGCGGTCGGGCTGCCGTCGGCGCGCACGGCGAGCAGGTCGACCTGGGCGTACTGCCAGCCGCCGGATAACGACTTTGATGCCCGGTGCGTCACCCGGCAACAACCGTTGATCACGGCGTTCTTGACGCCGATGTCGGCCCCGCCGCCACCGAGCCGGCTGTCGTCGGCGCGCACCAACTGGGTCGAACTGCTGACGCCCGAGGCCGCCACCGGCAGCCGCGCGATGTCGATGGTTCCCGAGGCGAGCGCACTGGCGTCGTGGCTGTGGGACGCGGCGGCCTTGCCGTCCAGCGCCGCCGGCAGCCCCTGGGTTTCGGCGATCTGGTGGCCGTGGCCGAGGGCGGCCTTGCCGTCGAGCGCCACCTGCAGGCCGGTGACCGAGGCAATCGGCTGCGAGCCGGTGTGGAAGGTCCGGTCGCGCAAGGCGCCCACGGTGGTGCGCTTGCCGCCGCCCTGGACCACCGGCAGCAGCGCGGCGTTGTCGAGCGGGCTGGCTTCGGGCAACTCTGAAAGCCGGGTTACGTCCATTCGCGTTCACTCCAGCACCAGCACGGCGCCGGCCGCCGTCGACACGGTAACCGAGACCGGCCCGGCGAAGCCCGAGCGGTTGCCGTGGCGGTCGACCGCGCGCACCCAGTAGAGCCGGCTGGCCCCGCCGGGCAGGCCATCGCGGAACCACGTAGAAGCATAGGGTTCACCCAGCCGGTCGGCCTGCTCCGGGCTGGAACCGGCCGCGCCTTCGTAGACCTCGAAATGGCTGAAGTCGGGTTCGGCCGCAGCGCTCCAGGTCAGGCGCACGGCGGTGCCCGAGAGACTGGCGGCGAGGCCGGTGGGCACGGCCGGTGGGATGTCCTGATTGCCGGGCAGCGACAGCGCGGCCGGCGCCGGCATGGTGACGAGATCGCCGAGCGCGAAGGCGTAGATGTCCGGGTCTTCGCGATGGAGGGTGAGGTTGACGCCCAGTTCCTCGGTCAGCTGTCCCTTTGCCACCACCATCGGCACCTGGGTGAGACCGAAGCGGCTGAGGGTCAGGGTCACGGTTTCCCCGGCGACCACCCGCAGCCCGGCGAGATTGGCCGGCAGTTGCACCGTCAGTTCCCGCCGGCACATCTCCAGCGCGATGCGGGCGATCCTCTGGGCCATGTACGGGGACCGCGTGTACGGAAGGTCCAGGTTCTCGGCGACCTCCTCGCCGCCGTCGGCCGTCTTGTAGGCGGCGACACAGACGGGTGGATAGTCGGTCGGCTGCCAGTTCTGGGCCGGCGAGATGAAGGTGCCGCGCACCGTGTTGATCAGGTCGCGACGCGAACGCCGGGGCTTGACCGTGATGGTGTCGCGGGCGTCGGCCTCGGAAAAACTGGTCATCGGCGGCAAATAGGCCCCGGCGAACAGCCGCCAGCGCCCGGCGGTGTAGGTCAGCCGGCCGGCACACGAGGTCAACAGCGGCGGCAACGCCGATTGCGGCGCCTGGGAGACATCGAGCACGCCGTTGCAGGTGAAGCGCTTCTCCTGGCCATCGGGACGCTCGACGGTCTCGTCGCAAATGTTGGCGGCGGCCACGAAGCTGGCCACGTCGATTTCCTCGAGAGTGGCCGCCAGCCCCCACGGCGCCATCAGGTAATCGAGCACACAGAGGGCCGGATTGTCCGACCACGCCGTCGTCGCGGTGCGCGGATCGTAGAGCTTTCGGCCCCGTACCAGCGCCGACAGGTTGGGAATGCCCGAGGGGAAGGCGCGGTCGTCATAGGTCAGCTGGGCATGGACATAGGCGCGGCCCGCCAGCCGGTGCGCCCCCGTCCACTGCCCGCCGGAATTGGCGATCAGCACCGGATCGGCCGCCTGATTCACTGCGCCCAGATGCTTCCAGAGGCGCGCGAACACCACGCCGTCCCGGACGAAGGGGGCGTTGGTGGCGGCACCATCGGCGTCGAGCGTGACGATCTGGTCGCTGAGGTAAATGTCGCCAATGGCCTCGACCTCGTGGGCGGCGAGCACCACGACCAAGTGGAGGATGTCGAGCTTGTCGGAACCGGCCGGCGCGCGGGTGTGGAGATAGACCACCGGCCCGCCGGCCCGGACTTCGCCGTAAATGATGCGGTGAGCGGTGACCGGTTGGCGAACCATCTGAGTCAGGCCGCCGCCGGCAAGGGTCGGCGCCAGCGAGGGTGCCACGGTCTGGGTATGATAGGGCGCCTGGTACGGCGCCTGATAGGGGGCGGGCGTGATCACCGGTGCCGGTGCCGGTGCCGGCGGCGGGGTCAGGGGAATCGGGTGAAAATATCAACCAGAGATGAGGCTTGCGAGGAAATCGTCATCCCATGCCGCCACCTTGCGACGAGCGCGTAGAGAAACCTTTCCCGGAGCTTTCCGGATCAGGTTGAGCGCCATATGCTTTATGG
>CAUYTZ010000530.1:0-3116 GCA_963575695.1 uncultured Gammaproteobacteria bacterium | reverse complement strand
ATCTTCTTGAAGGCGTAGTCGGTCTTGGGATTGAGGAAGCGCATTGGACCTGCCGGGGCGAGGATCGGGCGAGGGGTAGACTACTATATTTGTGCTCGGGAGTCCCGCTCTCCGGATAATCGTGGTCTCTGCGGGCTGGCCCAATTTGTCCAGCACGGTTTGCGCATCGAGGACCCCAGGCGCTTGAAGTGCGCTCATTGTTTGGAGAGGCGGCGTTCAGAGGGTGGAATCGAGTGTTATCATGCTGTTCTTGGCACCAGTCTGGTCGCGCCTGGTCATAGTCATGTCTTGCCCGCCACGGCACCACGTTTCAGCCTGCCGGTCGTCCGGTATGGGTTTACCCGGAGACGCTGATTTGCTACTCTCCCTGTCACCTGGATGAGCCCCTTGCCGGTTCCGCTGGCGGGTTTTGAAAGCGCGCGAGGATGATTTTTCACGCCGACCTGCACGTGCATTCCAAATATTCTCGGGCCACCAGCCGGGATCTCGATCTGGAGCACCTCGCCTGGTGGGCGGCACGCAAGGGCATCGCCGTGGTCGCGACCGGCGACTGCGTGCATCCGGGCTGGCTGGCCGAGCTTCGCGACAAGCTGGTGCCCGACGGCGGCGGGCTGTTCCGGCTCAGGCCCGAGATCGAGGCCGGGGTGATGAAAACCCTGCCGTCGGTCTGCCGGCGGCCGGTGCGCTTCATGCTCTCCACCGAGATTTCGACCATCTACAAGAAGGGCGACAAGACCCGAAAGGTCCATCATCTGGTCTACGTCCCCGACCTCGACGCTGCCGAGCGGCTGGCGGCGCGGTTGGCCCGGATCGGCAACATCGCTTCCGACGGCCGGCCGATCCTCGGCCTGGATTCCCGCGATCTGCTGGAGGTCACGCTGCACTCGGGGTCCGACAACTATCTGGTGCCTGCCCACATCTGGACGCCGTGGTTCGCGGCGCTCGGCTCGCAGTCGGGCTTTGATTCCATCGCCGATTGCTACGGCGACCTTGCCAGCCATATCTTCGCGGTCGAAACCGGACTCTCCTCGGACCCGGCGATGAACTGGCGGGTGTCCTCGCTCGACCGCTACCGGCTGGTGTCCAATTCTGACGCCCACTCGCCGGGCAAGCTCGGCCGCGAGGCGACCCGCTTTTCCTGCGCCCCCGACTATTTCGCCATCCGCCGGGCGCTGGAATGCGGCGATGGTTATAGCGGCACGGTCGAATTCTTTCCCGAGGAGGGCAAGTATCACCTGGACGGCCACCGCGCCTGCGAAGTCCGGCTCGACCCGAAAGAAACCCCCGCTCTGGGCGGGCGCTGTCCGGTCTGCGGCCAACCGGTCACCGTCGGCGTGGCCCACCGGGTCGAGATGTTGGCTGACCGCGACGCGTCCCAGCCCTTCCGGCCTCCGACCGCTGGCCTGGTCGACAGCCTCGTCCCGTTGCCGGAAATCTTGTCCGAACTGCTGGGCAGCGGTGTCGCCTCGCAAGGGGTGACGCGGGCCTACGACCGCGCGCTTGCCGCGCTCGGCCCGGAGCTTGCGGTGCTCGCCGAGATTCCGGTCGAGGAGATCGCCCGCACCGATCCGCTACTCGGCGAGGCGGTGGCGCGGCTAAGGGCCGGCACGGTGATCCGGCAGGCGGGCTACGACGGCGAATATGGCGTGATCCGCTTGTTCGAAGACGGCGAACTCGACCGTTTCACCAAGGGCGGCCTGCTGTTCGAGGCCCTGGCGGTGTCGCGTCGTCCGCGCGCGCCACGTACCGGCGCGCTCCGGCATGAGACCGCAACCGCCGATCCGGTGGCGCCGTCCGCGCCGGTCCCGTCCGGCCGCACTGGCGTCCTTGCGACCCTCGATGCCGATCAGGCCGCCGCCGCCGAACTGGTCGAGGGGCCGCTGGCGGTGATTGCCGGCCCCGGCTCGGGCAAGACGCGGATGCTGACCCATCGCATTGCCCATTTGGTCCGGGAGCGCGGGGTGGTGGCGGCCTCCTGCCTCGCCGTCACCTTCACCCGCCGCGCCACCGAGGAACTGCGCACCCGCTTGGCCGTCTTGCTGCCGGGCGAGGCACGGGAGTGTGCGGTCCACAGCTTTCATTCGCTGGGTCTCGCCCTGCTGCGCGAGCACGGCGCGGCGCTCGGCCTCGCCCCCGGCTTCCGCATCGCCGCTACGGCCGAGCGGACGGCGGCGCTGGCCGCCGGGCTGGGCGTATCCGAGAACCGCGCCGCCCGGCTGATCAAGGCGGTCTCGGTACTGAAACGAACCGGCATGGCCGGGGAGGGCGAGGAGCGGCAGGCCCTGGAAGTCCTGGCCCGGCTGGCACGGGAGCGGGCTTGGGTCGATTTCGACGATCTGGTCGGGCTCGCGGTAGACCTGCTGGAACGGGATGCCGGGGTGGCGGCGCTGTGGCGGGCGCGCTTCACCCACATCCTGGCCGACGAGTTCCAGGATATCGACGAATGCCAGTACCGTCTCTTGCGCCTGCTCGCCGGCCCCGAGGGCACTCTGTGCGTCATCGGCGACCCGGATCAGGCGATCTACGGTTTTCGCGGTGCCGATGCCACCTGTTTCGAGCGCTTTGCCCGGGATTACCCCCACAGCCGGACGGTGCGGCTCGGGCGCAACTACCGCTCCACCGGCACCATTATCGCCGCCTCGGCCGCTCTGGTCGGCCGGACGGGGGAAGGCGTCGCCGTTCGGCCGCTGGGCCAGCCGATCGCGCTCCACACCGCCGCCCGTGAGGACGAAGAGGCGGCGTTCGTCGCCACCACTATCGAGGAGCTGATGGGCGGCCACGACATGCTCGCCGTCGGCAAGGGCGGAGCCGGTGGCAAGGGCGGAGCCGGTGGCGGCGCGCCACTCGGCTTCACCGATTTCGCGGTGCTCTACCGCACCGATGCCCAGGCGGCGGCGTTGCGTAAGGCCTTCGACCGGGCCGGCATCCCGTTCGGGAAGAGCACACCGGCCCCCATTGTCGGCCATGCTGGCGTCGTGGCGCTGCTGGCGGCGCTTGAGAGCGGCGACCAGGCCGGCGATCTGCCGATGCGCCTGTCCGCAGCGGTTGAAACGGCGCGGGGGCAGGGCACGGCGGATGCGGCGCTGCTCGCCGAGGCGAAAGGCTGGCTCACGGCG
>CAUYTZ010000529.1:0-12781 GCA_963575695.1 uncultured Gammaproteobacteria bacterium | reverse complement strand
TCTGTGGCAAATACCCTATCAACAGCATCTTTTTTGTAGGCTTCAAGCACGGCAGCAATAAACTTATCCAAGATTCCATGTTCATATTTATCGAGAAGGCTATCCATCATAATCTCCTGCTTTCTTTACCCCCTCCCCCGCGTGCGGGGGAGGGTTGGGGTGGGGGCCAAGCCGCAATCAATAATCCCGCTGATTCAATTCAACATTGAGCGACAGCGAGCGCAGTTCCTTGACCAGCACGTTGAACGATTCCGGAATGCCGGCTTCGAAGTTGTCGTCACCACGAACGATGGCTTCGTAGACCTTAGTCCGGCCGGCCTGATCGTCCGACTTGACCGTAAGCATTTCCTGAAGTGTATAGGCCGCGCCATAGGCCTCCAGCGCCCACACTTCCATTTCCCCGAACCGCTGTCCGCCAAACTGGGCCTTACCCCCCAGCGGCTGCTGAGTAACCAGACTGTAAGGACCGATCGAGCGGGCGTGGATCTTGTCATCAACCAAATGGTGCAGCTTCAGCATGTAGATGTACCCGACCGTAACCTTGCGGTCGAAGGTCTCACCGGTACGGCCGTCGATCAGAGTTACCTGTCCAGACCGATTGAGCCCGGCCTTATCCAACATCACGCAAATCTCTTCCTCACGAGCCCCGTCGAACACCGGGGTGGCGAAGGGAATGCCAATGCGCAGGTTCTCGCCCAATTCAAGCAATTCTGTATCGTTCTGGTCGGCAATTTCTTCCTGATACTGGGCTTCGCCATAGATATCGCGCATCCACTCCCGAATGTTTTCGTAGAGCTTCGGCACCACGTCCTGGCTGGAACCGGGCTTCTGCGCCGCCAAACTGGCGTAGCGCAGCTTGTCCAACATCTCGCCGATCTGCTTACCCAAACCAGCCGAGGCCCAGCCAAGATGGGTTTCCAGAATCTGACCGACGTTCATGCGCGAAGGCACGCCGAGCGGATTCAAGACCAGATCGACCGGACGACCATCTTCCAAATAAGGCATGTCTTCGATTGGAATAATCTTGGACACCACACCCTTGTTACCATGACGACCGGCCATCTTGTCGCCCGGTTGCAGCTTGCGCTTCACCGCCACGAACACTTTGACCATTTTCATCACGCCTGGCGGCAATTCATCGCCACGCTGAAGCTTTTCCACCTTGCTTTCAAACCGGGTCTTGAGCGCTTCGATCGTATCGTCGAACACATGGCTCATGCCCTCGATCGTTTCCATGACCCGTTCGTCTTCGACCGAGACTTGGCGCCACTGACCGCGCGTAAAGTTGCCCAGCACCGTTTCATTCAGCATCGTGCCGGTGGTTAGGCCCTTGGGACCGGATACCGCCTTCTGACCGTTGAGCATCGACTTCAAGCGACCGTAGAAGCTCCGCTCCAGAATCGCCTTTTCGTCGTCACGATCCTTGGCCAGTTGCTCAATTTCGGCGCGCTCGATTGCCATCGCGCGCTGGTCCTTATCCACCCCGCGACGCGAAAACACCCGAACCTCGACGATGGTCCCAGCAACGCCCGGCGGCAGACGCAACGAGGTGTCGCGCACGTCACTCGCCTTTTCGCCAAAAATCGCGCGCAGCAACTTTTCTTCCGGGGTCATCGGGCTTTCGCCCTTGGGCGTGACCTTGCCGACCAGGATGTCGCCCGGCTTGACCTCGGCACCAATATAGACGATGCCGGCCTCGTCCAGGTTCTTCAGCGCTTCTTCGCCAACATTGGGAATGTCGCGCGTAATATCTTCCTGGCCCAGTTTGGTATCGCGGGCCATGACTTCGAATTCCTCGATGTGAATCGAGGTAAAGACGTCGTCACGGACGATACGTTCCGAGATCAGGATCGAATCTTCAAAGTTGTAGCCGTTCCAGGGCATGAACGCGACCAGCACATTTCGGCCCAACGCCAGTTCGCCCAACTGAGTCGAGGGGCCGTCAGCGATAATGTCCCCGGCTTTGACCAGATCGTTGACCTTGACCAGCGGTCGCTGAGTAATGCAGGTATTCTGGTTCGAACGCTGAAACTTGGACAACTTGTAGATATCGACGCCAGGGGTGGCGGTATCGGTTTCCTCGGTGGCACGAACCACGATCCGGGTGGCATCAACCTGATCGACCACACCCGAACGACGCGCGACAATCGTCACGCCGCTATCCCGGGCCACGGTGCCTTCCATACCGGTGCCGACCAGCGGCGCATCGGCACGAATCAGCGGCACGGCTTGGCGCTGCATGTTCGAGCCCATGAGCGCGCGGTTCGCGTCATCGTTTTCCAAAAACGGCACCAGCGCCGCCGCCACCGACACCACCTGCTTGGGCGACACGTCGATCATATTGATCGCTTCGGAGCGCGCCATCAGGTATTCGCCATTCTGGCGACAGTTAATCAGGTCTTCAGTAAGGAGGCCATCGCTATCCAGGCGCGCATTAGCCTGGGCGATCATGTATCGACCTTCTTCCATTGCCGACAAATAGACCACTTCCTGCGTTACCCGGCTTTTGACCACGCGCCGGTACGGGCTTTCAATGAAACCATACTTGTTGATCCGGGCATAAGTTGCCAGACTATTGATCAGACCGATGTTCGGACCTTCTGGGGTCTCAATTGGGCAGATCCGGCCATAATGGGTGGGGTGAACGTCGCGGACTTCAAAACCTGCGCGCTCGCGGGTCAGACCGCCCGGCCCGAGCGCCGACAAGCGACGCTTGTGGGTGATTTCAGACAAAGGGTTGGTCTGATCCATGAACTGCGACAACTGCGACGAGCCGAAGAACTCGCGCACCGCCGCCGCCGCCGGCTTGGCGTTGATCAGGTCATGGGGCATGACCGTATCGATATCGACCGAAGACATCCGTTCACGGATCGCGCGTTCCATGCGCAGCAGGCCGATCCGGTACTGGTTTTCCATCAATTCGCCGACCGAGCGTACCCGACGGTTGCCGAGATGGTCAATGTCGTCGATTTCGCCCTTGCCGTCCTTGAGTTCGGACAGGATCTTGAGAATCGACAGCACATCTTCCTTGCGCAGCACGCGCAACTGATCGTCGGTCTGAAAGTTGAGCCGGGCATTCATCTTGACCCGACCAACCGCAGACAAATCGTAGCGCTCGGAATCGAAGAACAGGCCCTGGAACAACGCTTCAGCCGATTCCAGCGTCGGGGGTTCGCCCGGACGCATCACACGATAGATATCGATCAACGCATCTTCGCGGCTGGCGTTGCGGTCAACCGCCATGGTGTTGCGCATGTAGGGACCGACGTTGATGAAGTCGATCGCCAGCAACGGCAATTCCGTAATTTGTTCTTTATCAAGCCGATCCAGACAGGCCTGAACCACTTCGTCGCCGGCTTCGTACCAGACTTCTCCGGTCCGCTCGTCGATGATGTCCTGAGCCAAATAACCGCCAAACAGATCTTCGGGCTGAACCAACTGTTCTTCCAAACCCTGTTCAATCAACTTCTTGGCCAGACGCGGGGTAATCTTGGTCCCGGCGGTGACCAGCACTTGGCCCGAGCGAGCATCAACCAAATCCCGGCTGATCTTAACCCCCTTCAGGCGCTCGGCATCGAACGGCACCGTCCAGCCCTGGTTAACACGGCGATAAGTGATGGTTTCGTAAAAGACCGACAGGATTTCCTCACGCGACATGCCCTGCGCCTCATAGGGCTGCAGCTGCCGGTTGCCACGCACCTTACGCAGATCTTCAGTTTCACGGCTGTCAAGCGCGTAGAGCAAGGTCGTCGCCGGCAGCTTGCGCCGCCGATCGATACGGACATAGACCACGTCCTTGGCATCGAATTCAAAATCAAGCCACGACCCGCGATAGGGAATGACGCGCGCCGCAAACAGATATTTGCCCGATGAGTGGGTCTTGCCCTTGTCGTGATCGAAGAATACACCGGGCGAACGGTGCATCTGCGACACAATCACGCGCTCAGTACCATTGATGACGAAGGTGCCGTTGGCGGTCATCAACGGCATGTCGCCCATATAGACATCCTGTTCCTTGATGTCCCTGATCGAGCGCAGGCCGGTGTCTTCCTCAATGTCAAACACACTGAGCCGCAGAGTGACCTTGAGCGGTGCCGCATAGGTCATACCGCGCTGCTGGCATTCGTCCACGTCGTATTTGGGTGGCTCCAGCTCGTAGCGAACGAAATCAAGCACAGCACGATCAGAAAAGTCCTTGATCGGAAACACCGACCGGAACACTTCCTGAATGCCGACGTTCGAGCGCTTCTCGGCCGACACATTCATTTGCAAAAAATGATCGTAGGAGCTGCGCTGCACCTCGATCAGGTTGGGCATGCGGGTAACTTCGGCAATCCGCCCAAAGCTTTTACGAACACGCTTGCGGCCAGTGAAGGATGTCGCCATGGCTGCCCCAAACCTTCTGTCAGAGGGTGATCGCTGAGAAAACGGACACTTACGTGACAATTGTCATTGGTACTGAAATGTAGCCCTTGCCGAGGCAAGAGGCTCTAAGAACCTGTCTGAGGAACCTGACTGACCGAAAACAGATAAACCACCCGCCGACAGCTTCCCATTCCCGTCCGTTGTCGGAACCGGCAAATGAAAAGCCATCGTGGGTGTCAAGCATTCCTTACCAAAACCAAACTGACAGCACTTACTTAACCTCGACGGTCGCGCCAGCGTCTTCAAGCTGCTTCTTGATCTTGGCCGCTTCGTCCTTGGACACGGCTTCCTTAACGGTCTTCGGCGCGCCTTCAACCAGATCCTTGGCTTCTTTCAGGCCCAGGCCGGTGATCGCGCGCACTTCCTTGATCACGTTGATCTTCTTGTCGCCAAAGGCGGCCAGAATCACGTTGAATTCGGTCTGCTCTTCAACCACGGCGGCGGCGGCAACCGGAGCGGCGGCGGCGGCGGCAACCGGAGCGGCGGCAGACACGCCCCACTTCTCTTCCAGCATCTTCGACAACTCGGCCGCTTCCATAACCGTCAGGGCCGACAATTCCTCAACCAGCTTTTCCAAATTCGACATCTTAAGCTCCAGGGGCTTGGTCGTATTCGACCAGAGACAGGGATAATGAGTGAGACAGGCGTTACCAGGCCAACAGCACGCGGTTTAGGCGGCTGCGGCCTCAGCCTCAGGTTCGCCCTCCGGCTCACCCTCCTTCTGCTTGTCGGCATGCGCCGCCAGAACACGGGCCAATTGTGCGGCCGGGGCCTGAAGCACGCCAGCGATACGGGTCGCAGGCGTATTGATCATGCCCAGCAGTCTGCCACGCAACTCATCCAGCGACGGCAGCTTGGCCAGGGCCAGCACGCCTTCGGGATCGAGCAGTAGGGTACCCATGCTGGCACCCAGGACAGACAACTTTTCGTTGCTCTTGGCGTAGTCGGTCGCCACCTTGGCCGCAGCCACCGGATCACGCGAATAGGCAATCGCGGTCGGCCCCTTGAACATATCGCCCAAGGCTTCAAACGGGCTGCCCTGCAACGCAATGCGGGCCAGCCGGTTCTTGGTCACGGTGAAGCTCGCTCCGGCCGCGCGCATCTTCCGGCGCAAGTCGGTCACTTCCGCGACCGTCAGGCCATTGTGGCGGGTGAGCACCACAAGTCCCGAATTCTGCACCTTGCGACGCAACGACTGGATCGCATGTTCTTTTTTGGTACGATCCACGGATCGTCTCCGTTGCTACCGTTGCACCTAAGCGCCGGCTCTGCCCATGGCTCGGATGGCTCCGAGTTGCGACGCCGCCAGCACCGGTTCAACCTGTCCCAGAAGTCCAAGCCCATATCCCCGCGCCGCCCGCGACACCATCACGAACCGGCTCGGCTTCAATCGGTTTCAACTCCCGTCTGCGCGGGCAAAATCTTAAGCCCTTGCGGGCACCCACGGTCTCGGACAGGGTGGAGGAAAGCGCGAACGCCACCCTCCGCTTACCACCGCTTTCGGTTCCGTCAAGTCCCGAAAACGGCGGAAATTAGGGTATTGCCGGTTCTCGTTACGCGCCGCCAACCAGCGAGGCGATATCAAGCTTAAGACCCGGCCCCATGGATGAACTGAGCGAAACCTTGAGCAGATAGGTGCCCTTCGCCCCCGCCGGCTTGGCTCGGCTGATCGCGCCCAGAAACGCCCGAATGTTTTCGGTCAAAGCCTGCTCCGAGAAGCTTGCCTTGCCGATGCCAGCATGAATAATACCGGCTTTCTCGGCGCGGAACTCGACGTTACCACCCTTGGCCGCTTTGACCGCTTCACTAACGTTGGCCGTAACCGTGCCCAGTTTTGGGTTCGGCATCAACCCACGTGGCCCCAGGATCTTACCCAGTTTGCCGACAACCGCCATCATATCCGGCGAAGCGATGCAACGATCGAAATCGATCTGCCCGCCCTGAATCTTTTCCGCCAGATCTTCGGCCCCAACCACATCAGCCCCGGCCGCCAGCGCTTCCGCAGCCTTGGCACCACGGGCGAACACCGCCACCCGCACCGTTTTGCCGGTACCATTGGGCAGCAGCACCATACCGCGCACCATCTGATCGGCGTGGCGCGGATCGATACCCAGATTCATGGCGATTTCGACCGTTTCGTCGAACTTCGCCTTCGCGGTCTCCTTGACCAGCTTCACTGCCGCATCCAGAGTATGGAATTGGTTGCGATCGATCTTTTTCAAGGCGTCGCGTAGCCGCTTTCCCGTCTTCGCCATCGCCGCTTACTCCACCACCTGAAGGCCCATTGACCGGGCCGAGCCGACGATCATCTTCGCAGCCGCGTCAACGTCGTGAGCGTTGAGGTCAGCCATTTTCCTGGTCGCGATTTCACGCACCTGTTCCATGGTCACCTGACCGACGAAGCCTTTGCCCGGAGTCTGCGATCCCTTGGGCAGGCCAGCGGCCTTGCGCAGGAAAAATGACGCGGGCGGGGTCTTGGTGACGAAGGTGAATGAGCGGTCGGAGAAGGCGGTGATCACCACCGGCACCGGCATACCCGTTTCCAGATCCTGGGTACGGGCATTGAATTCTTTCACGAACGACATAATGTTCAGGCCGCGCTGACCCAACGCCGGGCCGATCGGCGGCGACGGGGTGGCCTTTCCGGCTGGCACCTGCAACTTGATGTAGCCGGTAATCTTTTTTGCCATGCGTCTTCACCCTTGAACTGCGCCCCGTGGCTCCTTTGAGCCGCTGGCCGCCGGGCGGCGCGGTTCGGTGCTCCAACGCCTTCCGGAGCCAACCTCCCGCACCAAAAAAGAAGCGCGCGCGAACCGGTTTAACCCGACTCCGCCCGCTCCACTCAAACCTTTTCCACCTGCGAGTACTCCAGATCGACCGGCGTGGCACGGCCGAAAATCGACACCGAAACCTTGAGCCGCGACTTTTCCTCGTCCACCTCTTCGACCACACCGGTAAACGTGGTGAAAGGCCCGTCGCACACCCGCACCTGCTCGCCGATCTCGAACACCACCGATGGCTTCGGCCGATCGAAGCCCTCGCGCACCTGGTTGATGATTCGGTCGGCCTCACGCTGGCTGATCGGCTGCGGCCGTCCGCCCCCGCCCAAAATACCGGTGACCTTAGGCGTATTCTTGACCAAGTGCCAAGTTTCATCGCTGAGTTCCATGCGCACCAGCACATACCCAGGGAAAAACTTACGCTCGGCGTTGACCTTGGCACCGCGACGGATCTCGACCACTTCCTCGGTCGGAACCAGAATGTCCTCGAACTTATCCGCAAGACCCTTCTGTTCAGCCTTCTCACGAATCGCCTGTCCGACCTTCTTTTCGAAACCGGAGTAGACGTGGACGACGTACCAGCGGCTAGCCATGCTCTTTAGCCCCCGATGCCGAGTACCAGGCGGACCAAGGCTGACAGCGCTTGATCGACGAACAGAAAAAAGATTGCGGACAGGATGACCATCACGAACACCATACCTGTGGTGATCAGGGTCTCCTTACGCGTCGGCCAGGAAACCCTGGCGCTTTCGCTGCGAACTTCCCGCGCGAATGTGGCGATGGCTTCTTTGGTGATCATGAATTCCGTAACCGGCTCAAGTCAGGGTGGCGGTAAACTGGCGGTATTTAAGGTTGGCAGGAGTGGAGGGGCTCGAACCCACAGCCCCCGGTTTTGGAGACCGGTGCTCTACCAATTGAGCTACACTCCTTCACCTTACGTGACGGCATCGCACAAAGCAACAAACCCCGTCACGGTCCGCTATGCCGACCGTGCCGAAAAAACGTCCAACCTTTTAGCGGAACCAGCACGCCTTGGCAAGGGGGTTAAGTGCATTTTTTTCGTAAGACACCGCAGGTGCCGACGACGCCCCGCTACGGCTGAACCCGCTACGGCTGAAGTTGACGGCTAAAAATATGGCAAGGGAACCTTACCGACGATCTCCGGCAAGTTAACTCAGAAAAAATGTCAAAACCATAGAAAACGGTTTTGAAGCGAGGCTTTCTGGTATCGTTAGGTGAGAAGATTTGACCGGGTTGAGATTGGCGATTGACACCCATGAGTTAAGTGGCGGACGATGCTTTTACTTTTTCTCGTTGTTTGATGAGGTCGCCATGATCGGGATTGCATCCGAACCTGAATTTCGCAATGCGCTGGATCGGTTGTGCGTCGGCGATATCGAAGAGTGGTTAGGGGAACCGATCACCGACCTAACGGCGGCGGCATTGGCCGGGCTGGTTCGGACCGCGCTCTATAGCCAGCGCAGCATGGCCGATTCAGCGATGGATGAGCTGGAACGCTGGGGCTATACCTGCAACCGAGTGCGACGCGCGGTTGGCTGTCCGACCGCCAAGGTGCCGCTGGAGGTTTATCCCACTCCAAACGATTCGTTCTAGCCCCTCCCCCCATTCCCAAGCTTACAAATCCTTGGCTTTCAGCCAGACAACCACCTTGTCGACCACTGGCCGCCACCAAGCTTCGTCCAGCATCAACCCATGCGGCGCGCCGTGGAGCACCACCAGATCTGCGGCATAATAGCGCGCGGTATCCCGAAACGCCGAGGCTGGCAGAAACACATCAGCGTCCCCGCCCACGACCAGCACCGGCAGCCGGGTGCCATGAGACGGGATTTTGGGCAAATGCGGGCAGAGTAATTCCATGCCGATACGGTGCGACTCGGCTTGTAGGCGCGGCATCAGGTTCAACACCGCCTCCAGTGAAGTCGCATCACTGAACATAGCCCGACGAAAGATTGCCGGCGACACCGCCTGCGGCCCCAAAGTTTGCAGTAGGCCTAGCTGCCAGACAATATCCGGGGCAAACATCGACAGATGCATCGCCGACGACGCCAATCCCGACGGCGGGGTGCTGGCCAGCAGCACCGCTCCCCGGGCCCGGTAGCCGCGCGCCAGACAATGCTGGACCAGCAATCCGCCCATGGAATGGCCGATCAGGGTGCAGGGGGTGCCGATTTCCTTTGCCACCGCCTCAACATCGGCAACGTAATCATCCAGCGACGCCCAATGGTAATCGCCATCGCTGCCACCATGTCCGCGTAGCGACACCGCGTAGCAGGGAAAGCCCTGGGCGGCGAATTGGGGCATGAACCGCTCGGCCCAGATCCAGGCTCCGCAATAGGAGCCGTGAACGAACAGAACCGGTGCATGCCAAGTGTCGCGGTCGGCTTCCGGTAGACAGGACAGAACTTCGAGCGCCACGGCGTCGCCTTTCCGTTTTACAAGTAACGGTTTCCAAACGCCCTCGGCCTTTGGCCGGTCCAGGGCGAAGCCTTGGTCGCCGAAGGCATAGATATCCTCTTAACGTCCGGGCTTCAGGCTCTGATAGAGTTCCATATAGGCCCGTGCCGAAGAGGTCCAGCCGAAATCGCGAGTCATCGCCGTGCGTTGCATGGTCTGCCAGCGAGATTTAGTCCGGTAGACATCAATCGCGCGCCGAATCGCCCACACCAGCGCCGGCGTCTCCGCCTCGCCAAAACTGAAGCCGGTGGCGCAGCCGTCCGCCAGCGCGGCCGGGGTGGCGTCGATCACCGTGTCTTCCAGACCGCCGGTACGCCGAACCAGGGGCAATGTGCCATAGCGCAGGCCATAAAGCTGGGTCAACCCGCACGGTTCGGCGCGCGAGGGCACCATGATCACATCGGCCCCGCCTTGGATTCGGTGCGCCAGCGCCTCATCATAGCCGATGCGGACTCCGACTTCATACGGATGGGCTGCGGCCAAACGACGGAAGCCCTCCTCCAAACCCTTATCTCCCGAGCCCAGCACCACCAGTTGACCGCCGCGCGCGATCAGAGTCGGCAGCGCCTCCAGCACCATGTCCACCCCCTTATGCCAGTTCAGGCGCGTGATGAGGGTAAAGAGCGGCGCATCCGGACGCGGCTCCAGCCCAAATTCAGCTTGCAGAGCGGCCTTGTTAACCGCCTTGCCCGCCAGGGAATTGGCGTCGTAGCGCGCCGGCAAGTGGTTGTCGGTGGCCGGATTCCAGATCTGGTAATCGACACCGTTAAGGATGCCCGACAGATGATCGGTGCGGTGGGCGAGCAGCCCATCCAGGCCGCAGCCGTGTTCCTCGGTTTGAATCTCGCGCGCATAGCTGGGGCTGACCGTGGTCAAGCGGTCGGCATAGTACAGTCCGGCCTTGAGAAAACCGACTGCGCCGTAATATTCGACCCCCTCGATCTGGAAACAGTGCTTGGGTAGTTTGACCGCATCCAGAATCGCGGGCGAAAACTGGCCCTGATAGGCGATGTTGTGAATGGTCATTACCGTCGCCGGCCGATTGATATGTGCATTTTTATTGAGTGCGACATAGGCCGGCATCAGTCCAGACTGCCAATCATGGCCATGAAGCACATCGGGCCGCCAGGGATCACCCAACCAGTGGTCGGCGAATTCCGCCGCCACCCAGCCAAGCGCGGCGAAGCGCAAATGGTTGTCCGGCCAGTCGTTGCCAGCGGCATCGAGATAGGGATTGCCGGCGCGATGGTAGAGTGCGGGTGCGTTAAGGGCATAAGCCGGAACGCCATCCGGTGTGCGGCCAAATTCCAGTTTAGCTTCCGCAGCACCTGGCAGTCCGGTCAAAACCTTGACCGTGGTCTTGCCGTCAAGGCCATCCAGAACCGCCGGATAGCCGGGCAGCAGCAGCCGGACATCGCCCCCCAATCCGGCCAACGCTGGCGGCAGTGCGCCGCTGACATCGGCCAAGCCACCGGTTTTGATCAGGGGATAGTATTCCGGGGTAACGTGAAGGACGCGCATGAGGCCTCGGGGGGACGACGGATACCGCAATACCGCCATCTAAGCCCCCTTCCCCTATAAATTCAAGGGGATCTAAGCCATAATAGTAGACTCGGCAAAGACCGGACGAAAACTGTAGGTGTTCGTGGGGACGGGGTAAAACCACGCCGACCGGACACCGCTCGCCCCCTCTTGATTCCATCGACTGAATTTCATATTCTAAGTTTAGTGTTAAGCGGGGTATTTTTACGCAACAACCTAAAGATGGCATCCAAGGGCTGGGGGCCGGGCCGGGGATCGCTATATTCGCCACAGAATATTCGCCACAGACAACCGTTCAAACCACCTAGCCACCGACCTTGCCACGACCTCTTAATCGGTTACGAGGCAAAGACATGCCGGGCGACCTCTTTTCGACATTGAGGATTCTGCATCATGAACGGTCCCCCCCAGAATCCCCATGTGGCGCTTGTCATTGGTAGCACGATGACCAGGCATGCTCTTGCGTCTGCGATTCGGGGATATTACACAGTTAGCGAGCTTGACGATGGGGATGCTGCCCTTAAATATTTCAATGAAAACCGACCAAAAATTATTGTTGTTGATGAAATGATTGCGCCGTATGGTGGATATAATTTTGTCATGGCCCTGAGGGGTAAAGAATTATTTCTTGATATCCCAGCAATTATTATGTCGGCTTTTCCAGTTATGGATATCCGAAAGGAGATCGTTAAATGTGGCGCAAACGGATATCTTCCCTCGCCTTGCACGACCAGAACTGTGCTTGGAACGATTTCCGCAGTTCTTAACCGCTCTGTTGAACGACGGTGGGAGGCTCTTCCTGAAACTGAAAAATCTGCCCTTCAGGGAACCATCAGCGTTATCAACTCTATTCCGGGGGCTATTTCTTCCGGAAAGCCGTTAAATTTTGGTGATGTTAAGAAATCATGTCTGCCGTTAGTTGAGTTGGTTTACCAAGGCAACATTAAAGCCGTTCTCGAAGCCGTCAAGGAACACGACAACTATACGTTTGCCCACTCATTTAATGTTGGCATTATGCTGGCAATGTTCGGTCGCGCCATCGGCCTTAATGAGTCTGATCAACAAATGCTCGCCTGCGGTGGCCTGCTCCATGACATCGGCAAGATGGCCATCCCGCTTGAGGTTCTCAACAAGCCGGGGCGATTGGATGCCGCAGAGATGAAAGTGATGCGAACCCACGTTCCCACCACCATGGAGTTTCTGGAGGCGAGCGGCGACGTGCCGAAGGGGGCCCTGATCATTGCCGCGCAGCATCATGAAAAGATTGACGGTACCGGTTATCCGAAAGGCATTAAGGGGCGTGAACTTAATGAACTTGCCCGCATGGCCGCTATCGTCGATATCTATGGCGCGCTCACCGACCGACGCACCTACAAGGCAGGTATGGAACCTGAAAAGGCACTGGGAATTATGACCGAGGCTGTGTTCGCAAATCGTATGGAGATTAGCCACCCATAGCGGCTTGGAGGCAGTAACGGAGTGTCGGCTCGGGATGCAAGACGATGAGATGGAACCAGCGCAGATAGCTTCCGAGGTACTTGGTGGCGATACCGCGCCGG
>CAUYTZ010000528.1:0-2070 GCA_963575695.1 uncultured Gammaproteobacteria bacterium | reverse complement strand
TGCGGTACTATCGAGGAAGTAATCCGTGCCGGCAACCAATGCGGCACTGCCGGTCGAACCCGTCCAGTCGGCAAGTTCGAGCACGCCATCAGTCTGGATGTTAACATAGGCGTCAAGAGCAACCGCCGTCAGCGCTAGGCCAAGCACTTCACTCGAAACATCGGCCGCAGAGTTAGCCAACAAGACTTGAAAGGCGGCACTGGTATAGACGGCCATACCGGCGAAGCCAATCGCGACCTTGGCTTGCAGTTCAGTAACATCAACTTCCTGAATCTTTGCCGAAAGCGTGTCGCCGGCCGGCAGCAGCGAGAGCTTGCCGGCGATCAGCACGACAGGACGATGGGTAGCCATCGGTTTTCCTTTCTGATGAGGGTGGGAATGGTTAGAGTCTGACCGGAGTGCCGGGCGTGACGTGCAGCACCGTGGGCGCCACGGCGTGGCCCACGGGGACAACCCACTGGCCGCGAAGGACCGGCGGGGTTCGGGTGATCCCGCCCGCGAGAATCGCGGACAGGAAATAGGCGGCGCCGGGCACCAGGGTGGCTGAGCCGTCCTCGGTGAGCAGGGTCCAGTCGGGCCGCTCGACCGGGTGGTCGACGGTCCATTGGGCGGCATGGCCGGCGGCGGCCCCGGCGACGATGACGCCCGCGACCAGGGCGGTGTCGTCGGTATCGGCGCGCGACAGGGTCAGATAATTGGCCGGGGTCAGGTGGATCATGTGACCCACTTCGACCGCGACCTCGGGCAGCGCGGTGTAACTGCCGTCCCAGATGCCCTGGATGAAGCGTTCCGGTGCCGGTTCGACCGGCGGCGGCGCCTCTTCAGGGGCCAGGGCATAGGCTTCGAGGGTCCAGATCAGCCGGTCGGGGTCGAGCCGGCGGGCCGCCTGGATGGCGTAGTCCACCCCATCCACCGTGATCAGTTCGTTGGGGCGGAAGGTGGAAAGTTCGCTGGTCCTCACCTCGAACAGCGCGGTCGAGGCGATCAACCGCGTGTCTTCGAAACGAACCTCGGTGTCGGGGCGTTTGGCGATCACCCGCAGCAGGCGTTGGGAACCGCTGGCCGGGGTGTAGGTGGCGAGCGTTCCGAACTGGACGAACGCCCCATCCACCGCGAGTTGAGCGAAGTTCACGGCTTCGGCACCTGGAGGGCACCGGACGGCTGCTTGCACAACACTTTCACCGCCACGTCATCGACGGCCGCCAACCCGGCCAGTTCCGGGAACGAGGCGGCCAGGGCATTGGCGGCCACGTCGCCGCTCAGATAGACTTGGCAGCGCTGATCGAGCGTGGTTCCTGTAGCCTGATCGATTTTGGCGCTGAGCGGGGCGCAGGCAATCAGGCCACCGGCACCGAGCGCCACCGCCAGCAGCAACGCCGCCGGAGCGGCTCCCGGAGGCAACCCGCCATCCTTGGGCGCGGCCGGCGCCGCCAGGGCGGCCAACTCGGCCAGCGCGGCGGCGGGACCGGCGGTGCGATAGGTTTCGACGATTTTGACGGTGTTGACCGCTTTGCCCCAATTGCCGGCAGCGAATTGCACGGCGTCGTGGAGCGTGGTGCTGACCTGCGCCAACCCGGCAAGGTTGAAGACCGCAGCCGCCTGGGAGAGCAGGCCAATCATGGCGAAGGCCAGGGTGACGATGGTGCCGAGGTTGGCGGTGACGAAGTCGAAGGTTCCGAGAACGGTGTCCATGAGTGTTCACTCCATAAAAAAAGCCGCCAAAAGGCGACCTTGGGAAGAAAACAATTGAGAGACAGCGTCAGGGCTTGAACACGAGGTGCTCGTGCAGCCACTGAATCAGGGTCGGCAGGCCAGAGATCAGCGCCAGAATGACGCCGCCGAACCAGATCGAGATTTTCCCGAGCGTTTTTGCGGTGTGCAGGAACTGCCTGATCTCGCCGAGCGCCCTGAGCATCTCTTCTTGATGCCGTTCTTGACGTTCGACGTGATCGTGGAACATCTGCGCCAGCTCTTCAAAGCGGCCTTCGAGAGAGGCGACACGTTCGGAGACATCGGTAAGATCGGGCGGCATGGTCAGCCCCCCGCCGGCAGACGGTAGCTCTCGCAGCG
>CAUYTZ010000527.1:0-2481 GCA_963575695.1 uncultured Gammaproteobacteria bacterium | reverse complement strand
CCGGCCCATTCATGGGCGAACAGCCGACCAGTACGGCCGATTCCGGTCTGAACCTCGTCCAGGTACAGCAACAGGCCGAATTCATCGCAGACCGCGCGCAACGCCTTCAGGTAGCCTTCGGGCGGCACCCGAATCCCGCCCTCGCCCTGAATCGGCTCGACGCAAATCGCCGCCGTTTCGGGCCCGATCGCCGCACGCAATTCGTTCAGATTGCCGAACGCGACTTGATCGAACCCTTCCACCAGCGGCGCGAAACCTGTGGTCATTCGCTCCTGATTGGCGGCCGAAATCGCGGCCAGAGTCCGGCCATGAAAACCGCCCTGGCAGGTGATGATCCGATTGCGCTGCGGTTCGCCCCGATCATGAAAGTGCTTACGAATCAGCTTCATGCCACACTCCCAGGCCTCGGCCCCGGAGTTGGCGAAAAACACGGTATCGGCGAAGCTGTTCTCGACCAGCCGCTGGGCCAGTTTCTCCTGACCGGCGACGCGGTAGAGATTGGAAGTATGCCACAGCCGCCCGGCCTGTTCGGTCAGGGCGGCGATCAGGTGGGGATGGGCATGGCCCAGCGCATTCACCGCGACCCCGGCACCAAAGTCCAGGGTGCGTCGGCCGGCGGCGTCGTACAGCCAGGGGCCTTCACCCCGGTCGAAGACGATTTCGGCGCGCGCGTAGGTGGGCATGACCACGGACATCACGAAACATACTCCCCACTGATAAAAGGTCCACCAATCGAAAAGGTTGATTGAACCTAAAAAAACCGACCCACCCGAAAACCCGCTTTTGGCCCCACTCCTGGCTGCGGCTTTTCGGTCCCGTTCCCGAAAAAAGGCGCATTGTCGGGACAAGCGCTTGTGTTGTCAATGCGAAGCTGATCTTCGCGTTACGAAAGCGCGCACGCTGACGCACAAACCGGGCCGAGGGGACGATCTCGCCAAGGCTGCTTGACCGCCACCGCCCCCCTCTCTACACTTTGTCTATCTTGCGGCGAGGCTGGTTCCACGCCGTTCCCAATCTGAGAGGGCAAAGGGCACATGAGCGGCTGCATCAAGGTCACGGACGGCAGCTTCGAGGCGGAGGTCCTAAAAGCCCCCGGCCCGGTCCTGGTTGATTTTTGGGCGGAATGGTGCGGCCCGTGCAAGCAGATTGCACCGGCGCTGGATGATCTGGCCAAGGACATGGCCGGCAGACTCACAATCGCCAAAATCAACATCGATGAAAATCCGCAGACGCCGAATAAGTATAATGTCCGCGGCATTCCGACCTTGCTGTTGTTCAAGAATGGTGAGGTCTCGGCAACGAAGGTCGGCCAGTTGCCCAGAACCGCCCTAGCGTCCTGGGTTAATTCAGTGATCTAGTTCAAGCGGTTTGGGTTATTTTCCTCGCGCACGACGGGCCTGCGAAAGGTGGGGGTTTACCCCTGCCCCCTACCCTGCTCGCCTTTTGGTCCGATTGGTCGGCGGTGCAGAGAGCGGATCATCCGGCCACGGGTGCTTGGGATAGCGGCCACGCAGATCAGCGCGGACTGCCGGATAGGAGTTGGTCCAGAATCCGGGCAAATCGCGGGTAATCTGAACCGGCCGGTGGGCCGGTGACAACAGATGCAACAGCAGGGGTATCCGGCCGCCGGCCACCGCCGGATGAACGGTGGCGCCAAACATCTCCTGGACCCGCACCGCCAGTACCGGAACCTCCCCGGCTGAATAATCGATCGGTACCTTTGAGCCGCTGGGCACGGAAAGATGAGTCGGTGCCAACTCGTCCAACCGACGGCGCTGGTCCCAACTGAGCATTCCTTGTAGGGCGGCGGTCAGATCGAGTCGCTTAAAGTGGCTGGCCCGGGTCATGCCGGGAACCAACGGTCCCAGCCAATCGGCCAGCCCTTCAAGCAACGCGCCATCGGACAAATCCGGCCAGCCGGCCGCTTCGCCCTCGACTCCATGAACAAATTCCACCCGCGCTCGCCACGCTTGCAGATCAGCGGTCCAGGGCAACACCGACAGCCCCAAGGAACCCAGGCCTTCCAGCAGTACCGCCGTCACCCGGGCCGGGTCCGGATCTTTCAGCGCTTCATCAGCCAACACCAGTTCGCCCAGTCGCCGCTGCCGCCGGGCCAACACCGCCTGTTCGCGCTCATCCCAGGCAATTACAGTGACGACTTCGATTTGATCGCTGAATTCCGCTTCGATTTCGGCTGCGGTCAGAGCTGCGGCGAGGAAAATTTTGGCCAGCCGGGCGTCGCCATCGACCTCGGCCACCGCCAGCCACGAGTCGCGGGCCAGGGCATCGCTGCCGTCGCGGATCACCGCACCACGACCGTTGCTCAGGCGATACTGAGCCTCGCCGCCCGGACGACGCTGGGCGATACGGTCGGGATAGGCCAGGGCGACCAAAATGCCGGCCTGGTCCAGGTCGGGAGGATCGTTGCCAATCCGGATTTGTTTGCGCCATTGCTTGGTCGTTTCACGAATCCGCTGAACC
>CAUYTZ010000526.1:0-3524 GCA_963575695.1 uncultured Gammaproteobacteria bacterium | reverse complement strand
AACCAGGCGGCGCTGGAGCCAGGCACCAGGATGGCGGCGCGCGTCAAAGCCGCCGCCGCCGCTTCCAACTCCCCGGTCTCCGTCAGAGCGACCCCGAGATTCGACCACGCCTCGGAAAACGTCGGCCGCATCGCCAAAGCCCGCCGGCAGCAGACGGCAGCATCTTGCGGCCGCTTCAGATCCCGGACTCCCCACCGGTTCGTCAAGACTAAAATTGAAAGAATCTCAGATTGTACGCTCGGATTAGCATGAGGCGTTTTCACGCCTGCGAGAGGCTCTGCCTCTCGCGCTCTCCGGGATATTTGAACAAGGTGATTATGATTTAGACGTTGTGTTATGATAAAGGCGCGGCACAGGGTGGGAACCCGATGGCCGTCAAGGTGATGGGCCGGCGGCGCTACGGCGCCGCCGGTTCGCGGTAAGGTTGTTTTAATAAGAATATACACTAGCTAGATAAACAGCGAACTATTGTTAAAGAACCGTCTGGCTAACATGGACGTTAGTTGTCGGCATATTCCACCTGTCCATTGTCGTAAGGCGTGCCATTTTTTAACATTGCACAGGCAATAGACAGCAATCTATCTCCGACCGTGCGAAGCGCGCGGCCATAGCTATGCCCTTTCTCTCGCAGTGATTTGTAGCGTGCGGCGCACACCTTATCATTGAGACAGGCTACTCGGGCCCAATGGAAAAGCGCATTCTGAAGCGGGCGTGAGCAGGCGTAGCGACGGAGCACGAGCCTCATCTTTCCGCTCTGACGAGTCACCGGAGCAGCTCCTGTCCGCAAGCGCAAACCCTGATAGTCCCGTTTCCTCACCAGATCATTCGCTTCGGTCAGAAAAGTTGCCAATCCGATCCTGCCGAGGCCGGGCATCGATCTCAGTATTTCAATATCGCCCGGACGGGCGGGAGCACCAGACGCCGATTGGGCAGAGAGCTGAACAGAGTCCCACTCGGCCAGTTGCGCGTCGATCGCCCGTTCCGCTTTCTTCTGTTGGGCTAAGACCAGGCGCAGCCGTTCGAACAACAGCCGGCAATGCTCTTCTGCAGCTTCGACGGTGCCGGATGCAACAATCGGAGCGGGCTGACGGAGTTTCTCCAGCAGGGTTTCGGCATTGAAGCGCCGAACCATATAATTTCGAATTAATTCGTCGACAGATTCGATTGAAGTGACAGAGGCGGCAGCCGGGTTTGGAATCAATGCCCACAGCTCAATAATCCAGATGGCCGTCAAGTCACTGGCAACTTCAAGAAATGCGGGAAAATAGCGCCAAAGATGCGACCACAACTGATTGGTCAGGATAACACATTCCGTGGTCACTTCAGCATAAATACGTTGCCACTCGCTGAGACGGATGATCATCGGATCACGCTCGGTCAAGCGTCGCAAATAAGCACGGTCGGTGCGCACTGCCTCACCGGCGACCCGGGCATCACGTCGGTCGTCCTTGGCGCCTGTGGCCGAAAAGCGATCACGGAAGCGATCGAGCTGCTTGGGGTGGATAAAGAAAACCGCGAAGCCTCGATCAAGTAGCGTTTCCACCACTGGTCCGTACGGCACTTCGATAGCGACCGCGGCCATTCCGACGTCATTTCGGCAAAATGTCAGCAACCAAGCGCACATTTCAGCCAACGCTTTTCCACTATGCTCGAAGGAGCGCTGTCCTTTTATCTTTCCACTGTTGTCAAGGACACAGATTTGATGATGGCTGCGCCCCCAGTCGATCCCGACGAAATACTCGAATGTCTCATCCATGGCCATTTATCCTTCGTGCTAGCGGACAGTTCAAGGCCACCCCGTGACAACAATCATTCCTGTACTGGCGCTCATAGATACTGCGTACCATGGCGCATCTCCCCACCGGATATTTGTCACGGCCTGTCGCATCGGGGCACTATGTCCGGGATTGGCGATGGACTCGCAGAAAACAGTTGGTTGCTCCCTACGCGACGGCCCGAACCGGTTGAACAAGATACCTCTTATTCCCCGATAGGCGAACGGTACAGGAACACTGTCGCCAGATTGTTGTAGGCCTCGGCTTGGGCCGGTTTGAGCGCCAACGAGCGTGTGATCAGGGCCAGGGCGCATCCCCAATCCTTGGCCGCTTGGGCGATCAAGCCCAGGTGATGCAGCGTTTCAGGCTGGTCAGGATACTCGGCGAGGATCCGGCGGTAGAGCCGCTCAGCCTCCGCCAAGCGGCCGGCGCGATGGTCGGTAAATGCCTGATTGAGCAGGAGCGGCAGCAATGACGGCTTCACCGTTTGGAGCGGTGGGGCCGAGGGCTTTCCGCCGGCTCGTCGCTGCTTGCGGTTCATCGTCTCTTCCGCCATTCTGACAATTCCGAACCATTTTCTGCAAGACAATAAGATATGGAGCGCACAATTGGCAACCAAAAAATGCCATTCTATTTGCTACCATAAAGAAGGCTTGTAGATTTTTTAGAATCATCAAAAGCAAATGTTGCGCGCCATGCACCGTAACGGCCGCTAATTGGGTCAGTTTAAAAAGGCATCGGGACCGAACCAGGGTCGGTCCCGATGCGATTAAGAAGGATCACGCGGCGTGCTGCCAGTTGGCGGCGATGACTGGGGCGACGGCGGCGGCGACATCGGTCGGCAGCGCGGTGGCGGTGCCGGACGGTGGGGCGAAGGCGGCCATGGCCGCGACCAGTTGATCGACCTGGGTGTGATCCAGTGACCAGCCGTCGCGGCTGGCGAGGGTTTCGACCTGATTGGCCGGATCGATGTACCAGTTCTTGATCGTCACCCGGTCGCTGCCGCCGACCAGATCAATCACCAGATCCGAGCCGGTGTGTGACAGCCACACTTGATCCGGGACGATGTCGGCCCCCAGCAGCAACCGGTCCTGGCCGCCGGTGTCGGAGAGGATGTCCTGGCCCTCGCCGCGCCGGAACAGATAGATGTCATCGCCCAGACCGCCGTTGAGCGCATCCGTGCCCACCCCGCCGGAGAGTATGTCATTGCCGGCCCCAGCATTGATTGTGTCATTGCCGGCGTCGGAGAAGATAACGTCATTGCCACTGGCGCCGGTCAGGGTGTCGTTGCCGGTGCCGCCCAGTTTGACCTGGGTGCCGGCCAGATCCCAGGCGCTACCGTCATCAAAACGCAACGCTCTTATTGCGATTTTTATTGGTCTGAGGTAAGATGAGGCGTTTGTGGACCGCATGAACGCGGCCATCGCCAAGGTGGTGTTGTCGCAAACCCTGACCACCGATGCGGCCGGTGGGTTGTACACGTCCGAGGTACCAAAATCGGTGCGCAATGAGGTGGTGCGGGCGGATGCCGATCTGGTCTGTGACACCTTCAACCGCAGTGTGGCGCGCTGGCTGACAGAGTGGAACCATCCCGGGTGCGCAGTGGCATGCCAAAGAGCAGGACGGCTTTGTGGATAAGTTTGTGGGGGATGCGCTCAACGGCGGTCTGGGCGATGACATCTATCTGTTCCGGCGCGGCGAGGGCCAGGACATCCTCTCCGACACCGGCGGCCAGGACCGGTTGCTGCT
>CAUYTZ010000525.1:0-15402 GCA_963575695.1 uncultured Gammaproteobacteria bacterium | reverse complement strand
TGTTCGGACTGTATCACGCCGGCAAATAAGCAGGGCACTGGATAACACCAAACTTAGTTAGGACAATACACAGTCTAAATGAGATAGATTGCGATTCTAGCGACCTACAGTTCGATGCCGCTGCATCGACACTCATGACTTGGCGTTCTTCTCGTGCCCGCAACAGGGCACTGCGGGTAGGACTGCTTTCCTTTTAGACGGTTAGTGCCCGGTAATGTTTTAAGATCGGCACGAAAGGCTGGGCACAGTTTCTGGGCAGAGAGGGCGAGCGGCAACGTGTCGGCCGCACCCGGTTTGTCGAGCAGGCGCTGGAAGAACTGGTCGTGACGTTGAACTTGGCGGGGAACTTGGCGAGCGGTCATGTTCGGACTTTATCATTTTTCTCGGCCCACGGCACGCCAGAATTACCCGCCACGACCTTGCCCGGAGTGGCGGTCATCTCGATGACCCGCGCCGGCAGCGGTGGGAATGAGCGGTCGCCAAAGGCAGTTTTCAGCCTTGAGATCAGGAGTGCAGAGGATGTCCCGAATGCGTCAAGGACGTTCCAGCCCTGCTTCAAGGTCACTAGGTAGAAAGTCAGCAGAGTGGTTGCCGCCACCTGGAGCCAGCGCAGGGCAGCGCCGATTCGCCATCCGGTTTCGTCACCGTGTTTGACCGTCGCCGCCCTGACGGCTTGGCCGACGGCGTCGGTAAAGTCGGCTAGGCCGATTGCTACTATTCAACCCAAGCTGGCGTCCCAGTTCCGCCATCCGAGCCATCAATGCCGCGACAGTTTATTTCTGTGCCACATTCTCAGCGCGCAAAAAATACCTCTGTCTGAGCGGTTAATTCGATCCCACAGTATGAGTCTCAGCATTTAATACAATTTAAAATTGTTATTCTGTTTTCGTTTGCTGTTTGTTCTTTTAACGAAATTTGATCAAATATAGTTGTTTGGAATGGGATTTATCCGCTATGATCACTTAGAAATTTTGCATAGGTGGATGTGATGCGTTTTCTGATCCACTCCGTAAATCGAGTACGATTGTATGTCTGTGCTCGCTGGCCATTGCTCCATCAGCGTCGGCGAGGGGGTGTTTTTATTTTAAACATAAGACGACAGTGAACCTGCTACGCGGTTGTGAAAGCTTTGCCCCGGCACCGATCCATCCGCCGTTTACCCGCTGCTGGGATGGCTGGCAACGGCTGGCGGCTGGCGAAGGGGATTGTAAGCCGTGCGTGCCGATGCCGCTTGATGACTGGAATCGTATCGGTGGGTGAGAAAGATTGGGCGGTAGCCCAATCATAACATACAGGACAACGACAAATACTGATGGGAAGGACATCAAGATGAGCGATGAACGGGTTTTTCGTATTGGTTTGACCATGGCCGGGGCGATCTCGGCTGGAGCTTATACTGCGGGTGTGTTCGATTTCCTGATTCGTGCGCTGGCGGAATGGGAGGAGGCTAGGAAGAAAGACCCCGCCTCTGTGCCGCAACACCGGGCACCGATTGTGGCGATGAGCGGGGCCTCGGCCGGCGGCATGACCGCAATTCTGGGCACCATAGCGCTCGGTCATACACTCCAGCCCACGACCAAGAAGACTTCCTCCGGCGGCGACATCAATTGCGTCCTGCCCAGCCTTTATTCCGCCTGGGTTGAACGGGTGCGAATGGTTTCGGACATTGGCCCCTCGCTGCTATCGACCGAAGACGTTAAGGATGGGTTGGTGCGCTCGATTTTGAACGCCAGTCTGCTGGATGATATTTGCAATGAGGCCTTGCAAATGCCCGCGCCGCCGCCGCCGCCGCCGCCGCTGCCGACGACGGTCGCGCCCTATGCCTTCCTGGCCGAGCCGTTGCACGTTTATGTCACCCTGACCAACCTAAGCGGCACCCAATACGACATCTCATTCGGGAAAGAAAAGTACCGTATGCTCAACCACGGTGATCGCAAGCATTTCAAGATCACCGGCATCGGCGGCGACACCAGCGTGGCCAGCAAATGGGCGGAAGAAGATCCTTCCCTGCCAGAACTCATGATCAGCCAACTCAATCAGGCCGGCGGCCCCAGCCAGGGATGGCGGGACATGGGCTGGGCTGCTCTGGCCACCGGTGCTTTTCCGGCCGGTCTGGCGGCACGGGTGATGACCGCCAACACGGCCGACTATAAAGACCGCCAATGGCCGGTGCCGATGCCCGAGGATTCCCCCAACAGTGGGGAGACGAAGCTGGATACCGTTATCGATCCGACCTGGCCGGAGGGGTGGACGCCGTCGGACAAGCAATTTAAGTTTGTTGCCGTTGATGGCGGCGCAATCGACAACGAACCATTTGAGCTGGCCCGCTATGCGATCAAGGAACCCGGGGAAGACAATCCTCGCGATGCTGTGAACGCCGATCGGGCGGTGATCATGGTGGCACCGTTTCCGGAAGGTTATTCCTTCCCCAAGCTCGAAGCGTGCGATGGCGGCCTGATGGCGGTGATCAAAAAACTGCTGCCGACCTTGATCCAACAAGCCCGGTTCAAGCCCAACGAGCTGGCGGCGGCGGCTCATCCCCAGGTTCACAGCCGCTTCCTGATCGCTCCGAAGCGCGACGGCAGCTCAAACGTCAGTTCGAATGACATCGCCTGCGGCTTGCTGGGTGGTTTTGGTGGTTTCCTGGACCAGAGCTTTCGCGAACACGATTTCCAGCTTGGTCAACGCAACTGCCAGCAGTTTCTCCGTAAGTTTTTCTCGCTTCCCAGCAACAACAAAGTGATGGGTGGAGACGGCCAGCCGGCCCCAGAGTGCCACCCCGCCACAAATTTGCCGATCATTCCCCTCCTCGGCTCGCTCGATAAAGATATTTCGGAGCCGGTCTGGCCGCGGATGTCGATGGCGAACTTTTCCATCCTGATCAAGCGGATTGAAAGCCGGGCCGAAACCGTTGTGCCGTTGCTGCTTAAGCAGGAGATCCCTTGGCGCGTGATGCGCGGGATTACCAATTTCGCCTGGAAGTACCTGCCTTTGATCTCAAGCAAGGTGATTGATACCATCCGTCGGTCCATTTTCGCCGATCTCATTCGCCGCGATCAGATCGAGGATGGGCTGTCCGACAAGGATTGCTTTCGACTGCGGAGTTTTGACTTCAAACAGCGTCAGGTTTTGGCCGCTCTGGCGGCGACCGGCTTCGATCTGCGCACCATTCCGAGCATCGCCAAAGAGACCGATCAGACAGCCAGCTTTGTTCTGGATACCCTGGCCACCGCCAGCAGTGTTCCCGACGGTGCCGTTCATAAGGTCTGGAAGTCCAACATCAAGGACGCCAATGGTAACGAGGGCTATGCGCTCAATTCCCGCCGTCCGAGCTGGTATGAAACCGTGCCTCTGGTGGGTGGCCTGGTGCGCAAGGTTACCAACCTGACCATCGATTAAGGGAGAGCACCATGCTGTGGAGTGCAGTTCTCGACATCGCCACTGTTCTGGCGTTCGTCTATATGATTATGGCGGTGGTCTCCTCGCTTGTGCTCGAATTGGGGGCGAGCGTGGTCGGCGGGCGGGGCCGAAGCTTGCGAAGCGGGTTAGCCAGCCTGCTCAACGATCCCAACATGACATCGCTGGTGGCCAGGCTTTACGACCATCCGCAGGTGGGGTCTCAGCCTTCCAGCGTTTTGGGAAGCCTTTTAAAGCGCCTCCGGGGACCAAGCGATGTCCCGCATGGAACCTTGGCCATCGCGCTCACCGACGTGATGAACCGGGAGGGGGGATTTACCGGCACTCTGCTGAAACCGGAGATAGCGGCATTGGTTTGTGCCAGCGGCAACGACCCCGCCGCTTTTCAGACCGCCGCTGAGGCTTGGTTCAAAGGCTTGATGGACCAACTGTCAGGTGTTTATAAGCGGCGGGCCCAAGTATTCCTCTTTGTTATCGCCCTGCTGATTGCCGTCTTTTACAACGTTGACACGTTTCAAATCACCCGAACCGTCGCCGGCTTGAATCAAGAGGAGCGGACGAACCTAATCACCGTTATGACGAAACTTTCCGGAACTAAACAGGAAAGTGGTACAGCGGAGATGTCGTCAATCGTAAAATTACTAAATGAATACGCTGAATACCTGACATCGGGAACCAATACCATCACCTATCAGAAGCCTACCAGTGCCAGCGGATGGTTAAGCAAGTTAATCGGTTGGCTAATTACCGCCTATGCGGCGTCGCTGGGGTCACACGCTTGGTTCAATCTGCTGCAAGCGGCATTGCGTCTGAGCGGATATGGACGCCGCTAGTTCTCGCGAAGACAAGAGGGAGGGGATGAAATATTCCTCTCCATTTTGCAATGACTGGAATTTGGCGAAACAATGGCCTCTGGTTGGTTCGACCAAGGTTTCGCCTTTTCGGAAGGGACGGCCAGGCGGCGGCCGATGTTTGGCCGCCTAAATCGCCGCTATCTTTTTAGAAAACTTGGTGCCCCAGGCCGGAATCGAACCAGCACGTCCTTGCGAACAACAGATTTTGAGTCTGCCGCGTCTACCAGTTCCGCCACTGGGGCACTCCCTTGGGCGACCGAGGCATCATACTCAGTCTGACGGGCCGGTCAACCCTTTGTGTTGTGCGGCAGGCTTCTTTTTTGCTTTTGTGCCAAATGGGGGAGGGGATTATCGCTTAGGGGGTACCTTCAGCGCCTCAAGCAGTTTGGCCCGGAACCGTCCACCATCGTTCGCGCGGGCCAGGAACAGACTGACTGTCTCCCGCGCAGCCTGTTTGTCGTAGGGAATCGTCCCGACCGGTGCGGCGGCGGGCCGGGGAGCGGCAGGGGGAGCGAAGTTGGCCTGCTCCGCCACCTTTTGGACTCGCGCCAGGACTACGGGATCAATTTTTGCCCGCAGAGCCGTAATTTGCGCCAATATCTGCTTACGAACATCGGCCATGGCCGCTCCTTCACCCGCTCCGGCTGGTTGTTCCCGTTGCCATGGGGCCCATTGCCACGGGAGGGGGGGGTAGCCGAATCAGCCGCGTTCGATCATGGTTCCGGCACCGCCCTTAGTGAACACTTCCAGCAACAGCGCATGCTCAACCCGACCATCCAGAATTACCGCCGCTTCCACCCCTTCCTCGACCGCCGCGATGCAGGTTTCGATCTTGGGGATCATGCCGCCGCTGGCGGTGCCATCGGTGAGGCAGGTGCGGGCCTGTTGCAGACTCATCTTCGGAATCAGGGTCTTGCTCTTGTCCAGAACGCCGGCCACGTCGGTGAGTAGGAAGAAGCGGGCGGCATTGAGCGCCGCCGCGATTGCGCCTGCGGCGGTGTCGGCATTGATGTTGTAGGTCTCGCCGTTATCGCCCACCCCGATCGGGGCAATCACCGGTATGACATCGGTGCTCTCGAACGTCTTGAGGATTTCGGTATTAATGTGGTGTGGCTCGCCGACGAAACCCAGATCCAGCACCCGTTCGATGTTGCTGTCGGGATCGCGTTTGGTCCGGCGCAGGTGGCGGGCGCGAATCAGCCGGCCGTCCTTGCCCGACAGGCCGACCGCCATGCCGCCCGCAGCCTGAATTGCGGTCACGATCTGCTTGTTGATCGAACCGGACAAGACCATCTCGACGATATCGACCGTTTCCTGGTCGGTCACACGCAGACCATCGATGAACGCGCTCTTGATCTTAAGCCGTTCCAGCATCTGCCCGATCTGTGGCCCGCCGCCGTGGACCACCACCGGGTGAATCCCGACATGCTTGAGCAGCACGACATCGCGCGCAAATTTTTCGGCCAGTGGGCCGTTATCCATCGCGTGGCCGCCGTATTTGATCACGAAGATCTTGCCGGCGAACTTGCGCATGTACGGCAGCGCCTGGGACAACACGTGCCCGGTGGCTTGCCAGTCTTCCTTGTCGGAAGGGATATGGGTCTGGTCGCTCATGGCCCTGTGTTTAACCGAAGCCACGCGGCCTGCCAATGGGGTTTTCGCGCGGATGAGCGGCTTCTTGGGGCGGCACCAAGACTCTAGGGTTGGTCCGTAGGCGATTTTAGCTCACAGTGGCGGCGAAAGTATCTCCGGAACGGTGTGATGCCCGAACTGCCCGAAGTGGAAACCGTTCGCCGAGGCTTGGTGCCCCATCTGATCGGCCGTTGCATCATTCGGGTTGATGTTCAGCGATTGGATTTGCGTGCGCCGCTGCCACGCAATCTGGCCTGGCGCCTGACCGGGCGGAAAATAGAGCGGTTGGAGCGGCGGGGAAAATACCTGTTGTTTCATCTGGATGATGATTCTGTCCTGCTGCTGCACCTGGGGATGTCCGGACGGCTGATCATCGCCCGTGCTCCCGTAGCCGAACCGGGACGGCACGATCACTTTCGGTTTGAAACCGATGACGGTACCGTGGTCACGTTCAGCGATCCACGCCGGTTCGGGTTGCTTGATTTGGTGCCGTGGGCGACGCTGCCGACCGATTCCCGTCTGGCCTCGCTGGGGCCGGAGCCGTTGTCGAACGCCTTTTGCGCCCCTGATCTGAGGCGTCGCTTGTGCCAGCGGCGGGCCGCGATCAAAACCTTGCTTTTGGATCAGCGTCTGGTCGCCGGACTGGGCAATATTTATGTTTCGGAGTCGCTGTATCGCGCCGGTATTGCGCCGGAGCGGCCCGGGAACAGCCTTACCGAAGCCGACTCCGAACGACTGGTGGTGGCGATTCGGACCGTGCTGGAGGAGGCGATTGCCGCTGGCGGGTCTTCCCTGCGCGATTATGTCCAGGTCAACGGAGAGTTAGGCTATTTCCAGCACCGCTTTGCGGTCTATGATCGCGCCGGACTGGCGTGCCCGGATTGCGATTGCGACCCGGTCGCGACCGGAGGAATCAGGCGTCTCATTCAGGCCAACCGCTCCACTTACTATTGTCCCCGTCGGCAGGGCTGAGGTACATCGAGGAGTCAGCATGACCCGATTGAAATTTGTCTTGGTGGCATTGACTGCGATCGTTTCGCTTGCGTACCTGGTACCGTTTGCAGCCCAGGCGGACTCGTTCGTCACCGGGTTTGAAGATCTGCCGCTGATGCCTGGGCTGGCTCCGGCTGCGGACGAAAGCGTGGTGTTTTACAATCCGTCCGGCCGAATTGTGCAGGCAGCGGCCCGGGGAAAGGTGACTGCCGCGCAGGTGCGGGCTTTCTATACCGAAACCCTGCCGCAATTGGGCTGGAAGGTGGGCGGAACCGACCGCTTCATTCGTGATGGCGAGGCCTTGCGGCTTGATTTCGGTCGTCGGTCAGGGGCGGGGGCAGGCGACGCGATTGTGGTCCGTTTTGTCCTAAGCCCTGATAAATAATAAAACTCCTTGCCAAGGGAATATGTATTCATGGCCTACGAAACCCTTCAGATTGAAATCCGGGGAGCGGTCGGACTGATCCGGCTCCATCGTCCGAAGGCCTACAACGCTCTGTCGGAAAAACTGATGAGCGAACTGGCGGCGGTTCTGGCCAAGTTCGAGGCCGACGATGCCATCGGTGCCATGGTCATTACCGGCAATGATAAGGCTTTCGCCGCCGGGGCCGACATCAAAGAAGTGTCGGGCTATGACTTTATCGATGTTTACACCAATGATTTCATTACTAAGGATTGGGAAGACGTTAAGCGTTGTCGAAAGCCGGTGATCGCGGCCGTGGCCGGTTTCGCCCTGGGCGGCGGCTGTGAACTGGCGATGATGTGCGATTTCATCCTTGCCGCCGACAATGCCAAGTTTGGCCAACCTGAAATCACCCTGGGCACCATTCCCGGGGCTGGCGGCACCCAGCGTCTGACCCGCTTTGTCGGCAAGTCCAAGGCGATGGAAATGATTCTGACCGGCCGCACCCTGGATGCCCAGGAAGCGGAGCGCTGCGGCTTGGTCAGTCGGGTAATCCCGTTGGCCGATTTGCTCGACGAAGCGATCAGAGTGGCGGAAAAGATCGCTAAAATGTCGCTGCCGGTGGTGATGATGGCCAAGGAGTGTGTTAACCGCTCCTATGAAACCACGCTGGAAGAAGGGCTGCGCTTCGAGCGGCGCGTGTTTCATTCCACCTTCGCCACCGACGACCAGAAAGAAGGCATGGCCGCGTTCGTGGCCAAGCGTGAGCCGGATTTCCGCAACCGTTGAGTCTTCGACGACCAGGGTTTCTTCCTGCTTTATCTAGACCTGCTTTATCTAGAAAGGTCGCAAACAAGTTATGATCGCCAGGCTAACCGGCCGCTTCGATGCCGCCGGCACCGATTGGGCGGTGATCGATGTTGGTGGTGTCGGTTACTTGATCCACGCTTCTGGGCGGACCCTGGCCCGGCTGGGGCAGGCCGAGGGGGCGGTTTCGGCTTGGATCGACACCCATGTCCGTGAGGATCGCATTGTTCTTTATGCCTTCTTTGACACCGCCGAGCGTGACTGGTTTCGTTTGTTGATCACGGTCCAGGGGGTGGGGCCAAAGGTGGCGCTGGCGATTCTGGGTACGTTCGATCCGGAATCCTTGCATCGGACAATTCTGGCCCAGGACAGAACCGCGTTGTGCCGGGCTGATGGCGTTGGGGCCAAACTGGCCACCCGAGTCTTGGCTGAATTGAAGGACAAAGCCGGCGCTCTGGGCGGGGGGCCGGCTGCGACCACGCCAACGCCAACGGCAACAAGTGTCGTGGGCGGGGGGGGGCTGCCGGCCAGAGGCGGTACGGTGGCGGATGCGGTTTCGGCGCTGGTTAATCTCGGCTATGGCCGTACGGAAGCGTTTACTGCGGTTCAGGGGGCGGCGCGAATCTTAGGCGGCGAGGCCGGGGTCGGCGCGTTGATCAGTGCCGGACTTAAGGACTTGAGTCGATGAGCGCGGCCAGGCGGGGTGGCGGTGGCAAGAGCGGGGCCGGGGGGGGCGAGGGGCCGGGGCCGGAGCGCATGGTCGATAGGGAAGCCGGGGCCGAAGACGGTCAGGAGGCGACGATTCGGCCGCAGACCCTGTCCGAATTCATCGGCCAGCAGCATGTGCGTGAGAATCTGGCCATTTTCATCGCCGCTACCCGCGTGCGGGGCGAGGCGCTGGACCATGTTCTGTTTCATGGTCCGCCCGGCCTGGGCAAAACCACTTTGGCACAGATTGTCGCCCGTGAACTGGGGGTTGGTTTTCGGGCCACCTCGGGGCCGGTGATCGCGCGCGCCGGCGATCTGGCGGCATTGCTAACCAATTTGCAGCCCAAAGATGTACTTTTCATCGATGAAATTCATCGGTTGTCGCCAGCGGTGGAAGAAATCCTCTATCCGGCGATGGAAGATTACCAATTAGATCTGATTATTGGTGAAGGTCCGGCGGCACGATCGATCAGGATCGACTTGCCACCCTTCACCTTGGTTGGGGCCACCACCCGTTCCGGACTGATCACCCGGCCGTTGCGTGAGCGTTTCGGCATTCCGTTGCGACTCAACTTTTATACGCCGGCCGAATTGGAGTTGATCGTACGTCGTGGTGCCGGGGTTCTCAACCTGGCGATCACCGCCGATGGTGCGGCAGAAATCGCGCGCCGCGCGCGCGGCACGCCACGGGTAGCCGGACGCTTGCTGCGCCGGGTTCGCGACATCGCCACAGTGGGCAAGGTCGAAGTGGTCGATGCCGCCGCTGCGGATGCCGCTCTGTTGCGGCTCGATGTCGATCGGCTGGGGTTGGATGCCATGGATCGGCGTTATCTGGGCCTGATCGCGCGCAATTATGCCGGCGGGCCGGTGGGGGTGGATACACTGGCCGTGGCTTTGGGTGAACAGCGCGACGTGCTGGAGGAAACCATCGAACCCTATCTGATTCAGGAGGGTTTTCTGCAACGAACCGCACGGGGCCGGATGTTGGCGGAGCGCGGCTGGAAGCTGTTGGGCTTGCCGCCGCCCCAGGTGCTACAGCGTCCGCCGGACTTGTTCGATGTCCAAACCGATGCTGATGAGGGTAATACCATCGAGCCTTGAAAATGACACACCGGCCTTCGGCGACCAGGGCTTTGCCCTGAACCCGCTTTATTGGCCCCACGTTAGCGACCGGCCATGCCATTCAGCCAGCGCGGCGCGATGGCCGATCGACACCACCATGGTTGTCGGCAGGCGCTCGCGAACCACGGTGTATAGGCGAGCCTCGGTGGCGGCGTCGCAAGCTGCGGTCGCCTCATCCAGGAACAGCCAATCCGGTCGGTGGAGTACGGCGCGTGCGAACGCCAGCCGTTGCTGTTCGCCCGGCGACAGTCGCAACGCCCAATGGTCGGACTCGTCCAGCCGGTCAACCAGCGCCGGCAGCCCGCACACGGTCAGGGCTTCAGCCAGGGCGGCATCGCTAAATTGTTCGGCTGCGGTCGGAAACGCCACCGCTGCCCGCAACGGCCCGATCGGCAAATAGGGTTTTTGGGGCAGGAATAGCACCCGTTTCGTCTGGGGTAGCGTTATCCGGCCGCAGCCGAACGGCCACAGCCCAGCGATGGCGCGGAACAGCGTGCTTTTGCCACTGCCGCTGGGGCCGGTGATCAGCAGCCATTGTCCCGGTTCGATGGTCAGGGTTCCGGGTTCAACCAGCGATCCGCCTCCGGGCAGATCCAGGCGCAGCGCGTGCAGACCTAGGTTTTGGTCAGGGCCGGTTTCGACCGTAATCGCCGGGTTAAGCGTGCCGGCCGCGCGGATGGTGGCGATGGCGGCGTGAAAGCTGGTCAGGCGCGTTACCGCCGCGCGCCATTCGGCGACGTTGACATAGGCCTCGACGAACCAACTCAGCGCGGTCTGAACCTGGCCAAAGGCCGAGGAGATCTGCATCACGCCGCCCAGTTGTATCGCGCCGCTGAAGTAACGCGGAGCGGAAACCAGAAACGGAAAGATGATCGCCACCTGCGTGTAGCCGGAAGTAAACCAAGTTAGGCGTTTGCGGCAGCGCATGATGCCCCACCAGTTGGTCACGACTTGGGCAAAGCGCGCGCTGAGATGGTCTCGTTCCCGCTGTTCACCGCGATACAGGGCGACGCCTTCGGCATTTTCGCGCAAGCGGACCAGGGAAAAGCGGAAATCGGCTTCATAGCGCTGCTGGTTGAAATTCAACCCGGCCAGCGATCGGCCAACAACATGAGTCAGCCAGGTTCCGGCCGCAGAATAAACCAGCGCCACCCAGACCATATAGCCGGGGATTTCGATGTCAAATCCACCCAGCGAAAAGGCCAGCGATCCCGATAGTCCCCACAAGATGGTCACGAACGATACCAGTGTCACCACCGAGCTAAGCAGACCAAGCGACAGATCCAGCGTGTAATAAACGAACAGGCGCAGGTCTTCGGCGATGCGTTGGTCTGGATTGTCGGTAGCCTGGCCCAAGAACTGAAAGCGGTAATAGGTGTGGTCGGCTAGGAATTCGGCCAGGGTCCGCTCGGTCAGCCAACGCCGCCAGCGAATTTGCAGCATCTGGGTCAGGTAAAGTTGATAGACTGCGGTGGCGATGAACAGAAACGCCAACCAGCTAAAACGGAACAATTGGTGCCAGAATGCCTCAATATCCTTATCTTGCATCGCGTTGTAGAACAGGTTATTCCAGTCGTTGAACAGGACGTTAAGGTAGACCAGGGCCAGATTGAGGCCGATAACCGCCGCCAGCAGCCCCCGCGCCGGCCAGCGTTCTTCCGAGACCCAATAAGGGCGGGCGAGAACCCACGAATCACCCAGGAAGGATTTTAGGCTAGCGCGCATGAGCGGACCATTGATGGGGGGGGACTGATGGGGAGGGGCGGATCCGTTGATCAGAAATGGTTACTGTCCGCCTTGCTGGATTTGGTCAAATATCCCGCCATCGGCGAAGTGAACCCGTTGCACTTCGTTCCAGCCACCGAACTTATCATCGATGGTGAACAGCGTTATCTTGCTGAACTGGCCGGAATACTTCTCAGCTACCGTCGCTAGCCGTGGACGATAGAAGTGGTGTGCCGCGATTTCCTGCCCTTCCGGCGTATAGAGGAAGTTAAGATAGGCCTCGGCCAGTTGTCGGCTGCCGCGCCTATCCACCACCCGATCGACCACCGCCACCGGCGGTTCGGCCAGAATGCTGATCGAGGGGGTGACGATTTCCAGCTTGTCTGGCCCCAGTTGCCGAACGCCCAGATAGGCTTCGTTCTCCCATGCCAGCAGCACGTCACCGAGACCACGCTGAGTAAAGGTTATGGTCGAGCCACGGGCACCGCTATCCAGCACCGGCACATTTTTGAACAGCTTGGCCATGAAGTCGCGCGCCATCGCTTCGTTGTTGTCGTATTTGCTTAGGGCATAGCCCCATGCCGCTAGATAATTCCAGCGCGCCCCACCTGAAGTCTTTGGGTTGGGCGTGATCACCTGTATCCCTGGCTTAATTAGGTCGTCCCAATCCTTAATGTTCTTCGGATTGCCCTTGCGAACCAGGAAAATGATGGTTGAAGTGTATGGCGCGGCGTTGTCCGGCAACCGCTTCTGCCACCCCTGATCAATCAGGCCAGAAGCGGCGATGGCGTCAATGTCATAGGCCAGGGCCAGCGTAACCACGTCCGCCTCCAACCCGTCGATCACCGAGCGCCCCTGCTTGCCCGAGCCGCCGTGCGACTGGTTGACTTTTAAGGTTTGTCCCGTTTGCACCCGCCAGAGCTTGCCGAACGCCTGATTGATCTCAACATAAAGCTCCCGCGTCGGATCATAGGAGACGTTGAGCAAGGTGGACCCAGCCAGCGCCGGCCGGCCCGGAACCATCGCCATCAACACCGCCGCGAGCAGCGGCGCGAGAAGCTTTTGCCTAAGCCGAGACCCAACCATGTTTACTTTCCCCAGAACTTCAACCGATATTATTAACATGAAAACATGGCGGCGAGTTCGAGCGCCAACCCAGTCAGATCAGGCAAACCCGTAACCTCCGCTGGAAACGACGCCTTGGCACCGACGGTTCGGCGCCCGACGAAGCGCAGTCCAGTTTCGTGCGCCGCCTGGTAATCGGTTTGGGAATCGCCGATAAATACGACCTCGGATGCAGCCAGGCCATGGCGCTGGAGTAGATCATTGATGATCTCTGGTTTTTGTCTGGGGCTACCATGGACTTCGACAAAGAAGCGCTCTAATCCCCGCCGGCGTACGATCGAGCGCAATTCATCATCGGGGGTGCCGGAGGCGACGAACATCGGCGTGCGTCCGGCCCATTCGATCAGGAACTCTAGCGCGCCTGGAACAAACGGACAGGCATCGATTGATGCCGCCACCAGCGCGGCGAACCGTTGGCCCAGTTGCTGTCGTTCGATCTCGTCCAACGGCCAGCGCAGAATATCGCGGTGGATCATGTCGAACTTGCGGTAGCGGCAAACCCCGCCTAACCGCTGATGGAGATCCAGAATCGCCGGCAGATGGTCTGCCTTGTGTCGGAACAGTTCGGCGAAGACCTGAGTCTTAAGGTCGGCTGACTCAAGAATCACGCCGTCGAAGTCGAAGACAAGCGCCACCGGAGACCCCGGCGAGTGACCGGGGGGGGCGCGGCATTCCCATGTCAGATCCTTGCGAACGGCTCTCATTCTCTATGCCCAGTCGTGCTCGGTCAGGATGTGCCGAGATCCGCAGTCACCGCAGCCAACGGCACCCGAACCCGGACCTCCCCGCCCATCATCTCCAACAGCAGCGTTACCCGTTCGGCGTCGTCCATCCCCTGAAAACGACCAACCATATTGGCAAAGGCACCATTGGCCACTCTAACCTGTTGACCCAGTTGCATACGAACTCTTACGGCCGACTCGCAATAATCACCTCGACGTTCATGATTCCGAATTTCATCGACCACTCCCCGTGGCACTGCGGTCGGCACGTCGCCATGACGCAGAAGCCCGACGACGCCGAAGGTGGACAGAATTGCCCGCCAGCGTTGCGTCGCCAGATCGATTGCCACAAATAGGTAACGGGGGAACAGTGGTCGCAGAACCTCGTCAACCTTGCCGGCATGACTGCGACGCTTACGGAACAGTGGAAGATAAGGATCAAAGCCCTGACGACGAAGGTTAACGATCACCTTGTTTTCGGCATTGGGATGAGTATGAACCACGTACCAGTCAGGCATGGTCCGCCTCACCCGAGCGAAAAGCGACCAGGCCGGGACCGCGTGTGACATTCAGCAATGGCGGTACCAAAATCTGCCCCTCCACCAAACCGGCGGCGGCGGCTTGCGCGACAATCCGTTCAAAGGTTTGTTGCGGCGTCATTAGATCGGTGATCACCAGCGACTGAATTGCTTCAGTGCCTGTGAGCGGTGCCTGTGGCCCAAAGCCCTCGACCACGGGAACACCGCAGCACAGCGTTCCACTCACTGCGGCATCAATCACCGCCACAATCCGAAAGCCACATTCACCGGCACTTAGCACGGCGATTTCGCTCAGATCCCCGCAGCCGACAAGTGCGATCCGTGAAATTCGGTTCAGCCCGCATTGGGTAAAAATATCTCGGCACTGTTGACGGGCAGTTCGAAAGAAGTCAAAAGATGATCTTAGATATTCAACGGTCAGCCGGCCCTTTTCATTAAACCCAGAAGGGGTAAGATAGTAACTGTATCGGTTAAGAGGCACCTGAGTCATTTTTACGAGGCCCTTGCGTACACAGCGCTTCAGATAAGTATTGACCCATCCGACCGCAATGCCAAGCTCCCTCGAAAGATCACGCTGCGATACTGCGCTATTTCTTTCAATTGCCGCCAAGAGACCGAGAAAAATATATGTTTCTCGGTTGGACATCGACGGTTCTTGTTCCTCCGTCAAATCCCTATCACCAAGAGCGATACTCTCCGACATACCCCCTCCCTGCTTCCAAGGCACCGCCGTTGGTTGGAGATCAACTAGTCCGTTTCTGGGATGAACGTCAACAAAAAACACTGATCCAAACGTTAAGTTATTCTTCTCGTTTAGAAAAACTCAAGTCGCACGGCGAACATCTTTTCGACCTTTTTGACCTGACCGGCGGCGGCCAGGATAATCACCCGGTCCTTGGGCCGAATGACCGTGGCTGGAGTGGGAATGATCACGTCGTTGCCGCGCACGATCGCGCCGATGATCACCCCGGACGGCAGCTTGATATCGCGCAACGGCATGTTGACCACGGTCGAGGTTTCCAACGCTTCGGCCTCGATGATTTCGGCGAAGCCGTCGCGTAGGCTGTGAACCGAGCGAATTCGGCCACGGCGAACATGCTGGAGAATCGACGACACCGTGATCGTCCGCGGGCTGACCACGGCATCGATGCCAAGCGTGGTCACGAGCGGGGTATAAGTTGCCTTGTTGATCAGGGTGATGGCACGCTTGCAGCCATGGCGCTTGGCCAGCAGTGAAGCCAGGATGTTGGTTTCATCGCCGTTGGTGACCGCGACGACGGTTTCGGTCGAGGCGACATTGGCTTCTTCCAGAATTTCTGGGTCGAGCGCGTCGCCGTGGAGCACCATGGTTCGGT
>CAUYTZ010000524.1:0-4074 GCA_963575695.1 uncultured Gammaproteobacteria bacterium | reverse complement strand
ACCTCGTCGTTCCCGTACAAAGTGACCTACCGTATTCTTGGCACCAATGCTCTTGGTTTGTTTATGTTGCCAACACTCGGAATAGTGTGGCGGCCCAATCCCCCGCCCCCGCCGTGCCAATGACATGTTTTTTTCCGGTTTTTTGTCCCGTAAAATACTGGGGGGGCGGGGCAAACCCCGGGGCCCGCCGAAGGCAAACCCACCCCTTTATCCACAGCTCAAACGCTTACGTTCTTGCTCCGCTCGACGTTTGATGCTGGGTGCGGCATCCGGAAACTGGCTATTGAACTGGCCAAAGGCGTCGCAAGCGTCTTTCTTGCGGTTCAAGGCCGACAGTGACATCCCCAGCTTGAACAGATTATCGGCGGCGTTAACGTTCTTGGGATACTTCTGGAGACCTTCAGCATAGGCCACCGCCGCTTCGTTATATTTGCCGCGCACGAAATGGGTTTCGGCCAGCCAGTATTGGGCGTTACCGGCCAGGGCGTGGTCACGGTGCTTTTCCACGAACGCCTTCAGCGCCAGTTCGGCGTTATCGTAATCGGCCTTGCGCAGCAAACCAAAGGCGTAATCATACTGGGCCTGTGGCCCCCCCGTGGGCAGTGCCACGGGCGCTGCCGGCCTTGAGCCTGCGGGAGTGGCGATTGGAGCCGGCGGTGGCGGTGACTCGACATGGGCAACCGGCGGTACAATTGGGCGGCTGGCCTGGGCGGGGGCGGCGGCAGGTGGCTTACCGGCGGTACCGGTACCGGTACCGGCAGCGGGGCTGCCCCCCCCCGGACGGGCTTCGAGTTGCGACAAGCGGAAATCGACATCGCCCGACATCCGCTCAAGCTTGTCCTTCATCTGGCTGATGGCGAAGCCGGCTTCTTCGACTCGCCCGGTCAGATCCTGAACCTGCCGTTCCAGCCGCGACAGTCGCACTTCAACATCGGCCGCACCTTGACCCGGGGCCAACGCCGGATTTGATGGCGATGCGGAAGACGAAGCCCCACTGGAACGGTGGAGCTGGCTGCCCATCGTCAGCACTTCGTTTTCCAGCCGGCCCAGGCGGCTCAAGACCATGTCCATATCGGCCGAATACTGGGCAAGGGCCGGATGCGGTCCGAACCCTACCACCGCCACCATCACGGCGACGGCGGCGGTGGTCAACAGTCTACCGAGAGTCATGGCTACGGTGGTCATGACGATGCCTTATCCGTCTAGGCGGTGAAGGGCGCGAAGCCCTAATTTAGCAAAAGGATAGTGTCGGAACCGGCCAAAGTCACCGGGCAATGACCACGAGATGGAAATCGGGTGGGAAGTGTTGCCGTGCCGTCGTCTTCTGGCCGATCAAGGGGGATATCCCCCTTGATCGCCAAAGGCAATCACGCCAGCCCCTTGGCCCGCAGCAGTTCGGCCAACGACACATCCGGTCGGGCACCGAAATGGCCGATGATTTCACCGGCGGCCATCGCCCCGATTCGGGCACAATCCAGCAGCGAGCGGCCGTTGGTGTGGCCGAACAGGAAGCCGGCCGCGAACAAATCCCCGGCACCGGTGGTATCGATGACCTGCGCCACCGGCTCGGCCGGCACCTCGTGAATATCGGCACCGTTGACCACCACCGCTCCGGCCGCGCCACGGGTCAGCACCACCAGCGGGCACACGGCCCGCACCGCCGCAACCGCCTGATCGAAATCGGCGCTCTGGTACAAGGCGCTGATCTCCTGTTCGTTCGCGAACAGAATATCGACATGGTTCGCGACCAGATCGAGGAATTCCGGCCGATGACGGTTGACGCAGAACGAATCGGACAACGACAGCGCCACCTTGCGCCCACCGCTATGAGCCAATGCCGCAGCCTTCAGAAAAGCGGCTTTGGCTCGCGGTGGATCCCACAGATAACCTTCCAGATACGTAACCTGGGAATTCAGGATCAGCGCTTCGTCGATATCTTCCGGCCCGAGATCAACCGAGGCACCGAGAAAGGTGTTCATGCTCCGCTGAGCATCGGGCGTAACCAGAATCAGGCAGCGCGCGGTCGGTGCGCCGCTGGTCGCGGACGGCGTGTCATAAGTCACCCCGGCGGCGCGGATGTCGTGGCGAAAGACCTCGCCCAACTGATCGTCGCGAACCTTGCCGAGATAGGCGGCTCGGCCACCCAGCGCCGCGACGCCGACGATGGTGTTGGCGGCGGAACCGCCAGAGATTTCCACCGCGGGGCCCATGGCGGCATACAACTGATCGGCGCGCGCGGCATCGATCAGGGTCATAGCCCCCTTGGTCACTTGGTTTAGAATCAGAAAGGTGTCATCGGCGTTGCCGAGGACATCGACGATGGCGTTGCCGAGGCCAACCACGGTGTAAGTGGCTTGTGTCATGATCGTTTTCCCTGAGCGCAACCGCACCCTTGATTCTTAAAAGACGAAGATATGAAGACAGGCCGCCGCGACCGCGCCAAGGGTGACACCGATCACGAACACGCTGCCCGACTCTTTGGGAGTTTGGTCTACAGACACCGGACCACGGCCGCTGGTATGCCCACTTTGTTGTCCCCCCCGCTGGCCTCCCCGCTGGCCCTGGGGTCCCCCCACCGGTACCAGCGGCCGAGGTTGCGGCGCAGGGCGGGGCATGTTGCCGACTCCAGGCCGTAGCGGACGCAGCGGACGCGGTGCTTGCGGGGGCGGTCCCCGCTCCTCCCAACGTGGCGCGGCCGGGCGGTTCTGAGTCTGGGATGGCGGTGAAGAAGGCGGTGAAGGCGGCGGCGGCGGTGGGGGCGGTGCGGCCATCATCGGTGGGCCCGACGGTGGCGGCCATGACGACGGAGTCCATGACGGCAACGGCGGCGGCGGGGCTTCAAACGTCGGTACCGGAGCGAGCATAACCTCAACCGGTTCCGGCATTGGTTCCGGTTTCGGGGGTTCCGGTTTCGGGGCTACGACCGAAGCGGCGGGACTCCAGGCCGGCGGCGGCTCCTCCGTGTATGTCGGTTCCGTCTCCGGTTCGGGAGCCAGTTCGATCGGCTCGATCGGTTCTTCGCTGTTTAGAGACTCCAGATCGCCGGCCCCGTCGCACACCACCTCAACGAATTCGTCGAAGAACTCCCGCGCCATCTTGCGTGCGGTGGCATCGAGCAGCCGGTTGCCGACTTGGGCCAATTTGCCGCCGATCTGGGCCCGCACGGCATAGGCCAATTCGGTTACACCATCCTGTTCCGTCAGACTGACCGCCGCCCCGCCCTTGGCGAACCCGGCCACACCACCGTTGCCTTCGCCCACGATCATGCAGCTTTCGGCCGGTTTGACATCGGTTAGGAACAGGCTGCCGCGAAACCGGGCCTTAACCGGCCCAACCTTAAGCGCCGTGGTGATGGCGAATTCGGAATCAGACAGCTTTTCCACCGACTGACAGCCGGGAATACACAATTGTAGAATTTCCGGGTCATTCAGCGCGGCCCAGACGCGATCACGCGGGGCCGGAACCTGATAGCTGCCGGTCAGCTCCATGGCGCAGACACTCTTAGCAAAGGGTGAGATGACGAGATGCCGGTGGTCAAACTGTCGGCACGGGAAAACCAGAGTTCTCCGATGCGCGGGGCAGCATAAGACTCCGTGCCCATTCAATCAACCGTGTCCGAACCAAATACTGAATAAACAGTCGGCCGATTCCTGCTTACCTTCCTTAGCGCATTATCAGCAGGATTATCGCCAAATGTTGTAGGTCGTCGATTCATTTTGGATCAGGGTTTCAGGCCACAGACCCCGCGCAGATCGGCCCCGGTCAGGTCCGCCTGTTTCAGGTTCGCGCCGGTGAAATCGGCATCCTGCAACTTGGCTTCGCGCAGATCGGCCCCGGTTAGATTGGCTTCGCGGAAATCGGTCCCGCTCAGAATCGCCTTGCGCAAGGTGATTCCGGTCAGGTTGGCGCGGAAGAAGCGGGCTTTTTCGAGGTTGGTCGCCCACACCTGCGCCGTCGCTCCGATCACATTAACCGGACCGGCGCGCGCGCCGCTAAGATCGGCTTCGTTAAAATTGCAGCGCGCCAGATTGGCTCCGCGCAGGTCGGCGTGGGTTAATTTGGCGCGGCGCAGAT
>CAUYTZ010000523.1:0-3094 GCA_963575695.1 uncultured Gammaproteobacteria bacterium | reverse complement strand
CCAGGATGGCCGCCGGCACCGCCGGGCGGGAGGTGGTTGCGGCCACCACAGAAGTCGGGGCTGGTGGCGCCGCGATGGGCCGTGAGGTCGCCGAAGGCGCCGAGACCGGCGGTCAGGCGCTCAATGAGATGGCCCGGCTCGGTGAGGATGTCGCCATCGGCATGGCGGCGCGCACCGGCATGATCGGACAGGCGTTGCGTTCGTTGGGGCCGATCGGCCTGGGCGCGGCGGCGGCGGTGGGCGCCTTGTGGCTGGCCTTCGACGACGCCAAAAAGAGCGAAGAGGAACTCACCCGGGTCAACCAGGCGCTGGCCCGCACCGGCTCCGCCGCGACTCTGACCGCGAAGGATGTTCAGACCCTGGCCAATCAAGTGGCCGCCGGCACCATGGCCAGCCGCGCCGAGTTGCTCCAGGCCGAACAGGAGCTGATGCAGTTCCACTCGGTGCTGGGCGACAGCTTCGAGCGCACCTTGCGGCTCTCGGCGGATCTGTCGGCGGCGTTCGGCGGGTCTCTCACCAGCAATGTCAGGCTGCTGGGGGCGGCGCTCGACGAGCCGGAACAGGTGCTGGAGTCTTTGGAACGAGCCGGGGTGCGCTTCACCGACGGCCAGCGCGATCTGATCGAGAGCCTCGCCGAGTCCGGCCGCCGCTTCGAAGCCCAGCAGGCGATCCTCGACGCCGTGGCCGAGAGCGTCGGCGGCGCGGACGCCACGGCGCAGCAGGGTCTGACCGGGCGGATCAAGGCGTTGACCGAAGCCTGGAACGGCTTTGTCGCCAGCTTCAGTTCGTCCGAAAGCGTGATCGGTCAGGCGGCGGCCGGCATCGTCGGCGCCGTCACCGGGGTCTTGAATGCGATCCGCGAGGTCGCCGACCAATCCGTTTCGGCCCAGATCGCCCGGCTGGAAACCGAGCAGGCGGTGCTCCAGGCCCAGATCGAGAGCAACGACTTCGGCGCGGTATCGCTGTGGCCGTGGTCGGAGACCAACGCCGCCAAGCTCAAGGCCCAGGCGGTGGCGCGGCTGGCGGACATCAACCGCACCCTGGCCGACCTCACCGCCCGCTAGCGGGAAGAGGACTTGGCGGCCGAGATCGCCGCGGAGGACCAGCAGGGCCGGGTCCGCACCGAACAGGCCCGCATCGTCTCCGGGCAGATCGAGGAGATCAACAGCGATCTCGATGACCGGCTCAATGAGTTGTCGGCGACCCGGATCGATAAGATCAGGGAGGAGGCCGACGCCCAGATCCGGGTGATCGAAGGCCAGCGGGCGGCGGCCGAGGCGCTGGGCATCGACACCGCGCCTTATGACGCGGCCATCCTGAAGGTTCGGCAATGGGAACTGGCCGAGATCGCCCGCGCCGAGGCGACCGAACGCTCGACCGAGGACACCAAGCAGGCGCTTGATCCCAACCAGAAGCTGATCGACAGCCTGCAGGCCGAACTCGACCTGATCGGCCTGTCCAACCGGGAGCGCTCGATCGAACAGGCGGTGCGCCGGCTCTCGGCCGACGCCACCGATGAACAGCGCGACAAGGTGCGCGAACTGGCGACCGCGCTCCAGGACGAAAAGGCGGCGGTCGAAGCCAGCACCAGGGCGCAGCAGGTGCTGGGCAATCTGCGCCAGCAACTGGCCAACCTCAATGCCGGTGCGGGTGAGTTGGCGGCGGCGCAGGCGGTCAAGCAACTGGGCGACAACGCCAGCGCTGCCGACAAGGCGATGGCGTCCTTGCTGGCGCACCAGCTTCAGGACGGCCGCGAGGCAAGGCAGGTGATCGACAGCGTCAGGGACGGCGCCGAGCGCTACGAGCAGGAACTGAACAAACTGAACCACCTGCTCGAAGTCGGCGCGATCGACCACCAGACCTACGAACGTGCCGCCGAACAGGCCTACGAGCGCATGCTGGCCGCCAGCGACAGTTGGGCCGATGGCATCGAACGCGGCTGGCGGCGCTGGTCGGAGGCGGCTTACGACGGCGCCGCCCAGGCCGAGCGGGTGTTCGGCGACGCCATGAAGGGCATGGAGGATATTTTCGTCGGCTTCATCACGCGCGGCGAACTCAACTTCGACAACCTGACCCAGCGCATCATCGAAGACCTCGCGCGCATCTTCTGGGAACGCGAGGTGATGGGGCCGATCGGCGACGCGATCTTCGGCACCGGCGACGGCGGGGGTGGCGGCGGTTTCTTCAGCGACCTGTTCGGTGGCCTGTTCGCCACCGGCGCGGTGTTCGAGGCCGGGCGAGTGACGGCCTTTGCCGGCGGCACCGTGATCGACCGGCCGACCCTGTTCCCGATGGCGACCGGTCTCGGCCTGATGGGCGAAGCCGGGCCGGAGGGCATCCTGCCGCTGCAGCGCCTAGCCGACGGGCGGCTCGGGGTCAGCGCCGAGGGCGTCGGCGGTCTCGGCCTGCTCCAGGCGACCGACGCCCGCGCGACCTACGTGGTCAATGTCGATGCCCGCGGCGCCAGCGATCCCGACGCCACCGCCGCGCTGGTCCAGCGGGCGGTCGCCGAGACGCTCGGACGGCTGGTGCCCGGCATCGTCCAACAAGCGGCCTCCACCGCCTACGGCTCGGTGGTCGACCAGTTGCACCGGCGGGGAGGAAAGTTCTGATGAGCGACACTCCGGTCGACTGGCCGCTGGCCTTCAAGCCCGAGCAGGCCTCGTTCTACATCCAGACCCTGACCGCGCGCTTCACAAATATTGGTAGTTTGCAGAGCGGTGCCGATATCCGCATCAGCGGAGAAGGTCGGTTCGGTCGCAGGCATGTTCCTGGACAACAAAACGTTTCAAGCCGTGCTGACCCTGACGATCAACCCGTCCGTGCAGTTGCTCATCGCGAGAATCGGCCGGAATATCGAACGACGTTCGGAGCGTTGACAGTGTCAGGGCCCCAATGGCGGCACCAAGCGGAACCATGACCTTTCCGTCGTCAACCCATAATTACGAAGTCAGGCTGTGGTTGGTGCGCAAGTCAAATCCGGCGGCGCGCAACCAAAGAATCGACAGATCCTCGAAGCGATGGCCGACGGCGAAAATCCGCAGCAGTTGGCCATCGAACTCCTGTCCCTGGTCCTTGGGCGTCAAAGTAAACT
>CAUYTZ010000522.1:0-10683 GCA_963575695.1 uncultured Gammaproteobacteria bacterium | reverse complement strand
TGTCCTGAGAGAAAACGAACAGTTAGCCTCTACCCACCCCGCCCACTCGCCATGTGCCACGGTGCCCTTGGCATCCATAAGTAGCTGCCCGGCCTTCAAAGCATGTGTCAGCCCCTTCTGCGCAGCGGTCAGTACGGCCTGATGCTCCGTCTCGATCCGTTCGGCCAGGGTAGGCACGGCAACGTCATTTTTCGGTTGGACGGCAACCTCCTGCTCTGTGGTGCGCGCAAGGTACTGCTCTCTCCTGAGTAACGAGGACTCCGCCGCTATCTCGTCCAGAAATTTTGGCGGACCATCCGCACGCTGCGCATCGTCCCAGATGGATTTTATTTCTTGATCGGCGGCGTCGGCGATGTGTTCCATGGTCGAGCGAGCGGCGGCGACTCCCCCCACGCACGCCTCACCGCCGGGCGGGGGGGGGGGCGGGGGCGGGGCGGCGGGGCCGCCCCCCCCCCCCCCCCCCCTCGCCGAAGGCAAATACTATATCTTATGCGGCAAGTGCCGCTCGGTAGTTTAATGACCAGCGGCAAGTGCCGCTCGGGCCGCCCGGCAATCCCGAACAATCTGATCCCTTAACTGTTCAAGGCTTTCGAATCGCTGTTCCGGGCGCAGAAACTCGATTAACTGCACCCGCAGATGGCGACCATAAAGATCCTCGTTAAAGTCGAACAAATGGGCTTCAAGCCGTTCGGCCAAGCCGCCCACGGTCGGCCGACGGCCCAGATTAGCCACACCGTCATGCCAGACGGTCGCGGCCCCGACATCGACTCCGGCGCGCACGGCATAAACCCCAAACGCCGGACGCAGATAATCGCCCAGTTCAACATTGGCGGTGGGAAAGCCGATCGTACGCCCGCGCCGGTCGCCGGTTTCAACCCGGCCCTCGATTTCCCACGCCCGCCCCAGCACCGTCGCCGCCTCACGCGGCCGCCCACCGAGCAGCGCATCGCGCACGCGGGTGGAAGAAAACACCTGTCCGTCGCCGTCGGCCACGGGGCCAACCCCGGTCACGCCCAAACCAAGCGTCGCGCCGAGTCCGGTCAGGCTGGCGACATCACCGTCACGGCCACGACCGAAGCGGAAATCCCAGCCGGCCACGACATGGCGCGCGCCCAGATCGGCCACCAGCACCTCACGAACGAACGACTCGGCACTGCGCTCGCGAAAGGCTGGGTCGAAGCGAATCAGGTAGAGAAAATCAACCCCCAGGGTTTCCAGACGACGCACCTTGACCCGATAGGGAGTCAGCCGGAACGGTGGGTCCGCAGGCCGGAACACCGAACGCGGATGCGGCTCGAAGGTCAGCACCGCCAAGCGGGCCCCGGCGGCATGCGCCAAGCCGCCGGCAGCTTCGATCACCGCCTGGTGGCCGCGATGAAGTCCGTCGAAATTGCCGACCGCAACCACCGCGTCGCGCGCGATGTCGGGAAGGTGAACGTGATGCCAGAAAAGACGCATCCGATGGTCAGGCCATGTCCAATTTTGGTGCGCGTTCAGATTTGGCGGGGTGCGATAACCACCGCATCGCCGTCCAGCACCACGCTTTCCCCGACTGAACAAACGGTGCGCAAGCTAACCTGACGCTTCTCCGGATCAATATCCATCACCGTTACCCGCGCCTTAACCGTGTCGCCCACCCGAACCGCAACCTTAAACTTCAAGGTCTGGCTGACGTAAATGCAGCCCGGTCCAGGCAACATGGTGCCGAGTACGGTCGAAATCAAGCCGGCGATCAGCATACCATGGGCAACTCGGCCCTGAAACGCCGAGCCATTAGCGTATTCCTGATTAAGATGAACCGGGTTGGTGTCACCCGACACCGCCGAATACATCAAAACATCGGCATCGGTAATGGTCTTGATTGTCATCGCAGTCATACCAATGACCATATCTTCCAGATAATGGCCGTTGAAGTCTTTCAAAATCTGGCTGACATCATCCATCATCATTATTCCCCCGAGCCGCACGGGGCCGGACAAGCCGCGCAAACGAAAGCCGTGATGGCACTGTACCGGCCACTCCGCGTGAGCACAAGCCACAAGCCAAAGCCGATTTTCCGCACCGACGGCTCGGCCGGGCTAAGAAAATTCTCCGAGTGCGGGGAACGCACCTGTTATGGTTTGGCCCCCTTTAGGGTTAAGAACGGTAAAACGTGGACGTGATCCCATGACGGTCCGGAGTTCAAATCCAGTGCTGGTGGTTGGCCCCATTCTGCTGTTTCGCGGAGAACAGGCCGGGCGCTGGCGAGTGTCGGCCTTGTTCGTGCTGGCGGGGGAAGCCGAACCGTTCGACCTGGAGGTGGAGGGAATCGGTCTGCCGGTGCCGCCGCGCCATCTGACCACCTCTCACAATTTTCATATCTGGCGGTTTGATTTCGCCGTGCCGCTGGCCGACAAGGGACAGCGGCTGGCCTATCGTTTCGTCGATCAGGGCGACGGCCCGGATGGATCCCAGTGGGGCTTTAGCGTCCCCGGCCGCACGGAACGGCCACGTCTGGCCTATGTCAGCGGTGGTGGGGCCGACGATGAGGACCGGTTGGGGTTCGTCGAACCCGGCAATCGGTTGGAGCGCTGGCGGAATCTGGCCGAAACTCTGCCCGAACGACCGGCTCATATTTTGCTGCTGGGCGGGGGGCAGGTTGAGGTGGATGGCGTATGGCAGGCCAGCCCAACGCTGGCAGCCTGGGCCACCCACACTCCCGATTTGCGCCAAACCATGCCCTTTACCCGGGTCATGGCCGACCAGACCATGGATTATTACTTTAAGTTGTACTGCCGCACCTTTAGTCAGCCTGAAATCGCCGCCGTATTGGCCGAGATTCCCGCCGTGATGATGTGGGATGACCGCGACATCTTCAGCGGCTGGGGTTCGCTGGAAGCAACCGACCAGAGCTGCCAAGTCGTGCGCGGGTTGCAGGCCGTGGCCAAACGACATTTTTCCATGTTTCAATTGGGCACGATGTTGCGCGAGCCGGCGGAATCGGTGTGGGGGGCGCGTCAGGGCACCTTCTCCCAGGGGCTGCGCTATGAGGATCTGGGTATTCTGGCCCTCGACCTGCGCTCCGACCGCAATCCGACTCGAGTCTTGAGCGAGGCGACCTGGGCCGAGCTGCCGGTGTGGCTGCGTCGGTTTGCCGGCTGCCGCAATCTGCTGGTCATGTCTGGGGCCCCACTGATCTTTCCCGAACCGGGCGGTGTGGACCGGATCTTGAGCCGGTGCGGAATCGGCTCCCTGCTTAACTCCAATCCGGACGATCGCTGGAGCAGTCCGGGCCACGTCGAAGAAGCGGAACGGTTGCTGCGGGTGATTTCCGATTTCGGCCTAACCAACCGCTGCCGAATCACCTTCCTGTCGGGCAAGGAGGGTCTCGGTGCGGCCGGCACGGTGCGCGATCGCAAGGGTATCTGGCAGATGGTGGCCGGGGAAATGGTCCAGCCGCCGCCATCGGGATGGCGCACGCGGGTGCTGGAATGGCTGAGTGGGGCTAGCGAAACCCTACCCAACGGCTTGACCGTGGATTTGCGCAGCTTTGCCGAAACCGGCCATCGGCTGCTGCGGTCCCGATCGTGGCTGGAGTTGGAGTTCGATCATCGTAGCCGGGTCCAGGCGCGCTGGCATACGGATCGTTCGCCGACTTCGGTGCGTGTGGCAACTTGAGACCAATGATAAATATCAGGGGGGGGTCCAGGAGCCTGAAGGCCCCTGGCCCCCCTTAAGTTAATTCTCCTTGGCCGCACGGCGAAACGTCGCCGCCAACGCATCACGGGCCTGATCCGCAGTTTTCGCCTCCGTTGATTTGCCGCGATGAAACAACGCGGTAAAACGTCCGCCCTTACTCAACATGAACACCAGCGCAATGTGAGTCAGCCCGCGTTGAGCGCCACACTCAACCGAAGCGGTGCGAATGGCGGCCAGCGCCAGCGACTCCACCGGCGACGAGCGCACGTCGAAACGCATATCGCAGGTTGCCCGGACCGATTTCAAATAGGCATCGGACAGCGTTTCCAGAGTCGCGCCCTTGGCCGCAGCCCGTTCCTCGATCCCACCGACCACCCCGCCCAGTTTCCAGGCCACATCGGCCGGTCGCCGCTCGACTGGAATCCCATCCAGCGGCAGCGCCTCCACCCCCTTCAGTCCGGCAGCGTCGAGCAACGCCGCGATGCGCTCCGGCAAGGGCGTCTTGGAACCGGCGGATGGCAACGGCTTGGTCGTGGTCCCGGGGGTGGGGGTGGGGGTGGGGGCGGGTTTGGTCGGTCCCGGCGGCTTGCCCCCGGACACCGCTTGCTCCACGCAACGGCGCGCATCGCGCAATGCGACCCCAGCCCCCTTAAGCCGATAAGTTACCGAGTCGTTGGGGCTACGCAGGGTTAGGGTGTCGCCAGCGATCAGGGCATCATACAGTCCGTCATCACGGCCGGCGGGAATCACCAGCCGGTCTGGCCCGGTGGCATCGGCCACCAGTTCGCGCTTGAGTTTGCCGTTGACGGTCAGAGTCATCGTCCAATTGCCGCCCTTTTCCAACTTTAGGCCCGGCACCATCATGCCGATGTTGAGGTCGCCGGTACGGCTGCGGGCGAAAATCAGCGAGTGGCCGTTGTCGAAATCGGCTTCGGCGGCACAATAGGCGAAACGACCGCCCTCAAACGCCGCCGCACCCTGCCGCCACTCGGCGACCGGTTCGGCAATGCGGGCATTTTCTTCGGCGCGGGCACCGCTGCTTACGGTTTGACCCCAGGGCGCGGCCCAGACGGCAACGCCGGCAACCACGGCGACGGCAAGGTTCAGCCGGCGCGGACGTGGACTCAACGATTTGTTTACCATCGGACCCGAAAGCTGGAGAATAGGGTTGACGAACGGCACCCTTACACGCACTTGCCAAGCGTGCTCGAAGCGGGGGCAAGATGAGCGATTCCTACGTTGACGACAAGGTGCGCGAAGCCCTGGCCGCTTGTAGCGGCAGCCGTGGCCAGGCGCAATTGTTGCTGATCCGCTGGGCAATCAAGGATCAGCGCCTGTTGCTGGGCATGTGTCAGCCCTTTTTGAAGGCGATTTCCACCGCAGCGGTGGAACGGGTGGTTCGGCGTGGGGGGGCGACACCGATGGCCGCGCGCACCGCTCAACCGGCGGCGGTGCTGCCCAAGGACGTGCTGAATTCGGTGCTGGACCGAATCGGCCAAGGCGGACTCGGGGGCGGGTTGGGGGGCGGTTCCAGTGTCGGTTTCGGCGGCGGACCGGCTCCGGTGTCGGTGTCGGCTCGGCCGGAACCTGGACAAGCAACCAGTCAGGAAGCCTCGTTGCGAACCATTGCCGCCGCGTTCGGGCGCAAGCCCGGAAGGCCGATGCGGTAAGGGCAACCAGGAGCCTGAAGGCCCCTGGTCCCGCCTTATTTTAGGAAGGTGGCTAGCCATGGCACGCAAGCACTTGATCCTTTTCGCGGTGGTTTTCGTTCTGGGGATAAGCCTGACCGCCGTCTCCGCCCAAGCGCGCGAAACCACCGCGCGCAGGCCGGGCGAAACCATGGCCGATATCCTGGGGCTGCTCGATCGCGAACGGCCGGACCAAGCCAAGCTGGACCGCTTCCGGACCGCCGCCGAGGCCTCGCCGCCGGCCGGCACCTCTGAAATCGATCTGGTCAAATTTTATATCGAGCGCGGCAATGCTGCCTCCGCCCTGGGCCGCACCCGCCAACATCTGGCCGATATCCGTGAAGCCGCTCGTTTGGGGCGAGCGCATCCGGATCAGACCGACCTGATTGATGGGCTCAAGGATCTGGCCTTCGCCGAAAACATGTCCGGCCATCGTCGCGAAGCCTTCGCCGCCCGTATGGAGCAGCTCAAGGAACAAGAGCGAATCGGCAAGGAACGGCGCGGGCGGATGTTCTCGGCCATGGCGACGGTGGTGGTGATTTCGGCTCAGGCCGGCGAGATGGAATTCGCCCACCAGTGGTTGGACCGGCTGAAAGCCCTGCTGACCGAGTCGCAGGAATGGCGGCGTGGGCAGGCGTTTGCCGAATTCGGCTATCTGTGGAAGATGTTCGTGGCTCAGGCCGAAGCGGCGGTGTTTGAAGCCGAAGGCTTCTATGCCAAAGGTGAGGAGGCGCGACGACGGGTGGTGGCCGCAGCGGAAGAGGAACTAGGGAGCCGCCGCGACAAACCCGAGACTCAGACCAGTGCTCAATGGCACCTGGATAACGCGCTGATCAATCTGGCCCGGGTTCTGGCCCTGCAAGGCAAACTGGTTGAAGCCGAAACCACGGCTTTGCGCGCTTTGGCCGGGGAGTTGCGTCGTTATGGCCGTTACGCGCCCCAGACCGGCGACATGCTGCGCGCGCTGACCGGCATCGTCACCGAACAAGGCCGGTTGACCGAAGCGCTGCCCCTGGCCCGGGCCACGATCGATATCTACCAAAAGGTCGGCCATGGCCCGGAATCGGTATCGGCGGCCTTGGCCCGGGTCAATCTGGCCACGGTGCAGTTGTTGTCCGGACGGATGGACGAGGCGGAAGCCACCTTCTCCGCCCTGGCGCGCGACCTGGGGCCTTATCCCGACCTGCTGCGCCGTATGCTCGGTGCCAACCCGCGTTACGCCTATGCCCTGATCAAACGCGGCCGAGCGGCAGAGGCGCGGGAGATCTGTGCCCGCGCGGTGGCCGACCGGCGGCGGATCTATGGTGACAGCCACGCCGAAACCGCCCGCGCGTTGGGGCTGGAAGCGGTGGCGCGGGCCGCGACCGGCGACCGAGGCGGTGCGCTGACCGGATTCGCGCAGGCGGTGCCGGTACTGATCGACGAGTCGCTGGCCACCTCCGCCGATGGCGGTGGGGTTCCAGCAATCAGGGAGTTGTTCAACAAGACCATCTTTGACAGCGCGATCGGGCTGTTGATGGAAGCCGGCCGCCAGGAAGACGCCTTTCGTTTTGCCGAGGCGGCGCGCGGCCGTTCGGTGCAAACCGCGATCGCCGCTTCGGCGGTGCGCTCCGCCGCGAGTACGCCGGAACTGGCCGAAATGGTCCGGGCGGAACAAGACAGCGAATTCACCCTGGCCGCCTTGCGCGGGGTGCTGGCCGATCAAATGGCGCTGGCCGCGGCCGAACAGGATCGGGACGTGATTTCACGCCTGACCCGCGACATCGAACGGGCCGAAGACAACCGCAAATCTTCGCACGGCCGAATCGAGCGGCGTTTTCCCGCCTTCGCCGAACTGAGCCATCCACACCCGGCCACCCAGGCGCAAGCGCTGGCGGCGTTGCGGCCGGAAGAGGCGCTGATCTCGATCATGGTCGGGGCCGAGCGTAGCTACGTCTGGGCCCTGCGTCCCGGTCAGGCTCCGGTCAGTGCGGTGGTGCCGCTGGGTGCCGTCGCCCTGGCCCGGATGGTCGCTGACCTGCGGCGCGGTCTGGATGTCACCTCCGGCACCATTCCAGCGTTCGACTCCGCCGCCGCTTACCGGTTGTTCAGCGCCCTGCTGGCACCGGTGGCCAACGGCTGGCGCGGCGCAACCAGTCTGCTGGTGGTGCCGGACAAGGCGTTGGGCGCGCTGCCGTTCGCGCTGCTGCCGACCAAACCGCCGGCTGGTCCGTCGGCCGGGGGCTCGGCCGGGGGCGGCGATTACCGTCAGGTGGCGTGGCTGGTTCGCGATATGGCGGTGACGCAACTGCCGTCGGCAACCAGTCTGGCCGCGCTGCGCAAGCTGCCGGCCCCGTCGTCTGGACGTAAGCCGTTCCTGGGCTTCGGCGATCCCTGGTTCAATCGCGAACAGGCCCAGGAAGGACGGGCCGATGCGACGCGCATGGCTTCCGCGACCGCTGCCACGACCGCGCGCAACGCCACCATCCGTGCGCCGGCTCATTTCCGGGCCCGGCCGCGCAGTTCTCTGGCGGTCGATTTGTCCAATTTGGGCCGGATGCTGCCCCGGCTGCCGGAAACCGCAGACGAGGTGCGCTCGGTGGCGACTCTGCTTGGTGCCGACCCTGGCCGGGATGTCATTCTGGGCATAGATGCGACGGTCGAACGGGTCAAGTCGTCGCCGCTCAACGACCGCCGGGTAGTGATGTTCGCCACCCATGGCTTGATGGCGGGCGAGGTCGCCGGGTTGGCCCAGCCGGCGCTGGCCCTGACCATGCCCGAAGTTAGCGGCGGTCGCGGCTCTGGCCTGCTGATGCTGGATGATATTCTCGGCCTGCATCTGGACGCCGATCTGGTGGTGCTGTCGGCGTGCAACACCGCTGCCGGTGACGGGGGCGAGGCGAACGGGGCGGAATCGGTGTCCGGTTTGGGCCGAGCCTTTTTCCATGCCGGCTCGCGAGCCTTGCTGGTCACGCATTGGGCGGTCGAAACGACTTCGGCTGCGGCCCTAACCACCGGCTTCTTTGGGCGTCTGGGCAAGAGCGGGTCGCGGGCTCAGGCGTTGCGGGAAGCGATGGTCGCGGTGATGGACCAGGGTGAGACCCCGTTTGGGGCCAATGGCTACGCTCATCCGCTGTTCTGGTCGGCCTATGCCTTGGTCGGCGAACCGACTGGCACCGGCAAATAAAGTGGATCCAGGGCGAAGCCTTGGTCGCCGAAGGCTACATACTAAAGACCACAGTGGATCATCCCCATGACCGACTCCATCCCCAAACCACCCCCACCCTCCCGCTACTTTCCGGTCTACTGGGCAGAGCTGCACCGTAACTCTAGGGATCTGGCTTGGCGGCTGCTCGCCCTTGGCCCATGGCAGGGCATTATCGCGGTCGCGCGCGGCGGGTTGGTGCCGGCGGCGATCGTGGCCCGTGAATTGGGCATTCGCCTGATCGAAACCATGTGCGTGTCCAGCTACGACCATGAAAACCAGCGCGCTCCCCAGGTGCTGTGCTGGCCGGAAAATGTTGGGGACGGGGAAGGCTGGCTGATCATCGACGATCTGGTTGACACCGGCCGCACCGCTGGCGTGGTCCGCGCCTTGCTGCCCAAGGCTCATTTCGCAACCGTCTATGCCAAGCCCGCCGGACGGCCGCTGGTCGATACCTTCATTACCGAAGTAAGCCAGGATACCTGGATTCAGTTCCCGTGGGATATCGAGCCGCAGTTCGTCCAGCCGATCGTGGAGCAGCAGCGTTAGCCATGGCCTTCATCGATCACATTCGCGCCTGCAACCGCCATGACCTATCCGGATTTCGACCGTGGCTGGTGGCTGGGGTTAGAGTCGGCTGGGTGCGCCATGCCCTGGCCGAGCGGCTGCTTGGATTCGCGAAGGTGTTCCAGGCGGGGGCCGGCGACCAATTGCTGCTTAACCCGGCACTGGGCCGACCGGAAGACCGCAGCGCCGCAGTGGCGGTGGTGGCCGAGTCGCTGGCGGCGGAAGGGCGGCTCTCCGCCCCAATTGGCGAACTCTATCCGGTGCTGGCCCGCTGGGGCACGGCACCGCTGCTGTGCCTGGACCGGGCGGTTGCGGCCAGCTTCGGCATTCGCGCTTATGGCTTGCACGTCAACGGCTTCGTGCGGCGTGCGGATGGCGGGGTGGATTTGTGGATCGGCCACCGGGCCCGCGATCGCAAGGTCGCTCCCGGCCAGTTGGACAACATGATCGCCGGTGGTCAGCCGGCCGGTCTCAGCCTCCGCGACAACCTGCTTAAGGAGGCACGGGAAGAGGCGGGACTCGGGGCCGCAATTGCCGGCCGGGCCTGCCCGGTTGGGGCTTTGTCCTATGTCATGGAGACCCCGGCCGGGCTACGGCCAGATGTACTTTTTCTCTATGACCTTGAAATGCATAAAGATGAGATCCCAAGCAATGAAGACGGAGAAGTGGAGAGGTTTGAATTGGTGCCGGTGGATCTTGTAGCAAAGATTGTGCGCGATACCAATGAATTTAAATTTAATTGCAATTTGGTGATTATTGATTTCTTGTTCCGCCACGGAAATCTTGATCCTGATCACAAAGATTACCTAGAAATTCTGGCGGGACTGCGTTCAGAGCCGCCGCAATAGTGGCAGAACACCGCTCCAGGCAACCGGCCCCCCAAGGCCGACGCTGCGGGAACCGGCGGAACCAATTGACTTTAGCCCCGCAATCCATTAACTGCCGATGCTCCTTTCCAACCAGCGGGCATGGACCAGGGTCGCCCCTGCCGGCGGCAAGGGCAAGCCAGACAAACCGGAAGCGACATGAGCAAGCGACAGGAATCGAAATACAAGATCGACCGCCGCCTTGGCGTCAACCTGTGGGGTCGGCCGAAGAGCCCGATCAACCGTCGGGAATATGGCCCCGGCCAGCATGGCCAGCGTCGCAAGAAGCCGTCGGATTTCGGCCTGCAGTTGCAAGCCAAGCAAAAGCTGAAGGGCTATTACGGCAACATCGGCGAGCGGCAGTTCCGCAAGCTGTATGATGAAGCCGTGCGCCTCGCGTGTGATGCGGGACAACTCTTTGTCGAGAAATATGGCGAGGCCGCTTCTGACACGAATATGGGAAATTTCGGATAAAAAAAGATCTTGGGCCGGAGCCGCTGGCACAACAGATCATCTGTAGCAGCGCGCACATTACTGCGCAGATTTCACTCTGAGCCGGGTATGCCTGATGCCATAGCGGAGCCCAAGCTGAAAAAGTGGCCGGGCCGTTGAAAGGACGGCATCTGGTTTTCCGGGGCGTCTTCCGCCAGCAAGACGCGACAGCTCTTGTTGCCTGTGCCCACGCCCGGCTGTTCGGGCA
>CAUYTZ010000521.1:0-1295 GCA_963575695.1 uncultured Gammaproteobacteria bacterium | reverse complement strand
TCGAGGCCAACATCTGGTCGAACTGACGCCAGTCGATCGGCTTGGTCAAAAACCCGGTCAAACCACTGGCCAAATAGCGTGGCCGGTTTTCAAGGATGGCATCGGCGGTCAGGGCGATAATCGGCAACCCACCCAGCGGCGACGGCAGGGCGCGGATCCGGCGGGTCGCTTCTTCGCCATCCATTTCCGGCATCTGCATGTCCATGAGAACCAAGTCAAACCCTACGGCCTGAACCGTGGCCACCGCCTGAACACCGTTAGCGACCACCACCACGCTGTGGCCGCGTTTCTCCAGGTAGGAACGCAGGATCAACTGATTGATGTCATTGTCTTCGGCAAGCAAAATCCGGAACTTTCCCGCCATAATCGCGGGAGTCGGCGGCGTAGAAGTTGGCGGAAACACCTCGATTTGGGACACAGAGGGCAGACCGAGTCGGACCGTGAAGCTGAACAGAGAACCCAGGCCGGGCGTGGAACTTGCGGTCAACGTGCCGCCCATCATTTCCACCAGTCGCTTGCTGATCGCCAGCCCCAGGCCACTGCCGCCGAAGCGGCGCGTGGTGGAAGCGTCACCCTGGGCGAAGGGTTCAAACAGGGTTGCCAGTTGCGCACCACTGATGCCGATGCCGGTGTCTTCGACCTCAAACTGCAATCGGCAGTGCTTCCAATCTTGCGCGATGGTTTTGGCCCGTAGCATAACCCGGCCGGCACTGGTAAATTTGATCGCGTTGCCGGCCAGATTGAACAGGATCTGGCGGAACCGGGTGGGATCGCCGCGCACCAGCGCTGGCAACGGTGTGGTTTCCTCGAAGCCGAGTGAGACCTCCTTGGCTTGAGCCGAACCGCGCAACAGATCAACCACTTCCCGAACCACCAAAGCCGGATCAAAGTCCAGCGTTTCCAGGGCGAGCTTTTCGGCTTCGATCTTGGAAATGTCGAGAATATCGTTGAGAATCGCCATCAGGCTCCGTGCCGAAGAGCACAGGGTTTCGACGAACGTTCTCTGCGCCCCCGTCAGCGTGGTTTCCAACAAAAGATCGGCCATGCCGATCACGCCAGTCATCGGCGTGCGGATTTCGTGGCTCATCACTGTCAAGAAACTGGATTTGGCCCGGCTAGCCTGTTCGGCCGCAGCCTTGGCCGCAATCAGCCGTTGTTCCGCCCGCCGCCGCTCCACCGCAAGCCCGGCCAGATGGGCCCATTGCCGGATCAAATCCTCAACGGTGACGGAATCGTGATCTTCGCTCCGATCCAGCGCCAACACCAGCGCACCCAACACGATCCCGTCGGACGCG
>CAUYTZ010000520.1:0-1247 GCA_963575695.1 uncultured Gammaproteobacteria bacterium | reverse complement strand
GGCTGCGGCTTCTTCCTCTCCACCGCCCGGTTCCACAACAGTTTTATTGACTGCGAGGCCAATGTCAGCCCGACCGCCGAGGCCTGCTTCCGCCTGGGCGCGCTGACCGACCAGACCCGGATCATCAACTTCTACGCCGAGTGCTCGGGCGCCGTGCCCGGCATCCGCATCGACCGAAGTTCGCAGAACACCACAATCATCAACCTGTTCTCGGCCACCGGCGGTGCGCCGATCTGGGACACCAGCGGTGCCCGCGCCTACACCGCGCTGAATGCCGGCTATCCAACCAAAACCCTGTTGCACGACGTGTTGGCCACCGACCTGCGGGTCGAGGGCTTCGCCGCCGAGACCGCCTATGCCGAGCCGGTCTCCGGCGGGCTGGTCCAACCGGACCTGACCAAGTCCTCGGTCTGGCTGATCTCGGCGTTCGGCGGGGCGGTGGAGGTCCGGTTGCCCCACGCCGCCGACGCCAATGGCCGCCGGGTCACGATCAAGAAGACCGACCTCTCGATGAACCCGGTCACCGTTACCGAGACCAGCGGTCCCGGTCCCGACGGTCGCGCCGTGCTGCTCGGCAGCCGCTACGACCATGTCGAGGTGGTCTCCAACGGCGCCGGCTGGTGGATCGTCGCCGGCAACATCGTGCCCGGCAATGCCCGTTTCTATGACGGCGTCACCGGCGTGATCGCCCTTGATCTCGGCCAGAACTTTTATGCGATCTCGGCCCAGAACGGCGCGGTAGAAGCGCGGCTGCCAGCGCCTGGCGATGCCCAGGCCGCCGGAAGGCGGATCACGATCAAGAAGACCGACGCCTCGGCCAACGCCGTCACCGTCACGTGTGCCTCGGGCGGTGGACCGGACGGCCGTCCCGCCGTGCTGCGCTACCAATACGACAGCCTGGATGTCGTCTCGAACGGCGCGGCATGGTTCATCGCCGGACTGGTCGCCAACTACGGTGACGTGGAATACATCGAAGGCGTGTCGCCGATCACCGGCAAGGCCGGGCGCTCGCTCTACACCGTTTCGGCCTACACCGGCGTCACCGAGTTCCGGTTGCCCGACCCGAGCCTGCCTACCGCCGTCGGCAAGCCGATGACCATCAAGAAGGCCGACCAGACCGACCACGCGATCTGGATCACCGCCGAGACCGGCAATGGCCCGGAAGGTCGCCGCGTCATCCTCTCGGCTCAGGGCGATTACGTGACGGTGATCTCCGACGGCGCCGGCTGGCACACCATCGGCGCCTC
>CAUYTZ010000519.1:0-7881 GCA_963575695.1 uncultured Gammaproteobacteria bacterium | reverse complement strand
AAGAGACATGGGGATCAGTGTATCGAGGTCACAGTGATCTCGGTGAGTGTGCGTAACCAGAACCCAGTCAGCGTCGTCGACCTGATCTGGCGCCCTCCAAATGGGCACTTGCCGCCGAAAATCCGATCCCCCGGTGATTTCAAGCTGGTGTGAAAGGTAGGGATCTATGTACAAAGTGATTGCATCGAAGCACAGGCGAAATCCTGCCTGGCCCGTCGGAGACCAGGCTGACGCCCTTTACGCCGATGGCGGCACAGTCTTCCAGTCGGTTCCTTTGCTTCCTGGCTCAGATATCGACGATCCATCAATAAGCCGTATCGTCCGACCATCATAGTAATTGTTGGTTGCTTTAATTCTATCCGACATCATAGATCGAACAATTTCAGCAAACCAATCTGAAGAATTTCGAAGCCGGTCAAGGAGCGATGTATTCGCAAGGCTGGCGATCCCAGAGACCTCCGCCCATGCTGCGGCCTGCCGTAGCGACAAGCCGCAGGGACCATAGCCAAGCCCAAGACGCAGCAACGACGAGGCGTCCTTCACGCCCCGTCGTCGCTGGAGCGCTTTGAACGAAACGGCGGTTGCGTCAAGATCGATGAATCGGGATATCTGCGCGACAAACGCGCTCCAATCCCTGGCGAGGAGAGAAATCGTGTCCATCGCGTTGATGAATCACGATTTTCCCGCCTCGTCAAGCCTTTATCCTAGCGCATATGGGGCGCTGCCCTGGACCCAACTTCATTCAAGACGCTCACCTTGTTAGACTGCCTCGCGTGGCTCCATCAGTGCCACAAACCGCTTGAACAGGTAATGACTGTCGCGCGGGCCGGGTGACGCCTCCGGGTGGTACTGGACCGAAAATACCGGTTTACCAGTGACGGCGATGCCCTCGTTGGTGCCGTCGAACAGCGAAACGTGAGTTACTTCAACGCCAGGCGGCAGGCTCTCCGGCTCAACATGAAAGCCGTGGTTCTGGCTGGTGATCTCGACTCGGCCGGTGGCCAGATCCTTAACCGGATGGTTGGCCCCGCGATGGCCACGGGCCAGCTTGCCGGTCCGTCCACCCAGCGCCAGCGCCAGCATTTGATGGCCCAGACAGATGCCGAACATCGGCAACCCGGCGTCGAGCAAGCCGCGAATGGTCGGTACGGCATAGGCTCCGGTCGCAGCCGGATCGCCCGGGCCGTTGGACAGGAACACCCCATCCGGCTTAAGCCGCAGCACGTCGTCGCTGGTCGCGGTTGCCGGCAGCACCGTCACCCGGCAGCCGGAGTCGGCCAGACAGCGTAGGATGTTGAGCTTGGCCCCAAAATCGAGCGCCACGACGTGGAATCGGGGCGCATTGATTTGACCATAGCCCTGGCCCAGCATCCAGGCCCCTTCCGCCCAATCATAGTGCTGGCGGCAGGTCACTTCTGGGGCCAGATCCATCCCCTCCAGCCCCGGCCAGGCCTTGGCCACGCCCAGCAATTCGTTGATGTCGAGTTTGCCGTCCGGGTCATGGGCGATCACGCCGACCGGCGCGCCGCCGTCGCGAATGCGCCGGGTCAGCCGCCGGGTATCGATTCCGGCCAACCCAACCAGACCTTTGTCTTTCAGCCATTGATCCAGATGCTTGGTCGCCCGCCAGTTGGACGGTTCGGTGATGTCGGCGCGCAGGATCAGCCCACGCGCGGCCGGAACCCGCGACTCGATGTCTTCCGGATTGGTGCCGACATTGCCGATGTGAGGAAAGGTGAAGGTGATGATCTGCCCGGCATAGCTGGGGTCGGTCAGGATTTCCTGATAGCCGGTGATCGAAGTATTGAAGCACACCTCGCCTACGGCGCTGCCGATCGCGCCAATGCCGCACCCACGCAGCACCGTGCCGTCGGCCAGAACCAGAGCCCCGGTGGTGATGGAACTCAGGCGGGAAAACCGATTGTCGGACATGGGCGCACACCTCAACCTTCCCGCCGCACAGGCTGCCGGCAGGATCAGGGGATGCTTAAACACCCCTTAGGCTCGGGTCAAGCCACTTGTGGCGGCGCAAGCCTGTCACCAGCGGTTAGGTGTACCGCAGCGGAATTCAATGGCAATCGATGGTAAACGAGCCTAAATGTTACGAAATGTGTCCATTCCCAAGTGCGTAAGGCGCTTGGAGTCAAACTAAGGTACGGTCATGTTGCGCAAGCGACTCAACGAAGGCCTTAAAGAGGCGATGAAGGCCAGAAACCTGCGTCAGGTCAGCACCATTCGGCTGATTTTGGCAGCGCTGAAGGATCGCGACATCGCGGCGCGCGGACGTGGGGTGACTGAAGGGATAGAGGATGTCGAAATTCTGACGATGTTGCGGACCATGATCAAGCAACGACGCGAGGCGATTGGGCTTTACGAGCAGGGCGGGCGGCTGGAACTGGCCGAACAGGAAGGTGAGGAAATCACCATCATCGAAAGCTTCATGCCGCGACAATTGGATGATCTGGAAACCCGGGAAGCGGTGTTGGGTGTAATCGCTGAATTGGGTTCTAAATGCCTGCGAGATATTGGTAAGATTATGGCGGAGTTGCGTCAGCGCTATGGCGACCGGATGGATTTCGCCAAGGCCAGTGGCATCGTCAAGCAGTCGCTGGCGTAATCTGGACCCGATTCCTTAGGGACGGTTAAAGGCACCATGGCCTTTCCCCCCGGCTTCCTTGATGAACTGCGTGCCCGTCTGCCACTGTCCGAAGTGGCCGGACGCCGCATCCGTGTGGTCCGCACCGGGCGCGAATTCAAGGCCTGCTGTCCATTCCACAACGAGAAGACCCCCAGCTTCACCCTTTCCGACCAGAAAGGCTTCTTCCACTGCTTTGGCTGCGGCGCGCACGGCGACATCATCGGCTTCGTCATGCGCCACGACAACTTGTCGTTTCCCGAAGCGGTTGAGGTTTTGGCCGGGCTGGCCGGAATGCAGGTGCCGCGCGCCTCGCCCGAGGAACGCAAGCGCTTCGAACGTGAAAAGACGCTCTACGATCTGGTCGAACACGCCGCGCGCTGGTTTGAAAGTCGGCTGTACGTTGCCGACGGTGGGGCGGCGCTCGGCTATCTGAGCAAACGCGGGCTGGATGACGCCGCCGTGGCCCGCTTCCGACTCGGCTATGCGCCGGCCGACGGCGGGGGCCTGATTCGCCATTTGGCCAAGGCCGGGTTTCCGGAAACGGACATGATCGAAGCCGGACTGGCGCGAAAACCCGATGATGGCCGCGCCGCTTATTCCTTTTTTCGCGACCGCGTCATGTTTCCGGTCGCCGACCGTCGTGGTCGGGTGGTGGCGTTCGGGGGCCGCTTGATCGCCGGTGACGGCCCCAAATACATCAACACCGCCGAAACGCCGCTGTTTCACAAGGGCCGGTTGCTCTATGGCCTATCGCGGGCCCGCCAGACCGTGGCCGACGGGGCCATCGCCATCGTCGCCGAAGGCTACATGGATGTGATCACCCTGGTTCTGGCCGGATTCGGCGGCGCGGTGGCACCGCTGGGCACCGCCTTAACCGAGGAACAGATCGTCGAGCTGTGGCGGCTCTATCCCGGCCGGGTCAAATGCCCGGTGTTGTGTTTCGATGGAGACGGTGCCGGCCGCCGCGCCGCCGAACGTGCGGTCGAGCGGGTGCTGCCGCATCTGGCTCCGGATCAGAGCGTCAAAGTGGCCTTCATGCCCGAAGGTGAAGACCCCGACACCCTGATTCGTGGGGGGGGGGTAGCGGCGATGCAGTCGGTTCTGGATCGCGCCCTGCCACTGGCCGAGGTGGTGTGGCGGCTGGAGGTGACCGGACGCGACTTCGATACCCCGGAAGCCCGGGCGGGGCTGAAGGCGGCTTTGGACGAACGGATGTCGCGAATCGCCGATCGCACGGTGCAGGGCTTCTATCGCGACGAAATGCGCAAGCGGCTGGATGAAAAGTTTGGCCGCACGGCACAGGTCTCAGGCCATAGCTCGGGCCGGGCGGCGGCGGAGGGCGGTGCTCGGCCCTTCGTGGCCCAGCGCGGCTACGGCCCCCAGCGCCGGCCGGGATTCAACAATCGTGGCGGCGGCAAGTTTGGCTCGCCGCCGCCACCGCAGGGGCCGCTGCCATCCTGCCGCCCTCGCTCTGCGGTGGCGGTTGGCCAGCGAATCCTCCTGATCACGATGCTCAATCACCCCGAACTGTTCGACGAATTTCACGACCACCTGGGCACGATCGTGGATGCCGAGTCGCACCTGGCCCAAATCCGGTTGGCTTTGCTCGAAACCCTGGGTGCGAAGCCGGATTTAGGGCCGGAAGCGCTGCTGGCAGCGTTGAATCTGCACGGTTTAGCCGAAGCGGTCGCAAAATTGCTCGACCGATCAACCATGCCCCATGCCGGATTCGCTCGAATCGAGGCCCCGACAGAGGAGGCGCGATTCGGGCTGCATGACCTGTTTCGCCAAGCCGGGCGTACCCGGTTGACCGTGGAATTGGACGGTGCCCGTCGGCAATTGTCGTCGCGGCTGGATCAGGAGAGCCTGAATCGAGTCACGGGGTTGCGGCGAGAAATCAAAAGCGGCACCGGCGACATTGAGGACGACAGTGGCGATTCTTAAATTTATCGCCATAAAAGCAATGCGTTATTGGGAAACAAGGTTTGAGTCGCCGTCGCATGTCGTTTGAGTCGCTGTCGCACAATAGCCACGCTGCCGCCGAGTCGGTGACTGATTCGTGACAATTGTGCGCGACTCATCTTGACGCTGGTCGGGGCTGGGGCCAAATCTCCCCTTCGAGTCCAAAGTGTCGTCACGGTTGGTGGCGGTACTGGGTGAGTCCATCCCCGCGTTCCAGATCAGCGGGGCGGCCGTCGGCAGACGCCGCCCACCTTGGAACGCGCGGATGACCTTGGGAGCGATGCAAGGACCGATAAGACCCAACGCAGAGGCGAGACCAGCCCGGCGGAGTGGACTTGTTGGCTTTGTGCTATGGGAACCTGATCCAGGGGCGGCCAGCGCATGACCACTAAGGCGACCAACAGTGCGGAAGCGGCAGACAACCGGGAAGAAGCGGTTGACGGGCCGTTGATGGATACCATGGTCCAGGCGGTCAAGAAGATGATCGCCAAGGGCAAAGAGCGTGGTTACATCACTTACGATGAACTGAATGCCGCACTACCGCCAGACTTCTCGTCCTCGGAGCAAATCGAGGACACGATGGCGATGCTGTCCGAAATGGGCATCAACGTCATTGAAAGCGAAGAAGTCGAAGATATCGTTCCGGTCGAAGCTCATCCCGAAGTTGAAGGTCGGCCCTCTGGGAATTTGGATGATGACATCGGCCGCACCGACGATCCGGTGCGGATGTATTTGCGCGAAATGGGTTCGGTCGAACTGCTGTCGCGTGAAGGCGAAATCGCCATCGCCAAGCGAATCGAGGCCGGGCGCAAGATGATGATCGGCGCGATCTGCGAATCGCCGCTAACAATCCGCGCGATCATCGAATGGCATACTGCCCTCGAAGAGGGCAAAATGCTGCTGCGCGATATCATCGATCTTGAAACAACCTACGGCGGCATCGAGGGGGCCGTGGTGGTGGCGGTGGGGGCGGTGGGCGGTCCGGTTATGGAAGCCGTTGCTGTCGAGGGGGCCGTGGCCGGTGTCGTGACGGCGGAGGGCGAAGGCGAACCAGAGCTGCTGCTGGAAGAAATTCCGGAAGGCGAGCCCGATTTGGAAGATAGCGAAGAAAACAACATGTCGCTGTCGGCAATGGAAGCGACGCTAAAACCCAAAATTCTGGCTACTTTCTCCGCCATCGCGTTGACCTACGGCAAGTTGCACAAACTACACGAAGCCCGGCTGGCGTCAATTCAGCGCGGTGAGGATCTGACTAAGCAGTCTGACAAAAAGTATGAAAAAATTAAAAGCGAGATGATCGAACTGGTCAATAAGGTTCATCTCAATAATACGCGCATCGAAGGACTGGTTGAACAGCTCTATGGTCTCAACCGGCGTCTGACTGGTTTGGAAGGCAAGCTGCTGCGCATGGCCACGGAATGTCGCATTAAGCGTGAAGACTTCCTGGCCCAGTACATTGGCCATGAACTTTCTCCTAACTGGATGGCCAAGATTTCCGCGCTCCCTGGCCGGTACTGGCCCCGGTTCATCGAAAAATACGGCGAAGAAACCATCCGTACCCGCGATGCGGTGGCCGAAATCACCGCTGATGTTCGGCTGCCGATCAACGAATTCCGTCGTATCGTGTCCACGGTGCAAAAGGGTGAAAAGGAAGCCAGCCGGGCGAAAAAGGAGATGGTCGAGGCCAACCTGCGGCTGGTGATTTCGATCGCCAAGAAATACACAAACCGTGGTTTGCAATTCCTCGACCTGATTCAAGAGGGCAACATTGGTTTGATGAAGGCGGTGGATAAATTTGAATACCGTCGTGGTTATAAATTTTCGACCTATGCGACTTGGTGGATTAGGCAGGCGATCACACGTTCGATCGCCGATCAGGCACGCACGATTCGTATCCCTGTGCACATGATCGAAACCATCAACAAACTGGTTCGCACCAGTCGGCAGATGCTGCATGAAATTGGGCGGGAGCCGACCCCGGAAGAACTGGCCGAGCGGCTGCTGATGCCGTTGGAAAAAGTGCGCAAGGTTTTGAAAATCGCCAAGGAGCCGATCAGCCTGGAAACGCCAATCGGCGACGAGGAAGACAGCCATCTGGGCGATTTTATCGAAGACAAGAACGCGATTCTGCCGCTGGATGCAGCGATTCAAGCCAATTTGCGCGAAACCACAACCCGGGTTCTGTCTAGCCTGACGCCGCGTGAAGAGCGGGTATTGCGTATGCGCTTCGGGATCGGTATGAATACCGATCACACTTTGGAAGAAGTCGGACAGCAGTTTTCGGTGACTCGCGAAAGAATTCGTCAGATCGAAGCAAAGGCGTTGCGTAAGCTGAAGCACCCCAGCCGTTCGCGGCGTTTGCGCAGTTTCCTGGATACCTGACGGACTGGTTGGAGATGGGCCTGTAGTTCAGCGGTCAGAACGCGCCGCTCATAACGGTGTTGTCGCAGGTTCGAGTCCTGCCGGGCCCACCATTTTTCCGCCCCTGGACCCTTTCTAATGAAGGGGGGGCCGGGGCAAAACCCCCGGTTATCGAAACGCTAAAGCAGGGCTAGCTCTTTGGTCCCGCACCAGCTACATTGTCTCCATGGCGAACCCTGTACGCAAGCCTCCGGTAGGCAACGAACACCCAGACGAAGCCCTGGATATCCTGCGGCGGCTTGAGCCTGGTTTGTCGCGGCTGGCGGTTGATGTGCAGCGGCTTACGGCTGATGTGCAGCGGCTCACAGCCGATGTACAGCAGGTTACGGCCGATGTGCAGCGGGTTACGACCGACGTGCAGGTGATAAAGGGTGACGTCGGCCGGCTTCAGGTGGACGTTGCCGAGATCAAGGTCGATCAACATCGACAGTCCGAAATCCAGCGCAAGCAGGGTGAGGACATGGCCCGAATTGATGGCCGTCTCTCTCTGATCCCCAATATCTGGCAGGTTGCCGGGCTGGTTTTTGCGATCTTCAGCGCGGCGATTGTTCTGGTCCGGTTCGCCGGCGGGCACAACTGACCACTTCGATCGCTGAAAACAGCCTATTGAATTCACGGCCTTCGGCGAGGGGGGGGGGGGGGGGGGGGGGGGGGGGGGGGGGGGGGGGGGGGGGGGGGGGGGGGGGGGGGGGGGGGGGGGGGGGGGGTGGGGGGGGGGGGGGGCGGGGGGCGGCGCCCCCCTCGCCGAAGGCTGGGAAGGAACGACGAGACATGAAGCGTTTGGCGTTGATGGTGGCGATGGCTTGGTCTCTGGCCTGCGGCGCGGCTCTGGCCGACCCGGCTATGGACTCCGCGCCTTC
>CAUYTZ010000518.1:0-2818 GCA_963575695.1 uncultured Gammaproteobacteria bacterium | reverse complement strand
GCCTCGTCCGGTTCGACCCACATCAGCCACGCCAGCACCTCGTCCATGCGGTCGATGGCGGCGGCGCTGGGCGGGCCGAGCCGCAGGCGGGCGGGTTCGGCGCCGTAGGCGTCGTGGAACTCGTGGATGATCGGCGGCCACGACGACCGCGCCTGCTGCAACCGGGGATCGGGCAACCGGCGCAGGGTGAAGGCGGCCTCTTCGATCCGGTCCTCGACCATCCGGGGCGTCCAGTGGGCTTCAGCCATGGCGGGCCTCCTTCCTGGCGCCGTAGAGCCGGTTGCCAAGCTGCTTGACCAGTTCGCGTTCGGGCCAGGTCAAACGGGAGTCGTCTTCACTGACCGCCAGCACGCCCTGCTGCCGCCACGCCGCCCGGCGCATGGCCGCCAGTTCCTCAGCGTCGAGCGGTTGCCGGGGTTGAACCCGGCCCAAGGAGGAGCGCATGGTCATGGCGTCACCTCCGCGAGACGGTCGGCCAGCGCACCGATGAGGGAGGCGGGCGTCGAACCATCGCCGGCCCGCCCCATGCTGCCGGCGAGAGCCGCCGGCTCGACACCGTGCTGGAGCAACAGCGAGAGGGCGACGCAGGCGTCGTCGAGCAGATAGTCCAGGTCGCAACCGATCTTGGCGCCCGAGGCGAACACCTCGCCGGGACGGCCGTCGGGAAAGACGCCGATGGCCACGGAGAAACTCATGCCGCTGAACACCAGCGTCGTGGTCTCCTTCAGCCGACGGTTGGAGAGACGCTCTCGGGTCATCGTGCGCCTCCCTGGGCCAGCGCCCAATGCAGAATGGCCAAGGCATCGGCCTCGTTGTCGTCGGCGGGTTGGTGGCCTTTCGCCTTCATGGCGGCGATCACCGCGTCCTTGCCGGCGTTGCCCTTGCCGGTGGCGTGGCGCTTGATCGTGCCGACCGGCACGCCCTGGTAGGGCACCCGCTCGTGTTCACACCAGGCGGTGAGGTGGGCGAGGAAGCCGCCGTAAACCTGGGCAGCGAGCGTGCCGGCATGGGCACGGACTTCCTCGAACACCACGGTGTCGAGAGCTTGAGCGAGGCCGGCGATTTCGCCCAACCATTTCCGAAAGCGCAGGAATGCCATGCCCGCACCCTCGAAACGGCCGGGACGGAAGGTGACGGTGCCGCTGGTGATCGTGCCGTCGCGGGTGCGCAAGGCAAAGCCGGTGTGGCTGCCGAGATCGAGCGCCAGGATGACCGGCGGCAGGTCCGGGAGAGTGATCGGGGACGGCGGCGACGGATGCTTCCGGTCAGCCGCGGCCTTGGTCGGAGTGGGTGTGGCCATGAAAAGCCTCCAGGGCGGAAAAGGATTGCGGTGAATCCCTCTGGTCCTCAGCGCTTCCGGTCGTCTGCTCGTCTGTTCCTCTGGTCGGCGGCTCAACAGCCTGCCGGTCGTTCCAGCCGTTATGCTCGGGTCCTCTGCTCATCTGTTCGTCTGGTCTGCCGGTCGGTAGCTCAACAGCTAACGGTCGCCTTGGGCGGGTTCTTTCGGATAGAGGCGGATGATTTCGGCGTCGGGCCACAAGGCTTTGGCGGCCTTGAGCGCTTCCAGCCCGGCGACCAGCGCCGCCACCTCGTCGGGCGTGATCCAGATCACCTGATCACCGTGAATTTCCCGAACGCGGGCAATGGCGTGGTGCTGCTCGCCGATCGCGACGCGGGTGCCGGTGCCGCCGTGGATGCCGAGCAAATAGGCGTCGTCGGGCACGGAGGCCGCCGCCATCACCCGCGTCACCGCCGCCCAGCCCCGACACATCGCCGCCGCCTGCTCGTCCACGTCCTCGGCTTCACCGGTGACCAGGGCTTCGTGATAGAGGCTCTGCTGGTCGAGCAGGCGGTCGTGAAGCTCGGGATCGAGGCGATGCAGCGCGCGGAGTGTCCAGCGGCTCTCGAAGGGCACGGCCGCTTCCGACACCCGCCGCATCACCGCGGCGATGTCGACGGCCGCGCGGGCGGCGGCGGTCACGGCCGCCCTCCGACGACGAACCGGGGACCGCCCTTGCGGCACTTGCGGCACTTCGACGGCCTATACTCCCCCATATAGGGCGCGTACATGTATGTGTGCCTGTATATCCCGTTTCTATTCATTATTCATCCTCCTGGAAAAGAAGTGTAGCAAAGTGCCCTTGGGCAGGAATGGCTGCGCGTTTTCAAGGAGTTGACCTTGCGGCACTTCGTGCGGCACTTTGGATTTTGCGGCACTTCGAAGTGCCGCACCGTCGGCGCCCCGTGGCGACGCCCTGCGACGCCGTGCGACACTTCGCGATGAAGTGCCCGTTTCGGGGACAGAAGTGCCGCACAATGTGCCGCACGAAGTGCCGCAAAAATCCAGACGTTCCAGACTTCGGATCATCGCTTTGTTCCATAAGGCTAAAACAGCGTTCTGGGCTTGGCCGGAGCCTGTCCTGGCGGCACCCCGCCCTCCGCGGCCTGCTTTTTGGGCGGCGCCGGCCGGTTGACGTCGAAGCGGGTGTTCGGGGAGAAGCCCGTCCCCTGCCGGCTGTCGATGAACAGCTGCCAGGTCTCCAGCCCTTCGTCGGAGAGCCGGACCCCGGTCAGGTAGCGGGCCGGGCCGATCTTGTGGTCGTCGACGTGGGGCAGCACGCTGCGCATCGCCGGGAACAGGGCGCGCGCCCCGAGCGGCTTGGCCTCCGCCCCGGCCTCCAGGGCGAACCAGCCGTTGAACGAGGCGATCAGATCGCGGCGGTCGACCATGGTGGCGGCGTTCTGCTCGACCGCCGTTTCGATCCAGGTGGCGACCGGCGAGTTGCTGGCGACGTAGGTCTTCATCGCCTTGACCATC
>CAUYTZ010000517.1:0-33151 GCA_963575695.1 uncultured Gammaproteobacteria bacterium | reverse complement strand
AGGATGGGCGGGCGTCCTGGCTTGAATGATGACGCAACCCGGGTTCCGAGTGTCGATCAGGTGCGTCGGGCGCGGATGATTCTGGATGAACTGCGGCGCTTCAGTCTGCGGCGCAAGGATCGCCTGCTGTGACTGGTTGGCCATGCTCAGCGCGGTTACGCCCAACTGCTGGCGAGTTTGCGCGAACAATGGCGACAAACGGTGCGGGAGGTGGCAGCGTGGATTATGGCCTCGATTGGGCTGCCGCCCAAACCCGCCTGGGGAATGAATTCCCCAGACCCCATCTTCTTTTGTGGTTTCAAAAACGGCGCAGTAGCCGCTCGATATAGTCTCGCTCCGGGCGCGGACGTTGAAACTCTCCCGCCCGGCGCCGCAGTTCATCCAGAATCATCCGCGCCCGACGCACCTGATCGACACTCGGAACCCGGGTTGCGTCATCATTCAAGCCAGGACGCCCGCCCATCCTGCCGAGAGGATCGCGCACCGCCCCCTGGCCGGTGCCCGGCCCGCCCTCCGCCTCCGACAGGCGTTTGGCCAACTCCCGGTTGCTCTGGCGCAACTGTTCCAGCGATTGACTTTGGGCCGATAGGGCAAGGTCGTCCTCACCCCGCTTCAGCGCCCCCGTGGCCTCGCGCATACCGCGTTCCGCCTGGCCCAGAGTCCCCGGAATCTCGCCGCTTTCACCCAGCTTGCGCATGGTCTCGCCCAGGTCGCGACGAAGCGCGTCTTGCTGACCGGCCGCCTTGGCACCATCGCCGCCACCCAACCCAAACAGGGAGCCGATTCCGCCGCCCGAACGCTCACCGCCTCGACGACCCGAGCGCGGCCCGGCTCCCGGCTGGGCCGGCTGGGCCGACCAGGGTGATGGCGGTGGTGGTGGTGAACGCAGAATCCCCGGTGGTGGCGTCCACCCCTCCACAGCCTCAGCCCCACTCCGTCCCGGCTCCCGAGTCTCGCGATAGGTCTGTTCAATCAAGGCGCGCTGGCGCTGGGCCAGCCCTTCGATCTCCCGCATTCGGGACATGGTTTCGGCCAGTCCCTGGTCATCTCCACCTTGGCCCCCACCTTGGCCCCCGCCTTGTGGAGCCGTACGCAAGTTTTCCAATATCTGACGCAACTCCGACAGCGTCTGCCGGGCGGAGTCACGGGCCCCGGTCTCCGCACTGTCTTGCAAGCGGTTGAGCATCGCCCGCAACTCTTCGCCATCGATGGTCCTGGCCGCCCCGCCGCCCGCACCAGTCGGCGGGGGCTGTGCTCCGCGGGCCATCGCCCCCGGCTGACGGGCCATCGCCGCCAAATACTGGTCCAGCGCCCGACGGACCTCCTCAATCCGACGCCTTATCTCACCCTCGTCCGCGCCTTGCCCTGGTGCCTGTTCCAGCGCCTGTTCCAGCGCCCGTGCCGCCGCTCGCAACTCCCGCTCGGCCAACGACGCCCCGCCATCTTCCACCCGCAGCGCGGTATCCCACAGCAGCGCCACCACCGAGGTTACAGCATCGACCGCGCGGTCACGGGTTAGCCGCACCGCCGCCACCCGCAAGGCCAGAGCAACCACCGTGTCGTGGCGAAAGCGTTCCGGATGAGTGGCCAACGCGGTCAGGCCCCGTGCCACCTCGACCGCCACCACACCGCGCCCCCCGCCCTCGCCACTAAGAATCAGCCGCCGCCGCAACTCAATCAGATCCCGCGCTACCGGTTGCGCGAAGAATCGGGCCGGCAGGTGCAACGCCATCTCCTCCGACCAGCCGTTTTGGTCGGCACCATCGGTCGCCTTCAGCCGCACCAGCACCGGCAGCCCGGCCCAGGGATGAGCGGTAAGTTCAACATAGCCGGTACCCTGGAGCACCCTTGGGTGCCCAGCCGGCACCGTCAAAGTCACCTCCGGTGTCTCAATCGCGGCCAGAGTCACCTCCGGTGTCTCTTTGGCTACGGCGGCAGCATCCAGCCGAACCAGCACGGCAATCCCGGTCAGGCCAAAGTCATCCGAGGCCTGATAAGACAGTTGCAGCGCGCCATGGACGGTGGCCTTGGCCGGCTGGGTAAACCGAACTTCCGGCGGCGCATCCGCAACCATCGTTATCGGCCACGAGCCGAGCACCTGTAGTCCCTGCACAATACTGATTCGCTCACCACCGGCGAGAACGGTGGTAAGCTTCCAGCCCTGCCGATCGCTCTCACTGGCACCCGGAATGAATGACTGCCGCCGTTCTCCGACTTCGAGTACCGGCGCTTCCGTCCCGGCGGAAACCCGCGCCAGCAGTGCGCTGCCCACCGGCACCGCCAGCGGTGCGCCGCCCACCGGCACCGCCGGCACCGCTGGCAATACACCACCGCGCACACCCGGCTTCAACACCATCGGCGGTAGCCCGGTATAGGCCGGAGGCGTAATCCAGGCATCAACCACCGGCGCACCCTCGCCACCCCCACCCCCACCCCCACCAACAAAAACCAAATCCGGAACCAGCGCCGCAACCAGTCGCCAGCCCCATTCGCCCCGAGTGCCGACTGCCGATATCACCACCAACAACACCACCACCACCCGCAACCCAAGCGGATCTCTGGTCGCCAGTCCAGCCCGAGGCAAGGTCAGTCGCACCCGGCCAACAAGGCCGTCCATCCGCACCTGATGACGGTGCCACAAAGTCTCGGCCACGCCATCGCCATGGCCTGCGGCCAGGCTATCCGTCGCCGCCTGCAACGGCCGATTCGGCACACCGGAGCGCCGCTCCAGCCAGCGCCCCGCCTCCTCCGGCCCCGGCCAGCGACAGCGGCTCGAAACCGTCCGCCCCCACCGCCCCAGCAGAGCCACCGCCACCGCCAGCAACAGGGCATGCAGCCAGCCCGGCAACAGCGATGGCAGACCGAACAGAGCCGCAGCCACGAACAGCCCCACTGCGCCGCTGACCGGCCATGCCGCCGGCCACCCCCGCTCCCAGGCCAGCGCCGCCCGAGCCAGAATCAACCGCAGCCGGATAATGCGAGATGGGAAAACGATCGTCGGAGTCCATGACAGCAGGATGAGGGGGAACGACGACGCAGGCGTCGTCGCGACTGAGCTATAGTAACTTATTTTTCGTCGTACGCTTTCACCGTCCACCGCTCACGGGCATCCACGCTTAAACCAATCAACCTGCGCCGGCAACGAACGGGCGACCGGTCGCGACGCTGGGGCCGAAGCTGGGCCCGGAGCTGGGGCTAATGGCGGGTTGGTCGGTGAAGGCTTATCCAACGAAAGCAGGGGTGCCGTCAGCCAATCCGTGGCTGCTGCCGCCAGAATCTCAGGCCGTGGCGGGTGAACCGGCTCCCGCGCGGCATGGGGGCGGGGTGGCGCATCCGCGTTAGGGAACAATTCCGGGGCCATGTCCGACTCCGACTCGCCCGGCGGATACTGCGGTACGGCCGGCTCGGGGGCCGGTTCGGGGGCCGCGACCGGGGATCGCGATATGGCCGGAAGAACCAACGCTGCATCCGTGCGCGATGCGGTCAGGAATGACGGAATCGGCGGCTGAACCTCAAGCGCGGACGGCGCAGAAGACGACGGCATCACGGACGACGGAAAAGGCCCGGACGGCACATAGCGCGGCACACAGGCTGCGGCATAAAATGGCGCATGCGGAGAAGCCGGTGCCGCCAGCGGCGGTATATACAGCGGTGGCTCCAAGGCCGACGGGGCCAACGGAAGCGAGGCCGGCGGAAGCGGAGTCAAAGCGGCGGGCGGCAAGGCAAACGTCGATGGTGGCGGTTCCGGAAACAGCGCGGCCGCCGGTCGCGTCTGATCCGCGTCACCACCCTCCAACTGCCGGGCCTCCAACTGCCGAGCCTCCAACTGCCGAGCAGCATTGCGGATGGCGATCATCGCCGCCAACGCCTCGGCCAGCAACGGCGTCAGCGCGGCATTCTCGTCCAGCGCCTCCGGGGCCACCGCACTGATCTGTGCCTGAAACTCGCCCACCCGGGCTTCAATCAGGTTACGCAGATCTCGGATCTGGTCCGCCATCCGCCGCAAATCCTGGCGCAAGGACGAAAGCTCCCACGCCTGGCGAAGCTGCTGAAACCCGAACCCCAACGGTTCCCCGCCGCCGAGACCCGGCGGCCGCTCCGGTTCCATGCCTGCCCTCCTTAGTTTCTCGACACCCTGTTTCCCGATAATTATACCCGGATCGCACGGACGGCGTTTTTCCGCAACTGCTTCCGGTTGAGACCAATGGTAAGAAGCGGGAGGAATTGGTTGCGTCATGAGAACGGTTGATCTATTCCTAGAGCCGATGCTAGGGCTTCCAACCGATGCTGTGACCGCCCGTGGGACCGCCTGTGGTTGGCTCGCGCGGGTTGGTTGTGTCTTTTTCCGCTGCCACGCCGCCCACTCCCCGCCCACTTCCGCACGTCTGGATCGCCACGGTGACGACCGACCCCAGTGATAGCGATCTCCCGGCCGCCACTGCCACCGCCAAAGTTGGGCGCGGTGCGTTGCAGGCTGTGCGCGATCGCTATGGCGAAATCGGCTTGATGCGCGAAAATGGCATGACATGGAACCAGATTTCCACTGCCCTCGCCCGCCTGGGCGTGCTGTCGCGGGCCAACCGGCCGCTATCGCCGGCCACGCTGCGTTCGGCGTTTTTCCTGGTTGGGGTGGAGTGCCGGCACGACGAACTCGTCGGCATTGCCGTCGTAAGCGATTGCGCACCGATCGACGAACCGTTGCCGTTCAAGGTGTCTGATCTAGCCATACAAGACGATAGCCAGGGCGAAACCCGGTCCGAGCCACAACCAGAACCACAACCACAAGCGGCTCCGCCGCTGGCCCCCGAAACGGCTCCGCCGCTGGCACCAAAAGCGGCTCCGTCGCTGGCACCAAAAGCGGCTCCGCCGCCGTCGCTAATAAGTCCGTTCGTGGTCACGCCGGCGGCTGAACGTCACCTCCCTTCCGGCAAGACCACGGCCCAGCAAGCTCCGGTACCGCCCGCCCCATTGCGCACCACTGCGGCCGTTATCCCAGAGCCGACTCCGACTTCACCACGGCTCCCGCCATCGTCAACCTCGTTGGAGGCGACTCCGGCGTGGAATGCGATCATTCCCGGCACGGTGCCGCCACCGCTGATTGAGGCGATTCGGGATTCGGCCCCAGCAGGGCCGGCAGCGTTCGTTCCGCCCCCTGAAGCGCCGCCGACATACCCAACCCGACTCTCGCCGACGGTCACTCAGACCCCAGCCCCAACCGCAACTCAGGCGGATGGTGGCGAAGACGAACGGCGACGGGATCCAGATACCGCCCTCACCTGGGACTGGACTCGACGCCCATAATCCGGCTCGGCCCCAACCCCGTCCAACCGATCACGGCTCGAAACGTTAACGACCTAAACCAATAACGGAATAAAACGAAAGGCTCTCCGATGCTTGGATCGATACTGGTGCTTAACGACCGGGGCGGCGTCGGTAAGACCCTGCTCTCCCACCACCTGATGGCGACCGCCATGCTCGAAGGCTTGGCGCTGCGAGTGGTCGAGTACGAGGTTAACGAACGGCTTGCCCGGCTGTTTGGCCCGGAAATTGTTGAACACCGCAAAATCAGCCAAGACTTCATCAACCTGATGGGGGCCGGCGGTGACGGATTCTTCGAATTCTGGGATAATATCGGTCCGGAACTGCAACGCGGTGGTCGTCTGTTCGATTTTGGCGGCAACATCAGCCAGTGGTTCTTTAATTGGGCTGAGGTTTCCGGATTCGATTATTACGTTGGTGATGGCTCGCGGCTAACCTTCATGGTTCCGGTCACGGTGGATCTGGCCTCGCTGCAAACCGGCATGGCTACCCTGGAACGGGTGGCGACGATCGCACCGAACGCGCGTCGGGTGCTGGTCGAAAACGGCTTCTCCGGGCCGTTTTCACAGTTGAAGGATTCCTATTACGCCAAGCGCAAGGCGGAATTGGTCGAACGTGAAAACGTGGCCGTGATTGAAATGCCGGCCTGTACCGCCCCGGCCTGGGCCCGCCTAACCGGCCATCGTCTGGATCAGGTTGCCAACATGACCCGCGAGGATCTGATTCGCCTGGGCATGACTCCGCCGGTGGCGTCGCGTTCGCTGATCGTGCTTCACGAATGGCTGCGCGGCATTCGCTCGGCACTGCTGCCCTACTTGGCCGAGGCCTTTCGGCCGTCTGTGCCGCCGCCGACGTTGGCTCCGCGTAGCCAAACACCGCCGCGTCAGGGTGTGATCTAAGCGTTAGTTCGATCCCAAACAAAGGGGGTCCAGGGGCCTTTAGGCTCCTGGGCGGGGATCTGGGGCAGGTCTGGGGGGGGAGCGAAGCCCCCGGCCTAAAATATTAAATAATTGAATTACCCCCGACTTGTGCCTCTTTCTGCTATCTGTTTGACCGGCAACGGCGGACTGCGCCGGACAAGCGGACTGGTTAGGAACAAAGCCGTGCTTTATCAGATGTACGACATTCAACGCATGGCACTTCAGCCCATGCGCCTGTGGGCGGGATTCGCCCAAAATACGTTCCGAAATCCGTTTCTACCCGCCACATACACCCCCTTCGGCCGCGCGATTGCCGCTGGTGCCGAATTGGTTGAGCGTTCGACCCGCGATTTCACCAAGCCAAGCTTCGGCCTGCATGAAACCGTGATCGACGGCGACACGGTTACGGTGCATGAGCGCATTGTCGCCCACAAGCCGTTTTGCGAGTTGCGCCACTTCAGCCGCGTTACCGAACGAACCGATCCACGGGTACTGATCGTGGCACCGATGGCGGGGCAATATGCCACGCTGTTGCGCGGGACGGTTGAAGCGCTGCTGCCCGACCACGATGTCTACATCACCGATTGGATCGATGCGCGCCAGGTGCCACGGGGCTGCGGCAGGTTTGATCTGGATGACTACATCGCCTATGTCATCGAGTTCCTACAATTGCTTGGCCCCAATCTCCATGTCTTGGCGGTGTGCCAACCCTCGGTACCGGTACTGGCGGCAGTGGCGCTGATGGCCGAGGCTGAAGATCCGTGCCAGCCGTTGAGCATGACTCTGATCGGCGGGCCGATTGATCCTGCGGCCGCGCCGACAATGCCCAGCCGGGCTGCGGCGATGCACCCGATACAGTGGTTCGAGAAAACCGTCATTACCACGGTGCCGTTCTACTATCCAGGCGCACTCCGCAAGGTCTTCCCAGGTTTCGTTCAGTTGTCCGGATTCATGACCATGAATCTTGATCGCCACATCGGTGCCCACGTTGATCTGTTCAATCATCTGGTCGAAGGTGATGGCGACTCGGCCGCCGCTCACCGTAAGTTCTACGATGAATACCTGTCGGTGATGGATTTGCCCGCCGAATTCTACCTACAAACCGTCGAGACGGTGTTCCAGCGCCAAGCACTGGCCCAAGGGACCATGACTTGGCGCGGCCAGCCGGTCAATCCGGCGGCGATTTCCCGCACCGCTTTGATGACCGTCGAAGGTGAACTGGACGATATTTCCGCCCCCGGCCAGACCATCGCCGCGCACAAGCTGTGCTCCGGAATTCCGGAGCAACGCCGCGCCCACCACCTCCAGGAAGGGACCGGCCATTTCGGAATGTTCAACGGCCGCCGCTGGCGCGAACAAGTCCGGCCGCGACTGACGGCGTTCTTCCGCGAGCAGGAAGGGTAAAATTGCGGCCGACGAAATGCGGCGGGCAGGGGCGCAGGGCCCCGCCCGCCGTTCCTTAGGCTTCAGGTAAGGCTAAAAAATCCCGGGTCAGCCGCACCGCCTCCGCCAAGCCAACCCGTTGCGGCTCCACACCTTCCGGAAATGCACCATTCAGCCGACTCGGCATCATCGGATCAAGCAGCACGAACACCCCCCGATCGTCGGCCCGGCGCACCAGCCGGCCAAAGGCCTGTTTCAGCCGCAAGCGCGCGATCATGTCATCATAACGCCGGCCACCGAACGCCGCTCGTCGGGCCTTGTGCAGCAGATTGGGGCGCGGCCACGGCACGCGATCGAACACGATCAGGCGTAGCGAGCGTCCGGGCACGTCGATGCCGTCGCGCACCGCATCGGTCCCGAGCAGGCAAGCGGCATCCTCAGCTCGAAAAATATCGATCAGCGTCGAAACGTCCAGGCCATCGACATGCTGGGCCAACAGCGGCAATCCGGCTTGATCCAACGGCACGACCAGCCGGGCATGAACCGCCCGTAGCCGCTCAATCGCGGTGAACAGCCCCAGAGCGCCGCCCTGCGCGGCCAGAAACAACTCGCGATAAGCGGCGGCAACCTGGGCGGTTTCGTCCTTGCGCACGTCGTTGACGATCAGGACCAGGGTGTGAGCCGGATAATCAAACGGTGACGGCACCGCCGCCCTGATCGCCGGATGGGGCAGATGAATCGCGCCGGAACGTGCCTCCGCCGCCTGCCAGTCTTTTTCCGGATCGCCGGTGCCGTCGGTCAGCGTCGCCGAGGTCATCACCAACCCATGAGCCTGCGCGCCCAGAGTCGCCGCAAACGGTTCGGTCGGATCGATGTGATGGCGATAATAGCCCAGATCCGCCTCGCGCCCATCGTGGCGTTCGACCCCGAACCAATCGACAAACCCGGCCGGCGCCGCGCCGACGCGCAACGTTTGCAGCATCCCCAGCCACTGCATCAGGGTCCGTTCGCGTCGCCGGCGCAAGCCACGGGACATGGCATCGATCCGCCGTCGCTGGTCGGTTTCCAAGTCTACGGCTTCATCGTCCAACCGTGCCGCCAGCGCCGCAGCCAGTGCCTCAATCGGCGTTGCCAGCCGCCGCAACGCCTGTTCCAACGCTTCGGCCGCCTCAATCAAGCCTTCAATCGGGTTGATGGTTTCCACTTCCAGGCTATAGGGCGAGCCTTGACCATGAGCCCTAATCATCACCTGGGAGCGAACCAGGGCCAGGAACCGCTCGGTCGGCCCCTGCGGAGAGTCACCGGCCAGCCGCGCCACCCAGCCTTCACCAGTCAGACAGCGGGCGGCGTTAAGCACCTCATCCAGGGCTTCGGCCGTTGCACCGCTGTCGCCAATCAAATCTTCCAGCCGCCGCCGCAGACCCCGCGCCCGGTTGCGCCCCGCGCCCTCGCTTTCCCCACCCAACAGCCAGCGACGCAAATCGGTGGTTTCACGCGCGGTCAGGTGGCCGGCGAACACGCCGTCGGCGGCGTTGAAGACATGGTGGCCCTCGTCGAACACATAGCGGGTTGGCAGCCAGGGTTCACCATCGCCGCCCAGCGCCGCCTGAATCATAACCAAAGCGTGGTTGGCGATCACGATATCGGCGCGCCGCGCCCGGCGTACGCTGCGCTCGATAAAGCAACGGTGATAATGGTCGCAAGCGGAGTAGATACATTCGCCACGGCGGTCGGCCAGGGCCAGAGTCATCTGGCCCCCAAGCAAATCGATCAGCCAGCCGGGAAAATCGCCACCCTGCAAATCGCCGTCGCGGGTTTCGGCCAGCCAACGCGCCATCAGCCCCAACGCCGGGGCCAGTCGCGGCGTCATCACCCAGCCCCGCGACACCTCTTCGAAATTGAGCAGACACAGATAGTTTTCTCGCCCCTTGCGCACCACCACCCGCTTGGCCTTGATTTCGGGATCGGGAAACAGGCGGTCCAACTCGCCGTCGATCTGGTGTTGAAGGTTGCGGGTGAAGGTCGAAATCCACACCGCGCCACGGTTACGCTCCGCCCACAGCGTCGCCGACGCGAGATAGCCCAGAGTCTTACCCACCCCGGTACCGGCTTCGGCCAAAACCAGATTAGGCGAATCGGAAAAACGGCGCGGGGTGAAGGCCAAACTGACCGCGCCGGCATAATCGGCCTGCTGCGGCCGGGCCTCGCTAACCCGCTCGCCGCCAGCGGAGTCGCCGACTCCGGTGCGCGACCGAACCAGCATTTCCGCCAGCCGACGACGGGCGTCGTTCGGCTCCACCGTCACCTGCCCCGGCTGCGGTTCCGGCGCGTCGGCCGCCCATTCCGGCAGTTTGCGCCAAACCTGAAACGCGGAACGAAACCGGCCGTCGTCGGGCAGCGACTCGAGATTAACGCCCTGCACCGCCAACACGAACCGGGCCCACGGCCAGCCGCCCTGGGCCATCGCCCCGGCAATGCTGAGTGGATCGGAGCGTTGAGCGCGGCCCGGCTCGACCAGCAATGCCAGCAACCGTTGCGCGGCGAGAACCAGAGTCAGCGCCTGTTCGGCCGGATCTTGGGGTTCGGGCAACTCCAGCGCGACCGCCAGCCCACGCGGCGTGGGCAGACAGAAGCGGGCCGGGAGGACGAAGGCGAACAGCTCCAGCAGATCGAACGCCGCCAGCGAGGACAGCCCCAGCCGTCGCGCCGTCGCACGCGCATGGCAGACCAGCGGCATCGCCGAACGGACCCGAGCAGCGGCACGGGACAGGTCCAAAGTGACCAGTTCGCCATCGGGAGTCAGCACCACCGCCTGCCGGGTACCGGCGACCACGGCCGGAACCTCCGGCAACAGCAGGCGTGGAGCGACGGCGGTCATGGTCGGCCCTTACCCGGTCCGGCCGTAACGCAGCAGCATGGTCAACGCCCGCTCAACCACCGCCATCCGCACCGCCGACCGTCCACCGGGAAACAGGTTCCGCTCACTCGTCACCGTGCCGCCGCTCCGGGCCACGGCGATGAACACCAGCCCAACCGGCTTGATCGCGCTACCGCCACCCGGGCCCGCGATCCCCGTCACCGCCACCGCCACCTCGGCCCGGGACTGGGCCAGGGCACCGGTGGCCATGGCTTCGGCCACTTCGGCGCTGACCGCGCCGTGATCGGCGATCAGGCTTGGCGGCACGCCCAACATTTCGGTCTTGGCTTCGCTGGAATAGGTCACGAAACCCCGTTCGACCACCTCCGACGAACCGGAAATAGCGGTTAAGCAACCGGCGATCAGACCACCAGTGCAGGATTCGGCGGTAGCCAGACGCAAGCCGTTTTTACGGAACTCGCGCAGCACATCTTCGGCCAAGGTCAGCAGAGGGGCTGAGAACGGCATAGCGCGCACTCCTTTTTTAATCGTCTGACGACAATAACAACATTAACAATATTGCCTTCGGCGACCAGGGCTTTGCCCTGGACCCACCAGGAGCCTGAAGGCCCCTGGACCCGCATTACTTTTTTAACTTTATCCCGGCAAACGAACCGTCGCCACCGCTTGCGCGGCGATCCCCTCCCGCCGTCCGGTAAAACCCAACCCCTCGGTCGTGGTTGCCTTAACGCTGACCCGATCCGGCACCAACCCCAGCGCCTCCGCCAGCCGCGCCACCATCGCCGGCCGATGCGGGCCAACCTTCGGCCGCTCACAAATGATCGTGATATCAATGTGGGTGATCACGCCACCGCGCTCGCCGACCAACCCGGCAGCGTGTTGCAAAAAGCGAACACTGTCCGCACCCCGCCATTTGGGATCGCTGGGTGGAAAATGCTGGCCGATATCGCCGGCTGAAATCGCGCCGAGCAGGGCATCCGTTAGCGCATGCAAGGCAACATCGGCATCGGAATGGCCTTCCAGCCCCTGGTCATGAGGCACGCTGACCCCACATAGCCTGACCTGATCGCCCGCGGTGAAGCGGTGGACATCAAAACCCTGACCGGTCCGAAATTCAAAAGCGGTGGCGGCAAGCAGGCGCGAGGCGCGTTCCAAATCGGCAGGCATCGTCACCTTGAAGTTGTCAGGAGAGCCGGGCACCAGGGCCACAGCATGGCCCGCTTGTTCAGCCACCGCAGCATCGTCGGTCAGGCCGGCCCCGGCCAATTGACGATGCGCGGCCAGAATCGGATCAAACCGGAAGCCCTGCGGGGTTTGCGCCCGCCACAAGCCGGTCCGGTCCACCGTGTCGGCACAGACGCCATCCACCCCGCGCTTGAGCGTATCGTTGACCGGCACCGCCGCAATCGCCGCGCTAACCGTGGCCAGAGACGCGATCACCCGGCTGATGGTGCCAGGATCGACCAGCGGTCGCGCAGCATCATGAATCAGCACCAGATCCGGCGGACCACCCGACCACGACTCCGCCAGCCGCTCCAGCCCGTTGCGGCCCGAGTCCTGACGGGTGGCACCACCGGCCACCGGCTCTGGCAAACCCAGACCGACCACCGCCGCTTCGTACAAATCGCGATGGGCCGGATTGATCACCACCAGCACCCCTTCAACCTCGGGATGGCCAAGAAACGCTTCCACCGTACGCCGCAGCACCGGCTTGCCAACCAGTTCCAGGTATTGCTTGGGCTTCTCGGAACCAAACCGCTCACCGCTACCGGCGGCGACGATCAAAGCGACACAACGAGACATGGTAAACTCCGCACTTGGGTCCGCGAACAGGGCTTGCGGCCCCCGCCAAACCGGCTATTGGCCATGCACCCGAGCGGCGGGAAAACGCATAGTTGCGGTGGTACCCTGGCCAGGTTCACTGGCCAAATCCAAGGCACCACCATGCAATTCCATCAAATTCTTGCTGATCGACAGACCCAAACCAGTCCCTTCATGCTTGCGGGAAAGCCTGGAATCGGCCTGCTGGAACGGTTCAAAGATATGTGGCAGGACTTCGCCGGCAATGCCGATACCGGTGTCGCTGACCGACAACGTCAACTCGCCGCTTTCCAACTTGGCCGCGACAACCATCACCCGGCCGCCGCGCGGGGTGAATTTGATCGCGTTTGACAGTAGATTAAGCAAAATCTGCATCACCGCGCGCCGGTCGGCGACCAGATAGGGCAGAGAAACGCCAACCTCGCTGACCAATTCCACCCCAACATTGTCAGCGCGGGCCTTAACCATGCTCAGGCAAGAACTGACCACTGCGACCACATCCACCGGCTCTTCCGACAACTCGAACATACCGGCGTCGATGCGCGACATATCGAGCAGATCATTGATGATACCAAGCAAATGCTGGCCACTGTCGAAAATGGTCGAAGCATATTCAACATAGCGCGGACTCAACGGCCCGAACATTTCCATGGCCAATATTTCAGAAAAACCGATAATCGCGTTCAATGGCGTACGCAATTCATGGCTCATGTTGGCCAAAAATTCGCCTTTGGACCGGTTGGCCAACTCAGCTTGGCTTTTGGCCGCCAGCAGCGCCGCTTCGGCCCGCTTCTGTTCGGTGATGTCGCGAATCACGGCCACGAACGAACGGCCACAACCATCGGTCTTACCGTCGCGTCCGGAGCGGTCTTGAATCTCGGTTACTGACAATTCGATCGGAAAAGTCGTGCCGTCCTTGCGCTGGGCCAGGACTTCGCGCTCGCGCCCAATCACCCGCGCCGGCCCCCCCCGCTGGTAGCGGGCCAGATAGCCGTCGTGCTCCTCGCTCATCGGCGATGGCATCAAGATGCGAACATTGCGCCCGACCGCCTCGTACGCACGCCAGCCAAACAACCGCTCCGCAGCGTCGTTGAAGGTTCCGATCGTGCCAACCTGATCAGCGGTAATCACCGCATCAAACATCGACGACAAAATCGCGGTCATGCGGTTGGCGAAAGCCAGCACCGCCTGTTCGGTACGACGACGCTCGGTGATGTCCTTGAACACCGCCAGCATCAGCCGCCGCCGGCCCAGCGTGCGCGCGATCGAGACGATTTCAACCGGCACCGCACTGCCGTCGGCGTGCCTTATCGAACCTTCCGCGATCTGCCGTTCCGGTTCGTTGGCGCGGTGGGCGAACAGATCCCGATAGTGCTCCGCCTGTTCGGGCGGGTGCAATTCGGTTTCCTTAAGACCGATAACCTGAGTCGTGGTCAGCCCGAGCAGGTCGCGCACCTGGCCCTTGCCGTCAAGAATCACCCCGGTTACGGCATCGACCACAAAGGCGGCGTCGCCGGCCATGTCGTAAAGCTGACGAAACAGGGCATCCGAGACTCCGGCTGGTTCTTCCTCTTCCACTTCTTCGCCAGAACTGGAGATCGGCTGTGAACGCAACAGCGAGCCAACCACCCGGCCATCGTCATCGTGAATCGTGGTCAACGACTGGCGCACCCACAGCGGCCGCCTATCCTTGCGCAGATAGCGCTTTTCGACCGGAGCCAGCGCCTCCGCCCCGGCCAGCGCCTGGGCATAACTTTTGACTTCCCACAACCAGTCGGCCTGATGAGTAATCACCGCTAACGACAGCCCAAGCAGCTCGTCGTTTTCATAGCCTAACCACTGACAAAAACAGCGATTGACCGCGACGATTCGGCCATCGGCCGCAGCGACGATCACCCCAACCGGCGACGTTTCAAAAGCACGCGCCAAGGCTACCAGATCGATCAACCGTGCGTCCTCGGTCAGTCGCACCGTCGTGGCGGCCTTCCCTGATCGGAACCGGCGCACAGGCCGGACTGTAAACCGTCACCGGAGGCGAAACAGGGCTGGGCCGTTTTCGGGCGAATAGAAACGACAACACTGGAATAGCTTGAAGCAAAACCGATTTCAAGCGCGAACCCAGCCTGATGCCCCCATCGTCTGGTGCTTCCTGTGCTGTGCGTGAAAAAAGCCCACCCCAGCGCAGGGGGAAAAGGGGACATGGCACGCAAATTCAAGATGCCATCTCATATTTGGCCAATTCCACCTGAGCCCGCAGATCGATTTCGTCCAGAATCTCGGCCAACCGTGGATCATCGATCTGATCACGCTGGTTCTGAACCACCCGCGACAACGCCGTCAGCTTTTCCGGTGTTAGCCCACCGGACAGCAGCCCATGCCGAAGATCTTCCAAATGTTCCAGGATCTCCACCGCTCGCTTTTTGCCTTTGGAGGCGCGCTCGGTCGGGTTATCGACTTCCTGCAGCGCGAACAGGCCATCAACGCCGCCCATCGCCCCGGCTCCGGTCACGCCACCGGTACTGGCCGTTTCTCCGACCAGTTGCTTGGCGAAGGTGCCGCGCGGTCCGCCTTCGGCTTTCCCGGCCCGCCGCACGGTCCCGGTTCCCTGCATGCGGCCCGGACCTTCGATCTTGATGCCCAAGGTCAATGTCCCCGAATAAAAGTGTGCGACGAATTGCTTGACTAGATACTTAACCTCGCTGCGCCCGATTCGCAATTGGGCAAAATTTGCCGATTAGCGGTTCCAGCCAGGAAACTTCAGCCCGGTTCTGGTTGGCCAACCTGGGCTACAGCCCCAAAACCCTATATTTTCCGCCCGCTTTTGTTTGGCACGCGATTCGCTTTATCCCTGACACCGTAGAGGAGATCCCGATCATGTCCCGCACCAACTCTGCCACTTCAACCGCGCACGACACCCGCCCGCATTGCCTGGCGTCGGGCTGGTTGGCGTCGGGCCGGTTGGTGCGCCGGTTGGTCGGGGCATCGGCGGCACTCCTGCTCGCGGTGTCTCTGGCCTTGCCCACCACCCCGGCCCTGGCACTGACCCGAATCAAGGATATCGTCGATTTCGAGGGCGTGCGCGACAACTGGCTGGTTGGCTATGGTCTGGTCATCGGCCTGAAGGGGACCGGCGACAGCTTGCGCAATTCGCCCTTCACCCAGCAAAGCCTGGTCGGCATGCTGGAACGGATGGGCATCAACACCCGCGACAGCGCCAACCTGCGCACCAAAAACGTTGCGGCGGTCATGGTCACGGCCAAACTGCCGCCGTATGCCGCCCAGGGAAGCCGAATCGATGTGGCGGTCGGGGCCATGGGTGACGCCGCCAGCCTACAGGGTGGAACCTTGCTGGTCACGCCGCTGATCGGTGCCGATGGTGAAGTCTACACCGTGGCCCAGGGACCGGTCGCGGTGGCCGGGTTCTCAGCCTCCGGCCAGGGGGCCAGCATCACCCAGGGCGTGCCAACCTCCGGTCGCATCGCTTCGGGCGGAATCGTCGAACGGGAAATCGTGTTCTCCCTGGCGGAAATGCCGGTCATCCGGCTGTCGCTGCGCAACCCGGATTTCACCACCGCCCGCCGCATCGCCGACGCCATCAACCGTCAATTGCGCGGTGGGGCTCAGGCCACCGACCCCTCTTCGGTGCTGTTGACCATTCCCCAGGCCCGCCGAGGCGACATCGTTAACCTGATCACCGAAATCGAACAGCTTATGGTTGAGCCGGACAAGGTGGCGCGGGTGGTGTTCGACGAGAAATCCGGCATCATCGTCATGGGCGAAAACGTACGCATCAGTACCGTGGCCATCGCCCAGGGCAACTTGACCATCCGCATCACGGAAACACCGCAGGTGTCGCAGCCGGAGCCGTTCAGCCAGGGCACGACCACCACCGTACCGCGCACTGATATTCAGGTTGATCAGCAGGGAGACCGCCGCCTGGCGGTGATGCCGGCCGGGGTCAGCCTTCAAGAATTGGTTCAAAGCCTCAACGCGCTCGGGATTGGTCCGCGCGACATGATTAGCATCCTACAAGCGATCAAGGCCGCAGGTGCGCTTCAGGCCGAAATCGAGGTCATGTAACCGGACCGAAGACTTAGCCGCGAAGGACACCCTCACCATGACCAGCCTTTCCGCCATGCCCGACCTGCCCACCATGGCGCAACCAATGATGACGCAGCCCGCCGCGCGCCCACCGCGCCTGGCCAAAGGCATGTCTCTGGAGCAAATCGACGCCAAGGCCAAGGAGTTTGAATCCATGGTCGTCGGCCAATTGATGAGCTTCGTGTGGGAAGGGGTTGGCGTTGACCCAAACTTTGGTGGCGGTCGTGGCGAGGAAATGTTCCGCGGCATGATGGTCACTGAATACTCGAAACAAATGACCAAACGAGGCGGTTTCGGCATCGCCGACTCCGTTCGCCGCCAAATGTTGCAAATGCAGGAGGTCTAAAACCATGCCCCCCGCCGCCAAGCCAGCCCCCGCCAAGCAGGCCGCAGCCAAACCGGCCGCCGGCATTCAGATGACCAAAACAACCCCGGCCGAGGGTGCCTCTTCGGCCTCATCGCGCCCAGCGGTGGTCTACGAAACCTCGCCGGAAGTGACCAAACTGCTGGCCCGGGCCAACGCCAAATCGGTGGTACCCAGCACCACCGCCGATCGAGTCGAGTTATTTCTCGATCTCAGCGACCGCTTGGCCAGGATCATGGCCCGGGAACAGGCCGCCCTGAACGACGGCCGCTATGCCGAAGTCTCGCGGCTAATCTCGGATAAGCAGAAACTGACCCTGGCTTACGAGGAAATCGGTCGCCTGATCCGGTTGGACCAAGCCGGAACCGCAGCCCTGCCGACAGCGACCAAAGCGGCCTTGCTCGCGGCCACCCGCACGCTGCGGGCAATGGTTGGCGGCAGCGCGGATGCGCAGAAAATCAGCGCCGGTGCCCAAAGACGACTGGTTGAAACCCTGGTCCGCGCCTTTAACCAGGAACACAAGGAAGTAACCGCTTACTCCACGTTCGCCAGCCAAACCATGCGCAACCCCTCGCGGCCGCCCAGATTCGTTACCCGGCCGCCGCCGCTACAGGTTACGACCTATAATACTAAGCTCTAGGATTATGGGAACCAGGGGCGCAGTCCCCGGCCACCGCGCTATCCCGCAACCCGGCGATGGCACCATCCCGGTCCGCCGTCGTCCGGTTCTGACTCATCTTCCACTTGCCCTCCAGCCGCGCGATACGCAAGCGCAGACCGACCACGCCCTTAAGCTGTTTGGCGATGTACGCCGCCGGGGCGTCAGCCACCCGCCAAGGCGAATCCCGGCCGGCCTCATGAATGTCCGTCAAGTGCGCCACAACCTCACGCAGCCGGTCCGGCTCCTCAAACGTTTCCAGCCAGCCATAGGCATGGACCGTGATGTAATTCCAGGTCGGCACAACCATGCCGTGTTCGGCCTTACTCGGATACCACGATGGCGAAATATAGCCGCCGCCGAGACCGAAGATAACCAGCGACTCGCAATCCCCCACAAGGCCACAACTGAGCGGGTTGGCGCGCGACACATGGCCAAGGAGCGTGCCAAGGGGGCCGTCTTCCGGACCGTTACACAGCACCAGCGGCAGATGATCGGCGCACAACCCGTCCTGACCGCGAAACGTGACCACGGTCGCCAGTCCACAGGCGCGGATCGCCTGTTGCAGAATCGGTAACCGGGTTTCTGTGAATACCGGCGGCAAATACATTCCGGTTGCTCCGGCCCTGCGTCATTTTGGACAAGAAGACATGTGAAAACGGCCACCGGTCAGCGGCACCGGCACGCCGGTGGTTCCGGGCAAGCTTAACGGCAGCCCCAACCGTGACCGCGCCGCCAGATAGGCGAAGGCTTGCGCTTCCAGCGCGTCGCCGTCCCAACCCACCGCCTCAACCGGTACAACTTTGACCTGCAATCGCTCGCGCAGCATCCCCATCAGAGTCGGATTGTGACGGCCGCCACCGGTGACCAACCAGCGTAGCGGCGCTTGCGGCAGCAAGGGCACCACCGCCGCCACCGCCGCAGCGGTGAACGCGGCCAGAGTCGCCGCCCCATCCTCCGTGCCCAGTCTGGCCACCTGCCCAATTCGAAAGGCCCCCCGATCGAGCGATTTCGGCAACGGCTGGCGAAAATAGGGGTGGTCGAGCAACCCCGCCAGCGCCGCCTGATCAACCCGCCCGGCCGCCGCCAGTTCCCCATCCAAATCATAACGCTGAACGGTGCGCGCCCACACCCAGTCATCGATCAAGGCATTACCCGGGCCGGTGTCGCAGGCCAGCACCTCATCCTCACCCTGCCCCAACCAAGTGACATTGGCCACGCCACCCAGATTAAGCACCACCAGCGGCCGCTCCAACCGCGCTGCCAACGCCCGGTGATAGAGCGGAACCAGCGGTGCGCCCTGCCCGCCCGCAGCGACATCGGCGCTGCGAAAATCATTGACCACCGGAATCCCGGTCCGTTGCGCCAACAGGGCCCCGTCGCCAATCTGGTGAGTGTAGCGACGTTCCGGGGCATGAAACAGGGTGTGGCCATGAAAACCGATCAGGTCGATTTCCGCCGCCTTGCGCCCGGAATGAGCCAGCAGACGGCCAACAACCTCGGCATGTAACTCCGTCAATTCCCGCTCGACCTCGGCAATCAGCGCCGCATCCTTGCCCTCACCCAAGCAGGCGCGCAGGCGCTCCCGAAATTCCAGGTGATAAGCAACCGTCACTGCCGGCCCGGTCTTAACCTGTTCCCGACCGTCGGTTTCGATCACCGCCGCATCCACGCCATCCAGCGAAGTGCCGCTCATCAAGCCAATCGTCGTAACCACATCAACCATCCCTTGGTAATCGACCCCGGTTTGCCATCATTCATTAGCACGCGAACATAGCCCTTAAAAAGTTAAGGATTCGGCCTCTGATCGTGGGGCTCGTGGTGCCATTGGGTAACGCCGTTCGGCAGCGGCATGATCAGGCTTTTCTTGGCCACCGGCTCGACGCTGGTGACACCGGCGAACATCTGCTTGCCGGCCTCAATCATGGTCACGCCACCAAAGCCAGGAAACCAGCGCCGGCCAAGCTTCTCCCACGCCGGAGCCCAGGACAGCGCGAGCCGAGACTGTACCGGCGGCACGAACAACGCGCTGGTCTGGCGCAACGGCACGAACAGGGCATCGGTCAAGGCACGCGCCAATTGACCGGCGGAATAGGGATGGCCATGGCCAAACGGGGTGCCATCGGCCCGGGCCCACAACCCGCGCCGATTGGGTGCCACCACCAGTAAACGGCCATTGCCGGCCAGCACCCGCCAAATTTCGCGCAACAACGGCCGAGGATGTTCCGTACCCTCCAGGCCATGGATCAACAACACGCGATCGACCGACAAATCAGGCAGCGGCAACGAGGCGTCGTCGCACAAGCACGACAACCCCGGCCCTTCCGATGGCCACGGTGCCACCCCCTGTTGAGCCGGCATCAACGCCAGCACCCGCGCCGCCTCGCCCCGAAACGGGCGCAAATACGGGATGGCATAACCAACGCCGGCCACGGTTAATCCGGCGGTATTCGACCACACCTCCCGCAGCGCACGCAACACCATGCGCCGGGCCACCTGGCCCAGACTGGCTTGATAGAACGCTTGCAGGGCAACGATATCGGCGTGCATCAGCGGCGCTCTGCCCGCAGCGCGGAAGAAAAAAGGTGGCCGGTGCGCGTGGCGGGCTTTCCGTCCGGCTTGCGCATGCTATATGCTCATAACATGGAAATCGAGATTCTCCCCGCGCTGAAGGACAACTACATCTTCGTGCTTCGCGAAGTGGGCGGCGAGGCTGTGGCCGTGGTTGACCCAACCGACGCCACCCCGGTCCACCTGGAGTTGGAACGTCGCGGTCTGCATCTGACCCATATCTTCAATACCCATCACCACGGCGACCATATCGGCGGCAATCTGGAGTTGATCGGGCGCTATGACTGCGAAGTGATCGGGCCACGAAGTGAAACCGACCGCATCCCAGATATCTCGATCCTGGTTGGTGATGAAGACACCGTGGCTTTCGGTAATCACACGGTGCGGGTGTTTGATACCCCCGGCCACACCCGGGGCCATGTCTGCTATTGGTTCGCCGATCAGGGGGCGTTGTTCACCGGTGACACCCTGTTCGCGCTTGGCTGCGGCCGGTTATTTGAAGGCACTCCGGCGCAGATGTGGTCTTCGCTGTTGAAACTGCGTTCCCTGCCCGAGACGACTCAGATCTATTGCGGCCACGAATACACGCTGTCCAATCTGCGCTTCGCCCTGGCCATGGAGCCGGGTAACGCCGCCCTTGTGGCGCGAGCGGAACAGATCTACAGCCTACGCGATCGGGACTTGCCGACCGTGCCTTCGACCATGGCCATCGAGCGGGAAACCAATCCGTTCCTGCGCGTCGATCTGCCGGAATTTCAAAATGCCCTAGGCATGGCGGGAGCCTATCCGGTCGATGTGTTCGCCGAAATCAGGCGGCGCAAGGATTGCTTCTGATTCCAGCGGTCCGAGGCCCATGTCCCATCCCGATCTATCGCTGGAGCGCGCCGCCGGCTTCGAAACCGGCACCCTCGTCTGCGGTGTGGACGAGGTTGGACGCGGTCCGCTGGCCGGTCCGGTATTGGCCGCCGCCGTGATCTGGCCGCCGGCCGGCCCCCCCGCCGATCTGGCCGCCGCAATCAATGACAGCAAGCGCCTGTCTCAAGCCACCCGCGAGCGACTGGCCCCCTTGATCCGCAGCCATGCCCGCGCGGTCGGCTTGGCCCTGGCTTCGGTCGAGGACATCGACCGAATCAACATCCTGCGCGCCTCGCTGCTGGCCATGGCACGCGCGGTCGCGGCTTTGGGGGTTATGCCGGCCCTGGCGCTGATCGATGGTCGCCACACCCCCACCCTGCCCTGCCCCGCCACGGGAGTGATTCGGGGCGACGGCATTTCTTTGTCGATCGCCGCCGCCTCGATTGTGGCCAAGGTTGAGCGCGACCGGATCATGACCGAATTAGCCCGGGAATTCCCCGGCTATGGCTGGGAGCGCAACGCCGGCTACCCCACCGCCGAACACCGCGCGGCGTTGTCTCGTCTGGGCGTCACCCCACATCACCGACGCAGCTTCGGCCCGGTCGCGGCCCTGCTCAGGGGAAGCTAAACCCGGCAGCCAGCGCGGCAACATCCTGCGGCGTGTTCAAATTGACGAACGGATCGACCGTTTCAACCGGCCATTCCACCACCGTCCGACGAAACCGACCCGCAAAAGCTTCAACCCTGCGTTGACCTTCGACCACCAGCGTATGGCGCAAGATTTCGGCCGCCGCCACCGGCCACAACGCAACTGCAGGATGAATGCGTCCAGCGGAGAACGCGCAAGCCACCTCGGCCCCCTCCCGCTCAACCGCTGCCAGCAGCCGCGCGACCAGATCGGTCGGCACCAACGGCGTATCGCCGGCCACGCTGATCAGCCAGCGGCACTCGGGATGATGGTGGCGGCTCCAGTCCATACCGGCCAGAACCCCGGCCAGCGGTCCGACCGAACCGGGAACACTGTCCACGATCACCGGCAGACCGAACCCAGCAAAGCGAACCGGATCGCCATTGGCACTCAGCGCCAGCGCCGCAACCTGGGGTCTCACCCGCTCAATCACACGCGCCAGCAAAGTTCGCCCGGCCAGGGTTATCAGTGGCTTGTCGCCACCGCCCATCCGTCGCGCCTGCCCGCCGGCCAGGATTACACCGTTCACGGCAAATCAGACCAACGCGGTTCCAAACTCGCCCGGGGCCAAGTTCCAACCGCGCAGCCGGTAATTTCCGTCCTCACGCGTGACCAAGCCCAGATGGCCGGTTTTCATTTGATAGGAACGCGACGCCGGTAGACCAAACAGGCGCGGCAAAAAGCGCAGCACACCATTGCTCGACACCACCAACAGCGTGGCGTTGTCCGGAGCGGGGTCCAGCACCTCGGCGATGAACGCGCGCAAACCAGCCATCATTTCGGCTTCACTCGTGACCCAGCCGGCATCCACCGGCCACTGGTCAAGCTTACTCCACACCCTTAGCCGCTCAGCCCCCCCGGACAACCCGGCAATCTCGTCCGATGTCCGTCCGGCCCAGGTACCGTAATCGATTTCATCCAGCCGCCGATCGACAACGGGTTGGGGCACGGGTTGGGACACCGCGCCGCCGAACACACCGACCATGGTTTCAGCGGTGCTCCGCGTGCGCTTCAGTCCGGCGCAATAGACCGCATCAGGGACGATGCCACGGCGTTTCAAGGCCTCGCCCGCCGCTCGTGCCTGCTCCCAACCCTTTTCAACCAGCGGCAGATCGGTCTCCCGCCCGACCCAAACCACTTTGTCGCCGGGGCCAAAAGTATTGCCGTGGCGCGCGAAAACGATGTTCATGGCTGCATTCCGATCAGAATACCTTCGGCGACCAGGAGCCTAAAGGCCCCTGGTCCCACTTCATTTCAACTCGTGCGGCGGACTTTCTTCAACTCTTCCGCGATCAGGAACGCCAGTTCCAGCGACTGGCTGGCGTTCAAACGCGGATCGCAAGCGGTGTGATAGCGCAGGCTTAGCTGGTGATCGGTAATCGCCTCGGCACCACCGGTGCATTCGGTCACGTCCTGGCCGGTCATTTCGAAATGCGCACCACCGGCGTGAACACCTTCATCCTGACAGACGCCAAAGAAGCCGCGCACCTCGGCCAACACCCGTTCGAATGGCCGGGTCTTGTAACCACTTGCCGACTTAACCGTGTTGCCGTGCATCGGATCACAGACCCACAACACCGTGCGGCCTTCGGCCTTAACCCTGCGCATCAGCGCCGGGGCCTTGGCGGCGATCTTGTCCGCCCCCATACGCACGATCAGCGTCACCCGCCCGGGTTCGTTGTCCGGACTGAGCACGTCCAGCACTCTGATCAGGTCATCCGGGGCCAAACTGGGGCCGCATTTGACCGCGACCGGGTTCTTGACCCCGCGCAGGAATTCGATATGGGCCCCGTTGGGGTCGCGGGTGCGGTCGCCGATCCACAGCAGATGGGCGGAAACGTCGTACCAATCGCCGGTGGTGCTGTCGATCCGGGTCAACGCCTGCTCATAGTTCAGCAGCAGCGCTTCGTGCGAGGTAAAGAAGTCGGTTTCACGAATCTGCGGCGTGGTGTCGCCATTGACACCGCACGCGGTCATGAATTCCAGCGCTTCGCCGATGCGATCGGACAGTTGCTGGAAACGCTCCCCCGCCGGACTGGAGGCGACGAAATCCAGCGTCCACTTATGGACTCGATTAAGGTCGGCATAGCCGCCCTGGGCGAAGGCGCGCAACAGATTGAGCGTGGCCGCAGCCTGGTTATAGGCCTGGAGGATACGATCAGGATCGGGCACGCGCGATTCAGCGGTAAAATCGAAGCCGTTAACGATGTCGCCGCGATAGGAAGGCAGTTCGACGCCGTTGATGGTTTCGGTGTCAGCCGAGCGCGGCTTGGCGAACTGCCCGGCCATGCGCCCAACCTTGATCACCGGCGTGGCCCCGGCAAAGGTCAGCACCACCGCCATTTGCAGCAAAACGCGGAAGGTGTCGCGGATCGGAATCGGTCGAAACTCGCTAAAGCTTTCCGCGCAATCGCCACCCTGGAGCAAAAAAGCCTTGCCGGCCGCCGCCGAGGCCAGCGCCGCTTTCAGCTTGCGCGCTTCACCGGCGAACACCAGCGGCGGAAGCGATGCCAACCGCTTCTCGACCTCCGCCAGACGGCCCAGATCCTGCTCGCGGTAGGTCGGCATCTGCTGGCGAGGTTTGCTCTTCCAGGACTCAGGCGACCATGCTTCTGCCATAACCTCCACTCCTTCACGTCCCGGCCCTTTTGACGCCAGGCGGTTGTCGCACCACGGAAACACCACGGAAACCGGAGCCTCATAACCGATTTGCAGGGAATTTACCACCCCGCAGAACTACGCAAGAACGACACAAGGATTATGAAAGCCGGGCCAGCACCCGCTCCATGCGTGTGCGAGCCAGGGAATCGGGAGGCAGGCCGAAGCGCAACCAATGCGGATGGCGATCGAAACGGCGGACCACGACCCCAGCCTTAGCCAGAGCGGTGAACACGGCTGCGGCGTGCTGGCTACGGCCCAGGCGGAACAGGCTGGTGCCGCCGACCACTTCCAGGCCGTTCACAGACAGGAGATGGTCGAGTTCCTCCGCCGCCGCCGTCAGCCGGGCGCGGGTCGTGTCGATCCAGTCCACGTCGGCCAGGGCCAGCGGGGCCAGGGCACACGCGGGACCGCTTACCGCCCATGGCCCAACCGCCGCGCGCACCCTGGCGGCCAGAGCCGGGGCGGTCAGGGCGAAGCCCAGCCGCAACCCGGCCAGACCGAAGAACTTGCCGAATGAACGCAAGACAATCAGGCCCGGCGTATCGGTGGCTCCGGCCATACTCAACTCAGGTACCACTTCCCCAAACGCTTCATCGACCACCAACCAGCCGCGACGCGCAGCCAAACCTTCGGCCAACCGGCACAAAGTGACCGGGCTGTGCTGCCGACCATCGGGATTGTTGGGGTTGACCACCACCGCCACGTCGATATCTGGAGCTTCCAGGCCGGAAATCGCATCGAGTTCGATCACCGCGTGACCCGCAGCCCGCCAGCACAAGGCATGTTCGGCATAGGTCGGCCCCAACACCGCCACCCGCGACGGCGGCCGCAACCGTGGCAGTAGCTGAATCAGCGCCTGCGAGCCGGGGGCCGCGACAACACACTCCGGATCTGGCACGCCATAGGCTTCGGCCGCAGCGGCGCGCAGGGCCGCTGCGGTGTCGGCATCGGGCAAACGCGACCAACTGTCTAAAGGCAAACGCGGCACCGGATAAGGCCAGGGATTAATCCCGGTGCTCAGATCATACCAAGGTCTGGGGGCATCGGGAAAACGAACCATGATCGCGGCCAAATTACCACCGTGATCGGGAATCACGGTTGGTTGCGTATCGTGCTGACCGAACCTGTGCTTCATCACATAATCCTGTAATCTGGCCTGTAACGGGGGCAGGAAGTGGCAAGTGGCACTGGCGGCCTCCACCGTGGAAGGAAGATTATGATTACCCTGGACCATACTCTGATGGTGGCGGCGATAGCCATGGCTATCGAAGCCGCCATCGGTTATCCGTCATCTTTGTTCGCTGCCTTCGGCCATCCGGTGGCGTGGATTGGGTTTCTGATTACCGCGCTTGAGGCGGAATTCAACCTTTCCAGCGCAAGTGTCCGTAGCCAACGCTTGGCCGGCATCGTCGCCCTGCTCGGCATCGTCGGAATTCCGGTCGCGGTCGCGACGCTGACGCTGTGGGGCTGCGCCAAACTGCCGGTGGTGGCTGCGGTGGCGGTCCAGGCATTGCTCGCCTCGTCGCTGCTCGCCCAACGCAGCCTTTATGACCATGTTCAGGCGGTCGCCGCTGGTCTTGACCACAGCCTTGACCAAGGCCGGCAGGCGGTGGCGCGGATCGTCGGCCGCAACCCGGAAACCCTGGACCGGGCCGGCATCGCCCGCGCCGCGATCGAAAGCCTGGCCGAAAACAGCTCTGACGGCGTGATCGCCCCGGCGCTGTGGCTGGCTCTGGCCGGCTTGCCCGGCGGCGTGATGTATAAGGCCGCCAACACCGCCGACAGCATGATTGGCCACCGCACCCCACGCTATCAAGCTTTCGGCTGGGCGGCGGCACGATTTGACGATTTGCTCAACCTGCCTGCGGCACGGCTAACCGCGTTGCTGATCGTCTTGGCGGCGCTGATCACGCCGGGAGCCTCGGCCGGCGGCGCGTTGCGGGCGGCGTGGCGCGATGCCGGCCGCCACCGCTCGCCCAATGCCGGCTGGCCGGAAGCGGCGATGGCCGGAGCGCTGGGCTTGCGTCTGGCCGGGCCACGAATCTATGGCCAAACCCGGATCGAGGACGCCTGGATGGGCGATGGCCGCGCCGAGGCCACCGCCGCCGACATCGGCCGGGCCCTGGCACTTTATCGGCGCATGGTCGGGGTCGGTCTTGGCCTGTTGGCCGGGACTGCGGCGCTGTCGCTGTTTTATTAGATCGGGGGATCCCCCCCCTACCGCCCCCGCCCCCCTAACGCCCCCCATTGAGCCGCTCAATCAAATCCCCCAGCCCAGGCTGGGCCTTAGCCGGAACCGGGGCCGGGACCGGCCTAACGACAGCGCCAGTTCCCGCCCGTGGCAAAGCAACGGCGGGCGCAGGCGGCGGCGTCGCCACACCAGGGGCGAACGGCAACGGCCGCACCGGCGCGCCGGCATGGGCATCAAGCATGAATTCGCGCCACAATTTGGCCGGCAGGCTACCGCCAGTAACCTTCTTCATCTCGTCGTTGTTGTCGTTGCCCATCCACACGCCGGCGATTAAATCGGCGCTGAAACCCACGAACCAGGCATCGTGATAATCCTGAGTGGTGCCGGTCTTGCCCGCCGCCGGCCGGTCGAGCCGCGCCGCCTTGCCGGTACCCGATTCCAGCACCCCGGCCATCATCGCGGTCAATTGTCCAACCAGTTCCTGAGCCACCACCGACTCGCCGCTTGAACCGCGCCGTTTGTACAGCACCTGCCCGGTCGGGTCGCGGATTTCCACAATCGCGTGCGGCTGCACCGGCACCCCGCCCCGAGCCAGCCCGGCATAGGCTCCGGTCAGTTCCATCAAGGTCACCTCGCTGGTGCCCAACGCCAGGCTGAGATCGCGGCCCAAAGACGACTGAATCCCAAGTCGACGGGCAAGCGTGCGGGTTCGGTCGATTCCGGCCCGTTCCAACACACGCACGGCGGAAGTATTCACTGAGTGGGCCAGGGCCTCGCGCAGCGGAATCGGGCCACGGAATTCCTTTTCGAAATTGGCCGGACTCCAACCGCGAATTCGAATGGGCGCATCCTCAACCAGAGTCTCGGGGGTCAGCCCGGCCTCGAGCGCGGCCAGATAGACAAACGGCTTGAACGCTGACCCCGGCTGGCGAGCGGCGGTCGTGGCGCGGTTAAACTGGCTGAGACTGTAATCGCGGCCGCCAACCAGGGCCCGCACCGAGCCATCCGGAGCCAGCGCAACCAGCGCCGCCTGACCGACCTCCATCAGCTTGCCCGGTCCGTCCAAAATCGCGGTCAAACGGGCTTCGGCGGCACGTTGCATCCGCAGATCCAGCGTGGTCCGCACCACCACATCGCGCGGCTCGCGCCCGATATAGGCACCGAGTTGATCGGCGATCCAGTCGGCGAAATAGCGGCCCTCGCCACCCGGCCCCTGACGCTTGCGCGCCGGCGACGGCGACAACAGCAACCGCGCCAGTTCTTCGCCCGAAAGATAACCGGCGTCGGCCATCACGCTCAGCACGGTCTGGGCCCGTTGTTCGGCTTCATCCGGGTTGTTGACCGGCGAATAACGCGACGGTGCCTTCAGCAGCCCGGCCAGCATCGCTGCTTCATAAACATCAACATGATAAATAGACTTGTTGAAATAGGTCCAGGCTGCGGCCTCGAAGCCATAGGTTCCGGAACCCAGATAAACCCGGTTCAGATAGGCGGACAGGATTTGGTTCTTGGTGTAGACATGCTCCAGCCACAAGGCCAGCAACGCTTCCTGAACCTTACGCTTCAAGGTGCGTTCGGTGTTGAGGAACAGGTTCTTGGCCAACTGCTGGGTCAGGGTCGAGCCGCCCTGAACCGTGCGCCCTGAACGGAAATTAGTCACCACCGCCCGAGCCAGACCGATCGGATCGATCCCGAAATGACTAAAGAAACGCCGATCCTCCGTCGCCAGCACGGCACCGACCACATGACGCGGCACGGTCGCGGCGTCGATCAGCCGGCCCTGAGTGTCGCCATGGCGCAGAAACAGGGAGCCGTCGGCGGCAAGCAAAGTGATCGACGGTCGGCGCGGGTGCTGCGCCACCTGCGCCACGTCGGGTAGATCATAGGCGAAAAAGGCGATCACCGCACCCAGGGCAATCCCGCCCCAAATTCCAATCAAGAACAGCCACTTAGCAATCGTTCCCCACACCGAACGGCCACCGGATTTGGCTTTCCGTCGCCGCCCCTGACCGGCACCGTGTTCGCCGCCACCACTGGAAGCGCCATGATCGCCATGGCCGCCTTGCCCCCCACCAGCATGGTCGCCGTGGTCGCCATGGTCGCCATGCCGTCGTGGCGGCTTATGTCCTGCCCCTCTCGCACCCACGCACAAACCCTCCCACAGCGCCGAAATCATCGCACGCCCGGAGGCACTATAGGGTTAACGGCGCGGTCGGGAAATATGATGGTTATGCGGCACGCCGGATTGGATAGCGGCTGGGTCCGACCACTCGGCAAACAGTCCACACGCGCAAAACCCGATCGGGCCGGATGGCCTGATCGGGTGATTTTACTTGCACCACAAAAGCTTGGCGCGATGGCCTAGCCTGAGCCGGCGACTGACCTATGCGCCAGACTTGTTCATGCCGCGACCGGTGGTACGTTCGATAATGCGCGCCGACTTACCGCGCAGGCCGCGCAGGTAATACAGCTTGGCGCGACGAACATTGCCCTTGCGCACCAGTTCGATGCTGTCGATCCGCGGGCTGAAAAGCGGGAACACGCGCTCCACACCTTCGTTGTAGCTGATCTTACGCACGGTGAACGAAGAATTGATGCCCGCGTTCTTACGCGCGATGCAAACCCCTTCATAGGCCTGCACGCGCTCGCGCGTGCCTTCGACCACCTTAACGTTAACCCGCAGGGTGTCGCCCGGCGAAAACTCCGGCACCGCCCGTACGGCGGTGAGCTTGGCGATCTGCTCTTGTTCGAGCTGCTGAATAATATTCATAACTCCGGCCCTTCGCTTGCTCGGCAATCCTGCGCTGAGGTGATCCTAACGCCTAATCCTGATCGTACCGTTGCCGCCGTTTTCGGCTGCCCCAATCCGGTTCTCGTTCCCGTTCCTGCTCCAGACGCGCTTCAGCGACTCGAAGCCACAAATCCGGACGTCGTTCCCGGGTGGCCCGTTCCGCTTCGGCCTGTCGCCAGACCCGAACCTTCTCATGGTGGCCGGACACCAGAACCTCCGGCACCGCCCACTCCCGCCCCCGACCATCGGTCCACACCGCCGGTCGGGTATAGTGTGGGTATTCCAACAACCCGTGTTCGAAGCTCTCCTCGGCCGCAGTCTCGCGGTTGCCCATGACCCCCGGCAACAGGCGCACACAGGCGTCAATCAACGCCAGGGCAGCCGGTTCGCCACCGGAGAGCACGAAATCACCCAAACTCACCTCCTCAAGCTGGTGAGCCTCCAGCACCCGCTGGTCAATCCCTTCGTAACGGCCACACAGCACCGTCACCAGCGGTTCCGCCGCCAACTCGCGCACCAGTGCCTGATCCAACCGCCGCCCGCGTGGCGACAAACACAACACCCGTCCCCGACCGACCGCATCCGGCCCACCGCTAGTGGCAAGAAGCGCCGCATCCAGCACATCTGGACGCATAACCATACCGGGACCACCGCCGAACGGGGTATCATCCACGGACCGGTGTTTATCGCGCGCGAAAGCACGAATGTCCACAGTTTCGAGCAGCCAAATACGTTTTTCCAATGCCTTTCCGGCCAGACTGGCCCCGAGCGGGCCGGGAAACATTTCCGGAAACAAAGTCAGAACCCTTACTATCCACACCGGCGCGCCATCGCTCACGACTCTTCGTCCTGCGCTTCAGCCGGCGGCGCTCCAGCCGGCGGCTCATCCCCGGCGACCTCAACCGGCGGATCGATCACCAGCCGCCGCCCGGGGATATCGACCACCGGCACTGCGGCACGGGTAAACGGCACCAGCAGCGTCGAGCCATCCATCCGCCGCACCTCAACCACATCGCCGCCACCGAAAACATGCAGCGCCGCCACCGTGCCTAGCGACTGGCCATCAAGTGCCTGCGCCGTCAGCCCAATCAGGTCGGTGTGGTAAAATTCATCCTCGTCTTCGACCGGCGGCAGCGCCGCGCGCGGAATGTAAAGCCGAACGCCGCGCAACGTTTCAGCGGCGGTTCGATCGGTCACGCCTTCGAGTTTGGCTAGCCAGCCATCCTTAGTCGCCGATACCAGATGAAGGACGAACCGTTTGCAACCGCTGGCATCATAGAGCGGGCCGTAGCCGACGATCGCGGCCGGATCAGCGGTGAAGCTTTTGATCTTAAGTTGACCGCGTACGCCGTGGACGCCGACGATCGCGCCGACGCAGACCAGACCACCGCCCCCAGCCGGATCAACTGCGGGTGTCTTCGATGAGGAAATGGCTGAAGCGGACATCGGGTGCCTAAGGCTGTGAAGCGAAGCGTGGACTCATAGCATCGCCATGTCAGGCAGGTCGAGGATCGTCTACTCTAGCTTGCCTTAACCCCATCGTCACCGCTATCGTGCCGCGACGCACTGTGAGCGGTTTGCCCATGGTGCCCAACGATTCCGGCCGGAGGCTATGACATGAGCGACGCGGGCAGCAGCGACGTGGGCGGCATCACGGCCGAACGCCTGAAATCTTTTTTTGAGCGAATAGAGCACCTCGAAGAGGAAAGAGCAGCGCTTGGGGCCGATATTAAGGATGTCTATACCGAAGCCAAAGGTGAAGGTTTTGACACCAAGGTAATTCGTAAGATCATTAGCCTGCGCAAAATGGAAAAGTCGGCACGCCAGGAAATGGAAGAGCTGATGGAACTTTATATGCAAGCGTTGGGAATGTGACGCGCCCATTAGGAGATCTTTAACATGACCACCACGGCTCATGCCGAAACCCTGCACCAGAATATGCTGGCGTTGGGTCGCAATGCGCGCGCTGCGGCCCTGACCCTGGCCCTGGCCAGCCCAGAGGTCAAGAATGCGGCCCTGTGCGCGGCGGCGGCGGCGGTCCGTGAAGCGGTGGACCCGATTCTGTCGGCCAACCAGCGCGACGTGGAGCACGCGGTCAAACGCAATCTGGCCCAACCCCTGATCGAACGGCTGCTGCTGGATGGCAAGCGGGTGGAGGCCATGGCCAAGGGCTTGGAAGACATCGCGCAATTGCCCGATCCGATCGGTACGGTGCTGGCGGAGTGGACCCGCCCTAACGGCCTGCGCATTCAACGGGTACGGGTGCCGCTGGGCGTAATCGGTATTATCTATGAGTCGCGGCCCAATGTGACCGCCGACGCTGGCGGGTTGTGCCTGAAATCGGGCAACGCCTGCATCCTGCGTGGCGGCTCAGAAAGCTTCCATTCCTCGCGCGCGATCGCCGCCGCCCTCGCCCTCGGCCTTGGCCGCGCCGGTCTGCCGGAAACCGCCATTCAACTGGTGCCGACCACCGACCGCGCCGCCGTGGGCCACATGCTGACCATGACCGAGTCGATCGACATCATCATTCCCCGTGGTGGCCGCTCACTGACCGAGCGGGTAACGGCGGAAAGCCGGATTCCGGTGATCAAACACCTGGACGGCATCTGCCATGTCTATGTCGATCGCGCCGCCGACGCCACCAAGGCACGAGCTGTGACCCTGAATTCAAAGATGCGGCGAACCTCGATCTGCGGTGCGGCCGAAACCCTGCTGATTCATCGTGATCTGGCCGGCGATCCGGCCGGCGGCCTGCTGGCTGATCTGGTCTTGGACTTGCTCAAGGCTGGCTGCGAAGTCCGTGGCGACGCCACCATCCGCGCGGTCGATGCCCGAGTCACCTCGGCTCACGCCAACGACTGGGACACCGAATACCTTGATGCGATCATTTCCGCCCGAGTGGTGAGCGGCGTGGATGAGGCGATCGAACATATCAACCGCCATGGCTCGCACCATACCGACAGCATCATTACCGAAGACGCCGCCGCTGCGGAGCGGTTCCTGGACCAGGTTGACAGCGGCATCGTGTTGCACAACGCCTCCACCCAGTTCGCCGACGGCGGCGAGTTCGGCATGGGGGCCGAGATCGGCATTTCCACCGGCAAACTGCATGCCCGTGGCCCGGTTGGTGCCGAGCAACTGACCAGTTACAAATATCGGGTCCACGGTGATGGCCAGTGCCGGCCTTAAAAGCGGCTCCTAAACCATGAGCGATGACGAAGACCGCCTGCCGACTGATCTTTGGGTGTCGGCCCATATTCGCGCCGCCGACGGCCAAGGCGTGCCCATGGTCGTGGTCCGAAGGGGCGATCGCGGCCGGGGAGTCGTGCTGCTTAAGGTCAACCGGCTTGATGGATTTTGTTGGGTGCTGACCCAGGTCCGACATTCCGGCAAATTGGTGTGGACGCGCGGAACCGGGCCAGAACCAATACCAGAGGCCGAAGCCGACCGATACGTTGAACGCCAAATAAGTTACGATCCGGATCTATGGGTCATCGAGGTTGAAGACCGCCAAGGCCGACACTGGTTTGAAGGTACGGTGATTGATCTGTAAATCGAGGTAACTGCCCAGGGTTCTCGATCGGGCTGCCGCCCAAACCCGCGGGGGGGAGGAATTACCCACACCCCCATTTTTTTTTTTAAATTTCTAACGGCCGGTCAAAAAATCCCATTATCCAAACCACGCCCGGGTACACCCCGTTAGCCCCGCCCGGTAGCTGCGGCGGGAGCGGATCACCCAGATCGGCTGCGGCCCACAGCGCGGCCCCGATGCTGTTGCCGCTATCGTCGGGGGTGTTTTGGAACAGGGGTAGATCTGCGCCGGGGACATCTTGGCCAGTGGTACGAGCGAGGAGATTCTGGCCCGCAACCGGCGGATTGAAATCAAGTTCGATCAGCGCTGATTTTGACAAATAAAGAAGGTGTCCAGGGAATTTATTCACCGGGCGGGT
>CAUYTZ010000516.1:0-3753 GCA_963575695.1 uncultured Gammaproteobacteria bacterium | reverse complement strand
GCCATCAGCGGTGACGGCGGCGTTGTTCGACATGTTCTGCGGCTTGAACGGGCGGACGTTGAAACCCCGCCGGACCAAGGCCCGGCACAGCCCGGCGACCAGCAGCGATTTGCCGACATTGGAACCGGTACCTTGCAACATCAAGGCGCGGGGCAGCATCAAGGCGTTGGCCAAGGAACTGGGCGTCTCTTTCCCCACCATCAACCGATGGGAAAACGGCAAGGCCAAGCCGTCTCAGCTCTCCTGGGCGCAGTTGCTGACTTTGGTTGAAGAGGTTTTGGCTCGGCGCTGATTGAGAAAGAAACGACGGGCTAAAAATGGGGGAGAAGCGAGATGAGCGCAACCCTGGCCGGACTTGACGGAACCGTAACCCTGGCCGGCGGCTTGGCCCTGACGGTGTTCGGCTTGCTGCTGGCGCTGATCTGTGCCGGGTGGTCCCTGGCCGCAGCCAAGGCGGCGCGGACGGCGGCATCCAAATCGGCCCGCGTGCTGGAAACCTTCGCCCAGTTAACCCGCGATGCCGACCGGCAGGTGAGCGAACTGCGGCGGGAACTGGCTGCGATACGCGAGACGCTCGCGGCTTTCCAGGTGCCTCATGCCGCCGCTCCCGCGATGGCGCTTGGCGGCCCCCCCCTTTCTCAGCCGGCTCCAGTTCAGGCCCCGGCCCCGACCAAAATCGCGCCCGCGACCCCAGACAGCGAGGCCACGGTCATGTTTGGCCGGCTGGCGACCTCGCCCAAGGCCCAGGACGAATTTCACGGTCTGCCCCTGCTGCGCTTGGTCAAGGGAGCGGCGGAGGAGGTCGGGCGGGAATTCAAGCTGCCGTTCGACCGCAGCACCCTTGGCCGGGCCCCGACCAACCGGGTGGTCCTGAATGAAGAAAAAGCGTCGCGGGTTCATGCCGAGTTGCGCTACGAAAACAACCGTTTCGTGTTGCGTGATCACGACAGCACCAACGGCACCCGTGCAACTGCGCCGGTCTGAGACATGGTCATTCTCCCACACATAAAGGACAAAAAACGTACGCCTACGGTATTTCCGACGGTATCGACAACGGGAACGGGACGGTATCGTTGGCCGGGACTTACGGCACGCTGACGGTCACCAAGGCGGACGGAGCCTACTCCTATGCGCCAAACGCCACCGCGATCAATGCCCTCAATGCCAACGCCAGCGATCTCTTCACCGTCACCGCCTCCGACGGCAGCCTAACCGGCAATAACACACTGACGGTCACCGTCACCGGTGCCAACGACGCGCCGGTGATGAGCGCGCCCGCCGCGATCACCCTCACCGACACTGCGGCGGTGGACAGCTTTGCCAATCAGTCCGGAACGCTGCACGCCACCGACGCCGAAGGCACGGCGCTGAGCTACGGCATCTCGGGCGGCACCGAGAATAACACCACGGTATCGTTGGCCGGAACTTACGGCACGCTGACGGTCACGAAGGCAACAGGTGGCTACGTCTTTGTACCAGACGCCACGGCCATCAACGCCCTCAATGCCAACACCAGCATGAGCTTCACCGTCACCGCCTCCAACGGCAGCCTCACGACCTCCGCCAGCCTCAACATCAATCTAACCGGCGTTCCGGATACCAACTTCAGCCCGACCGTGAGAGCGAGCGGCTTCGAAACCGCAACCACCTATAGCGTTGGAAGCGGCCCCTATTCCGTGGCTACGGGGGATGTCAACGGCGATGGCAACCTCGACCTTGTGAGCGCTGATTTCAGTTCCGGCACCGTATCGGTTCTTTTGGGCAATGGCGACGGCACCTTTCAGACCCGGACTACAAATGTGGTTGGAACCAGCCCCTATTCGGTGGCGGTCGGCGATGTCAGCGGCGATCGCAAGGCCGATATCGTGGTTTCCAATTACGGCGGCAGTTCCATATCGGTATTGATCGGTCATGGTGATGGTGCGTTTTCGGCTAAGGTTGATTACGCCACCCTCGGAAGCCCGCTAAAGGTCGTCGTCGCGGATGTCAACGCCGATGGCAATCCTGATCTGGTCGTTGGGTATAATAGTGGTTCTTATATATCGGTATTCCTTGGTACCGGAGGCGGGACTTTTCAGTCCAAGAATGATTACACTTCCACCGGCACGCACACATCATTGGCTGTTGGTGATCTAAACGGTGACGGCAAGCTTGACATCGTGGCCACGGAGAACGGTATCGCCGGGGTAGTGGTTCTGCTCAACAGTGGCACGGGGACATTTCCAACCGCTGTCAACTACCCAACGTCAGCCGCCACCTACTATTCGGTGGCGCTCGGTGACCTGGACGGCGATGGCAAGCTCGACATCGTGGCCGCGAGCAACGCTGGTTCAGTTTCGGTTCTGCGTGGCAACGGCAATGGCACATTCCAGTCATCATCTTCCTATGTCACCGGTAACGGTCCTTGGACGGTAGCGATCGGCGATGTCACGGGAGACGGCAAACTTGACCTGGTGACCGCCAATATGAGCAGCGGCACCGTGTCGGTCCTGGCGGGCAACGGTGACGGCACATTCCAAACAAAAGTCGATTACTCAACGGGCGGAAACAACCCCGCCGGGGTCACGATTGCTGATTTTAACGGCGATGGTCTCTCTGATATTGTGGCTTCCAACCAGGGCAGTGCCACGGTGGCGGTTCTGTTGCAGGGGAGGCCGACGGCTCTGAACGCGCAGTGCGACACGGCTACGGGGACCGGCGTACAGGTATCGACCCTCCTTGACAGCAGCCATGCCAACTACAGCGACGCCGACAAGGCAACGACAGACGCTGGAAAAAGCGGCATCGCTGTTACAGGCGTCACCAGCCCCAGCCTCGGCGGTTCGTGGCAGTACTCGACGGATTCGACCACCGGAACCGACGGTAGCTGGACGAGTATCAGCGGAGTTTCGACTACTGCCGCCCTGCTGCTCGACGCCAGCAGTTGGGTTAGGTTCAACCCGGTCACGACAGGAACGGGCACGGCACAGATACAGTTCAAAGGCTGGGACGAAACCGATGGTAAGACTGTCGGCTCCACCGGCAACAATACCACGACCAGCAGCACATCGAGTTATTCAACCGCCATAGCGGCCGTGACCGTTACTGTGGCTACAGACCCTCCATTGCCGGCGATCGCCGAAGACACTCATACGCCCGCCGGAGAGACTGTCGCCAGCCTGTTTGCCGGAATCGACACCACCCACGGAATCGTCGTGATCAGGGATCAGTCGCTCGCAGAACAGGGGAACTGGCAATACAGCTCTGACGATGGTCATACCTGGATCAATGTGGCGGCAGCCGTGTCGGCGACCACCCCACTGCAACTCTCCTCCGAGACCCTGCTCCGCTTCGCTCCCGCCGCCGAATGGAACGGCGTTCCCGGTGGTCTGCTGACCGAGGTGACGGGAATTGCAACGCCAGAACTGATTTCAACCACCGTCACCGCGCTCAACGATGCCCCGGTCGCGACCGGTTCGGCAACACTGGCGGCGATCGGCGAGAACACCACCGACCCAGTCGGGGCCACGGTTTCGGATTTGCTGTCGCACAGCTTCAACGACGCGGCCGATGCAGTGGTTGGCGGCAGTTCCGCCGATACCCTGGCCGGGATCGCGATCATCGGTAACGGTGCCAGCGCAGACCAGGGGGCATGGCAGTATAGTGCCGACCATGGCCTGCACTGGACCGCGATCGGGGCCGGGGTCTCGGATGGCTCGGCGCTGGTGCTGACCGCAACCGACGAGGTCCGATTCCTGGCCACGCCGGATTATG
>CAUYTZ010000515.1:0-1951 GCA_963575695.1 uncultured Gammaproteobacteria bacterium | reverse complement strand
CGTCAGCGAGACCTCGGTGGCCAGACGCGGCCGCATCAGATCGACCGTATACTCGATTAGCTCCACCGGATTGAAATTGACGTTTTCCAACTGGACCTGATGGGCTTCGATCTTCGAGAAATCGAGCAGATCATTAAGTACCGTCAGTAGGGAATTGGCCGAGCCGCGCAAGATTTCGATATAATGGCCCTGTTCCTGATTAAGCTCTGACCCGGCCAGCAGATCGGCCATGCCCAGCACGCCGGTCATCGGCGTGCGCAGTTCGTGGCTCATATTGGCCAGGAACAGCGATTTAGCATGATTGGCGGATTCGGCCGCATCGCGCGCCAGCTCCAACTCCTGAGTCTGGCTGCGGTAACGACCGTTGCTGTCTTCTAACAGCCGCATCCGCTCTTCCACACTATCGGCCATCAGGTTGAACATGTCCGATAGCCGTCCGATTTCGTCGTTGCTGTCGTTGGTCGAGCGGGATCGGAAGTCACCTTGACGAAACGCCGCCACCGCCGAATACAACCTTGAAATACCGCGAACCTGAAAGTAGCCCAGTCCGCCCATGGCCAGAAACGAAACCAGAACAACCCCGGCGCTCCAGGCCACGCTGGCCTCGATGAAGTCATCATAGGCCTGATCGAAAAGGGTGGTGGTCAGGGCGAAGGTGATGTCGCCATATTTTTGGCCATAAAGGGTAAGCGGTTGACGGCGCTGGAGCGGCGCGGTCTGTACCCGTGCCAGTGTCTTAACCGGCCCGGCGGCGCTCCGGGTCGAGGCGATTAGGCTGCCGGCCGTATCCCGCACATCCAGAAACGCGATTCCGCGAATATGGCCGTTTTCCCGGAAAGACCGAACGAAATCATTAATCTCGGCATAGTTACGCTCGACCATCAGCGGTGCGACCGAGGCGTTGATCAGCGCACCGATTTCCTCCCCGATCCCCTCGCTCTGACTGGCGAAATAGCCCTCAAAGGTTCGGGTGCCGTTAAGCAGAATCGCAGCCAGCAACATGGCGCAGATCGCCAGATTGCCGAGCATGACCTTAGCCCACAGCGGAATCCTCTCAAAAATAATCAGGAATTTCGATTTCATTTTTCCGCCAGGGAAGCCTTAAGATCTGGGATGAAGGCATCGAGTGAGCGCAGGGTTTCATCTGAAATCGCCATCACACCGTCGCGGTCCATGACCCCCAAGGAGGCCCGCCCCGCTTCGGTTTCGTTGATGAAATGCATGACGATGGTCTTGATGGTTTCAATCTGCGGCTGCCCTAGAGCGCCGTTGGCCAAGAAGATGATCGCCGGAGCATGACCGGGAACGGTCCCGCTCAACTCCTCGGTCGTGGCCAAAATCCGCAAGCGGTCGCGCAGGTCGGCCGGCATCTGCTGCAAGGCCCAACTCGACACCGCGCCGGAGTCGGCTCCCTGGTTCAGCACGGCCATGGCGGCGTTGTTGTGGGTTTTGAACGAAACCAAGCTCAGGTCACGACCGATGATGATATCCCGGGACCGCAGCCAAGCCCGCGCCATAATCGAAACCTGCGCCAGCGGATCGGGCATGGCCATGGTTCGGCCGCGCAAATCCGCCAGGGATTTGACCGGGCCGTCGCGGTCAACAAGGATGGTGGCCGACAACTCGCGCACGGTACGGAACACCGGCACATAGCCGGACTCGAGCTGGGCCAGCCGCGCCATGTGCGATCCCGTCAGCACCAGATCATAACCACCCAGAGCGGTGTGGGCGATGAAACTGCCATAATCAGTTTCGGTAACGATGGTCACCGGCACGCCCAACCGCTGCTGCAACTCCTCCCGCAGCGGGTTGAACAGCTCCATCATGCTGCGCACGCTCAGATAGGGCACGATACCCAGCTTCATTCCAGCGGCCGGCGGTAACGTCGGCGCGGGGCCGATGTTGGTGCCATCGGCCCCCACGGCCCCGACCGGCAGTATCATCAACACCA
>CAUYTZ010000514.1:0-7449 GCA_963575695.1 uncultured Gammaproteobacteria bacterium | reverse complement strand
TCGGATTTGAGCCGGGTAATCTCGGCAATGGAGGTGTCACCACCGTCAACCGCACGCCGCTCGATTTCCTGGCGAACGTCGGTAGGCATAGAGGGGGCGGCGAGCATGGAGAGGGCTTCAGAACCCAAAACCGTAGTAACTACGGATTTGTCACCGTACTCCCGAGCGACGTTCATCCATCGTTGCGCTGTGCTTTCTGACAGCGGGAACCACGAAGCCAGCCAGTCGCCAAACTTGCCATGCCCGAGTTTTTCCTTGACCATAATCAAGTCTTGGCCATTCTCAACGATGGTCATGCCTGTCCGGGTCTTGGCACGAATATTGCATTTGGCAGCTAAAGGCGGGTGCTGCCCCGTCGGCCCGCGTCACGCGCCGGCATTTCACGCACGCTATATGGAGACGGAGTATCATGGCACGAATATTGCATATGGCAGTTGAAGGCGGTGGATTAAGTGGTCGAGACTCCGATTGCGGGCAGGGGGACGTTGACGGCGCTATCCGTACCCCTCTCAGAGTCGGTAGGAAGCCCGCTGAATGCGGTCTGGGTGTGGCCTATAAAGGAGAGCCACATAAGGCCAGACCGCACCCAGCGAGTCCTAATGCTGCCGTAATGGGCATGTGAGCGGGCGGCGGTTATCCCCAGCGCTTGAATGCCTGAATGACCCATTCAAGACCCCGTTCTCCGGGCATGCTATCTAAAGCTGAGGTGATCGCGGTATCGTACTGCTGCCGGGTGCGCTTCGGTGCCCGGCCTGTGTGCTCCATGGCATCAACCAAGCCCTGGCCGTGCGGGTGCGGGCAAATCGTGATCAGTCCGTCAGCCGTGGCGATGGTCCGGGTGCTGTTCGGATGATCGCGCTTGGCCATGCGAAGGAAGGTATCCCTCCGGCCGAGGCCACCTACCAGCCCCATGATCTCGCGGCGAAGGTAGCCGCACTGCAAATGATGGTGTTTGCAGTGGTGCGAGGGCCGGGGTGATGGGGCAAGTCCATGTTTTGACGGGTGTTTTTCGGCGACGCCGGTGGAGTGAAGAACAGAAACGATCCCTTGTGGCGGAGGCGTTTGCACCTGGTGTTGTGCTCGCGGATGTTGCGCGGCGGGCTGAGATCAACAGCGGTCAGCTTTACCGGTGGCGGAAGGAGTGGCGGAGCGCCACGACTGGATTTGCCCAGGTGGTGGTGTCGGCGGATCTTCCAGCGGTGGCCTCGGGGCCGGAACCGACGATTGAGGTGATGGCGGGTAGTGGCGGACAAGTTCGAATGCCGGTCTCGGTATCCCCTGATCTGGCGAGCGCGATCGTCAGGGCGCTGGTGGGCCGATGATCCCAGTTCCGTCGAGTGCGCGCGTTTGGCTGGCGGTAGGCCGAACCGACATGCGCCGGGGCATGAACGGGCTGGCGCTGCAGGTCCAGGAAGCCCTTGGACAAGACCCGCATGCTGGTGATTTGTTCGTGTTTCGGGGCAGGCGCGGAGATATGCTCAAGATCATCTGGCATGATGGCCTGGGCATCCGCCCACGTCTCCCGCTTTTCGCCCAAATCCACCCAGCGGCAACGGGTCCAATGGCCCAAACCAGTTGCAACGCCCCCCATCGGCCGACTCGAAACCGGGGGCACCGACGGCCGCTTGACCCGCTCGGGCGACGGCGGCTCAACCGCGCTGGGCAAGGCTTCAGTGAAGGCGCGCAATCGCTCTAGACTGCTGATATGCACCGTGCGCTTACCCTGGCTGTGAACCCCGACCAAGGCCAAGGATCGGAACGCCCGCGACAGGCTTTCCGGAGTCATGCCCAACATGCCGGCGATCATGCGTCGTTCGCAGGCCAGATTAAGCGTGGCCGGACCGCTGGATCGGTTGACCAGTCCAAGCAGATAGGCACCGACCCGTTGCGGGGTGGTCATTAGTTTCAGCCGCGCGATCTGGCGCACCAACACCCTCAGTCGCCCGGACATGTAGCCGAGCAGATAGCGGCGAAAAGCGGGATTGTCTTCCAACAGAACCATCATCGCGGCAGCCGGCACCGCGACAGCGCGGGCCGCAGTGATCGCCTGGACCGTAACGGGATGAAAGCCGGTGTCGAACATCCCCGCTTCCCCGACCATTTGGCCCGGGCCGATCATATCGATTAAACAATGCCCGGAGCCGGTGGGAGCCAGCAGGCCGACCAGCCCATCTAGAACCAGATAAATCCAGTCCGCCGGTTGCCGCTGCTCAAACAAAGCTCCGCAAGGTGGAAGCGACACCACTTCCGATTGCTTGATCAGTGCCGCCATGCTCTCGGCACCTAACACGGCAGAAATCCCAAACGCGCGCAGCCGAACCAGATCCGCTTCAGTCACCTTACCGCGCGCCGCCACCAGCATGGATTGCCCACCCTTCTCCGGTCGAGATTCCGTCAAGGGACGCATTTTCGTTTCCTCTTCACCCCGCAGCCTTGACCTTGATCAAGGAGAGTTCGGGAGGGGCACAGCTTCCCCCATGCCGGTAAGATGCACACAAGAAATGCGTTAAAGGAACGAGAAATTCAAGGGCTACGCGGCGTCCGCCGTAATTTTGGGTCAGACCTTCTCGATCTCCGGTCGTCCCAGCAGGCCCGTCGGGCGGAAGATCAAGACCATGACCAGAATGGTAAACGCGGCAACATCCTTATATTCAATGGTGAAATAAGCTGACCACATCGATTCGATCAGCCCGATCAACACCCCGCCCAGCATCGCGCCAGGCAGAGAACCGATCCCGCCCAAAACCGCAGCGGTGAATGCTTTGACCCCGGCCAGAAAGCCAATGTAAAAATCAACCACACCATAATAAAGCGTAACCATGACCCCGGCGACCGCAGCCAGCGCCGCCCCCATAACAAAGGTTAGGGAAATAGTCCGATCGACGTTGACGCCGAGCAGGGCCGCCATTTTCATATCCTGCTCACAAGCGCGCTGGGACCGACCCAAAGAAGTTTTCGCGATCATTCGGCTGAAACCGATCATCAGCACCAGGGTTGAAACAATGATCACAATCTGAAGATAACTGAGCGAGACCGGAAAGCCATCGGCACGAGTCATCAGCACCAGTCCACCCTCTATAATCGGCTGCAACGGCTTAACCCGGGCCCCTTGCAGTAATTGGACATAGTTTTGCAGGAAGATCGAAACCCCGATCGCAGAAATCAGCGGTGCCAGCCGGAACGAGCCGCGCAAGGGCCGATAAGCGATGCGCTCGATTACCCAACCATAGACGCTCGTGAAGACCATAGCCGAAATCAACACAATCGGCAGGGTCAGGGCGACCCAAGATATTCCGATTACATTCAACACCAAGAAGGTAATCACAGAAACAAAGGCACCGATCATATAGACCTCGCCATGGGCGAAGTTGATCATGCCGATGATGCCATAGACCATGGTATAGCCAATTGCGATCAGACCATAAATTGCCCCCAGTGTCAGGCCGTTAATCAATTGCTGCAGAAAGTATTCCATTTCCGGATATCCTTTGAGATAAACATACTATGCTAGCGAGCCTCGAAATGACACATGAGACTTCCTTAAATCATTGGGTTCAGCATTAGGCTCGGTTTTCAGGACTTTTCCAAGAACGGCTGCACTTCGATCGTGACATGGGACAGCCCTTCGAGCGAGGCCAACCTTGCCTTGTAGTCCGACGGCGGCAATGGCTGGCCGCTGACCAACGACACGATTAAGCCATGGTGGCGAGGCCCCAGCCGCCACAGGTGCAAATCAGTGAGGTGGTCGCCATTTTGTTCGAGCCGAGCCCGCACCGCCCGCGCCAGGGCCGGATCGGCGGCGACATCCAGCAGCACCGCGCCGCTGTCGCGAATCAGGCCGATCGACCAAGCCGCAATCACCAGCGTGCCCAACAGCGCCATCACCGCATCCATCCACACCCAGCCGAACAGGCGCCCGGTAACCAGGCCGGCAATCGCTGTGACCGAGGTCAGGGCATCGGCGACGACATGCAAATAGGCCGCGCGCAGATTGTTATCGCGGTGCCCATGCCCATGATCGCGGTGTTCGTGACCATGGTGCCCATGATTATGATGTTCGTGATGGCCGTGATCGTGTCCGGCTTCGTGGTCGTCGCCCAGCAACCAGATGCTGGCCAGATTGACCAGCAGGCCGAGCACCGCGACCGCGATCGCCTCGTCAAACGAGATTTTAACCGGAACCAAGAGCCGCCCGCCCGCTTCAACCGCGATCAACAGCGCGATCACGCCCAAAATCACCGCGCTGGCGAAACCGGCCAGATCGCCCAGCTTGGCCGGGCCGAAGGTAAAGCGTGGGTCTTCGGCATGGCGGCGGGCATAGCCATAGGCCAGGGCGGCGATGGTCAGCGCGCCGGCATGGGTGGACATGTGCCAGCCATCGGCGACCAGCGCCATCGAATTGTACACCGTGCCGGCGATGATTTCGGCCACCATCATCGCTGTGGTCAAACCAATCACCAGCCAGGTTCGCCGTTCGTTACGCCGGTGGCTTTCACCCAGGAAGGCGTGAGAGTGACGGGCGAAGGCAAGCGACTCGATGGTCATGATTCGGTTCCTTGGCAACTACGTGATCATTTGGGAAATGCTAGGGCCGGTATCGTGTGATTGCAACCGTAGTGGGGCGGCACGGGGGGACATAAAGCCGGAAGTGGATGCAGCCACTAATTTCTGATTGGCCAAAACATAAAACTTTTCCAAGCAACGGTTTCCAGGGAATCTCGGCCTTCGGTAGGGCTAGGGCAAAAGCCCTGGTCGCCGAAGGCTGGTGGCGACGATGGAAACGCACCATATCTAACGTGGTCGCGATCGAGCATGAGAGTTTGCTACGCGACGCTGGAAGTCTATTGTAGTGTGGTACGCTGGAAACGTAATACGATGTGGTACACAAGCGAGCACGTTCGCTTGTAAACGGGCGTCATCGTCACAACGCGAGCAGCCGTCTTATGACCTACCTGAAACGAATCGCGAAGCGACACGGGGAAGAGCGGCAACAAGCCACCGCCCCGCATGTTCAGATCTTCTGGTCGAGTTTTGTGGCCGGCCTGGGCGCGGTCAGTCTGCTGGGTGTGCCAACCTTTGATCCCCCGCGTTATTCGGGTGTGAACGTCGCCGGCCATTGGCGGGCCGTGGGTGGCCAGATGCGTAACGCGATCAGACGCTACGATGACATTGAAATCTCTTAACCTAAATTCGCCAGCTTCCAAAATGGCTGGAACCGAGGCATTGACGACAGGTGGAGCCGGGTTGCCTGTGGCGGTCTCGTCGGCTGAGGTCTTGGTGGGACAGATTCTCGAAGGTGCGGTACCGAGAAACATGTTGCCGACGGTTAAGGAGAAGGTGCTCGCCGTCGTTGCCGCAACGGTTTTCAGTGGGCCGATTCCTCCTCCCGAACAGTTCGCCCAGTACGATCGGGTTCTACCCGGTGCCGCCGACAGAATTCTGAGTATGGCTGAAAGTCAGCAGCTTCATAGCCATAACTGGGAGCGAGCCGCGCTAGAGCATCAGGCGCGCAACTCCCACCTCGGGCTTTGGCTGGGATTTGCGGCGCTTACTCTCCTTGTTCAGGGGGCTTTGCTCAGCGTGTATCTCGGCTACCAAGCCCTGGCGGGTGGATTCATTGGCACTGCGGCGCTGGGCCTAATTCCGGCGTTCATTAATGGTCGCGGACTGGTCAACTGGACCAAGACGATTCAACGCACCGAGCCAGGCACCAAGCCGGGCACCGATCCCATGCCTTCACCGACGCAAGCGCAAAAAAGACGCAACGGCAAACCGAAGCGATAAGGTAATCTGATCGGGTCTCCCTTCCCTTGCCGTGGCCATACCCCATGCCGTTTTCGTTCCTGACCACACAGTGCCGCCGGGTCGCTGCCCGACTCGCCGCCCTGACCGGCAAGGGCCGGGCCACCGCCGCCTTTAGCTTGGGCGTGCTCGCCACCTTGTCCCAGCCGCCGACTGATTTCGGGCTGCTGCTGGTGCTGGCGTTTCCGGCCCTGCTCTGGCTGCTGGACGGTGCCGGCCGCGGTCGCGCTGCCTTCGTCACCGGCTGGTGGTTCGGATTCGGCTATTTTCTGTTCGGCCTCTATTGGATTTCGTTTGCGCTCGGCACCGATGCCGCCCGTTACTGGTGGATGATGCCCTTCGCCATCGCCGGGGTGCCGGCGTTCCTGGCTCTGTGGCCCGGACTGGTGGCCCTGGCACTGAACCGGCTGCCGCTGCGCGGTCTGGCCCGTTGCTTGGCCTTTGCCGGGCTGTGGTCGGTGGCGGAATGGCTGCGTGGCCACCTGCTGACCGGCTTTCCCTGGCACCTAATCGGCTACACCTGGGATGGCGCGTTGCCGGTATTGCAGGCAACCGCGGTGATCGGGATTTACGGCCTCAGCCTGCTGACCGTGGTGGTCACAACCTTGCCGGCGGCACTATCCGACTCTGAAGAACCGCTGCGTCGGGCCTGGGCGGCGATTGGGGCCGGAGTCGGCCTGTTCGTGGTCATCGGCGGTCTGGGTGCGTTGCGTCTGGCCCAGGCGACGGACGAAACCGTGCCCGGCGTGTTGCTGCGACTGGTACAGCCGGCGATTGAGCAGAACCTGAAGTGGCAGCCGGCCGAACGCGAGGCTAATTTTCAACGTCATCTGATCATGTCGGCGGCCGGTCTGTCCGATGCCGCCGCCGCTCATCCGACGCACATCTTCTGGCCGGAAACCGCAATCACCTTCTATGTCGAACAGGATGCCCCGCGTCGGATCGCCATGGCCGGGGTCACGCCCGAAGATGGACTGCTGTTGATCGGGGCTCCGCGCTCGGCGATCGACTCCGATCGGGTTCGCCACTATTGGAATGCGATGCTGGCGCTCGATCACAGCGGGCGGACGGTGGCCAGCTATGACAAGGCCCATTTGGTTCCGTTTGGCGAATACGTGCCGCTGCGAACCGCGCTGCCGGACTGGCTGCCGCTGTCCTCGGTCGCCGGACGCGGGGTGGATTTTTCCGCCGGTTCCGGCCCGGCCACGATTCACCTGCCCGGCCTACCCCCAGTCAGTCCGCTGATTTGTTACGAGGTGATCTTTCCGGGCGCGGTCACTGATGGCGGCGAGCGGCCGCAGTGGCTGCTGAACCTGACCAACGATGCTTGGTATGGCCACACCGCCGGCCCACACCAGCATTTCGCCATCGCTCGAGTACGCGCGGTGGAAGAAGGGCTGCCGCTGGTCAGAGTCGCCAACACCGGCATTTCCGGGGTGGTCGATGGCTGGGGCCGAATCACGGCGGCGCTGGCGCTGGGCCGCCGTGCTAACCTGGATACCCCCTTGCCGGTGGCCTTGGCCGAGCCAACCCCCTACGCCCGCTTTGGCGATGCTGGTTGGGCAATTCTTGTGCTCGCCGTCGGATTCTTGGCCTGGGCCGCTCGACAACTGCGGGACGGAACCCCAAATCGAAAAAACTACTCGT
>CAUYTZ010000513.1:0-28498 GCA_963575695.1 uncultured Gammaproteobacteria bacterium | reverse complement strand
ACGGTCGGAAGTCTACGAGCTGATTCAACAAAATATCGAACAGGTCAACCGCGATCTGGCCAAAGACCGGCTGCTGAACGGGGCCCAAATTCGACGGTTTTTGATTCTGCACAAAGAACTGGATGCCGACGATGGCGAGTTGACCCGCACGCGCAAGGTTCGGCGGCGGTTCATCGCCGATAAATATGGTGTGCTGATCGATGCGTTGTATTCTGACCGCTCTTTGTGTGAAATCGATGCCGAAATGACCTTCGAAGACGGTCGCAAGGGCCGGATCAAGGCCGAACTACAAATTCGCGATGCAGCGGTGGTGCCGGCGGTGTCTACGGGGACGGTGGGGGCCAAGTCATGAGCACTTATGGCACCAAGATAATCGGCGATACCCTGCTCAAAGTTGATCGCATCAGCCTGTATTTTGGTGGTGTGCGCGCGCTGACCAACATCAGTTTTGAAATCCGCGAACGCGAAATCTTGGCGATCATTGGTCCAAACGGTGCCGGAAAGTCGTCGATGCTTAATGTTATCAACGGCTTCTATCATCCGCAAGAGGGCAGCATCACCTATAAGGGCCACACCCGCAAACGGATGCGCCCGTACCAAGCGGCCAAGCAGGGCATCGCCCGCACCTTTCAGAATATTGCTCTGTTCAAGGGCATGTCCACGCTTGACAACATCATGACCGGGCGGTTGCTGAAGATGAAGCAGCCATTCTGGATGCAGGCGTTGTACTGGGGGCCGGCGCTGCGTGAGGAAATTGAACATCGCGCGGTGTGCGAGCGGATCATCGATTTCCTGGAAATTCAGCACATTCGCAAGGTGCCGGTCGGGCGTTTGCCCTATGGGTTGCAAAAGCGGGTCGAATTGGGCCGGGCGCTGGCGGCGGAGCCGACTCTGTTGCTGCTCGATGAGCCGATGGCCGGGATGAATGTGGAGGAGAAGGAGGACATGTGCCGCTTCATCCTCGACGTGAATGATGAATTCGGGACCACGATCGCGTTGATCGAACACGATATGGGTGTGGTCATGGATATTTCTGACCGGGTGGTGGTGCTGGATTACGGCCGCAAGTTGGGTGACGGCACACCGGATCAGGTTCGCAACGATCCGGCGGTGATCGCCGCTTATCTGGGGCAAAGCCATGATTAGCGCGCTGTGCGTTCCATCGGCGCGTGACCAGCGGAGGTTTCGGGCATGAACACCATCTTTGCCGATTTGTTCGTTACCCCGTTTGTAAATATTGCCGAAGCGCCAGACTTCTTCTTGGAAGTTCTGGTTGGCGGCTTGTTGTCTGGGGTGATGTATTCGTTGGTTGCGCTCGGCTTCGTGCTGATCTTCAAGGCTTCCGGCGTGTTCAATTTCGCCCAGGGCGCGATGGTGCTGTTCGCGGCCATGTTCTTCGCCGGATTTCTGGGTATGGGCTGGTCGCCGTGGCTGGCGTTGGCGGCAACGGTGCTGGTCATGCTGGTGCTGGCGATCACGATCGAACGGGTGGTGCTGCGACCGCTGGTCAATCAGCCGATGATCATTTTGTTCATGGCCACGATCGGCGTGACCTATTTCATCGATGGTTTCGCCCAGATCGTGTGGGGCAGCGACATTCGCAAGATTGAAATCGGCATTCCCAAAGACCCGATCGATTTCGGCGTCATTCAAGTCAACAGTTTCGATCTGGTTGCCGCCGCGACCGCCGCGCTGCTGGTGGTGGTTCTGGCGCTGTTCTTTCACTACACCCGAGTCGGCCGGGCGTTGCGCGCGGTGGCGGACGACCATCAGGCGGCGCTATCGGTTGGGATTCCGCTGCAGACCATTTGGGTGGTGGTGTGGTTCACCGCTGGGCTGGTGGCGCTGGTGGCGGGCGTGATTTGGGGCGCCAAGCTTGGGGTGCAGTTTAGTCTGGCTCAGGTGGCGATGAAGGCGTTGCCGGTGCTGATTTTGGGCGGGTTCACCTCTATTCCGGGCGCGATCGTCGGCGGGCTGATCATTGGCGCCGGGGAAAAGCTGGGCGAGGTGTTTTGGGGTCCGGCGTTTGGCGGCGGCATCGAGGATTGGTTCGCTTACATGGTGGCGCTGGTGTTCTTGTTGTTCCGGCCGCAGGGTTTGTTTGGCGAGAAGATCATCGAACGGGTGTAAATGAAAGTTAAGTGGGTCCAGGGGCCTCCAGGCTCCTGGTGGGGTTCAGCCCCTGGTCGCCGAAGGCAAATGTGTTAATTGACAACCCCCCGGCGGACGTGCTTGCCTTCGCTACGGCATTTTAACACTTTCGCATCGCGGGCTATGGCAGGCAAGACCCTTCAACGCGATCTGCTTCGCCAGGCGACGGCGATGGCGATGGTACTGTTCGTGCTGTCGGCCACACAGTCTCAGGCCGAACCGATGATGACCGCGAAGCAGGCCGGTCAGGCCTGTGTCATGGTTGGAGCGGAGGGGGGTGGAGCGGAGGCCGTGCGCGCCTGTGTGGAGCGGGTGCGCGGGCAAACTCGGGAAGCCTGGTGCCGGAACCACAACCGGATGTTGGCCGAGCGTGCCGGAGTGGTGATTGATGATGCCGAATTGGCGCGCGTGGTCCGGCGCTGCCTTGATTACATGCCTTCTGATTAGCATTTTAGCAGCTTGTGTCAGTCCCACAGCGTGTGTGAGCCGCTCCGACCATGACCGATACCTTGATCCTTGCCCTGGCCCAGGTTAATCCGACCGTCGGCAATCTGCGTGCCAATATCGAGCGCATCCGTGAAGCCCGGGCTGAAGCCGGGCAGCGCGGGGTGGAGTTGGTCATCTATCCGGAATTGTCGGTGGCTGGATACCCGCCTGAAGATCTGGTGTTGAAGCCGTTTTTCCTCGATCTGATCGAACGGATGGTGGCGGAGCTGGCTGCCGACACCGCTGATGGCGGTCCAGCGCTGTTGATTGGGGCCCCGTGGCGGGTGGACGGCCGGCTGTACAATGCCGCCCTGCTGTTGGAGGACGGCGCGGTCGGCGCGGTTCGGCTCAAGCATGATTTGCCCAATTACGGCGTGTTCGACGAAAAGCGCGTGTTCTCAGCCGGGCCTTTGCCGGAGCCGATTGTGTTTCGTGGTGTGCGGCTGGGGGTGATGATCTGCGAGGACATGTGGCAGCCGGGGGTTAGCCAAGCCCTGGCCGCGCATGGGGTCGGGCCGGGGGCCGAGATTTTGGTTGTGCTTAATGGCAGCCCGTTTGAAACCCACAAGGCCGGAACCAGGTTGGGACTCGCCGCAGCCCGAGCCGGCGAGAACGGCCGGCCGCTGCTCTATGTCAATCAGGTCGGCGGCCAGGATGAACTGGTGTTCGACGGTGCCTCGTTCGCGGTCGATGCCGGTGGCCGGTTGGTGGCGCGAGCGGCGGCATTCGACGAGGATCTGCTGGTTACCCGCTGGAACCGCGATGGCGGCGGCGGCTGGGTTTGTCATGATGGCGCGGTCGCGCCAGCGATGGAAAACCTATCCGCGATCTATCAGGCGATGATGCTCGGGTTGCGTGATTATGTGAACAAGAACCGTTTCCCCGGTGTGCTGCTGGGCATGTCCGGCGGCATCGACAGCGCCCTTAGCGCTGCGGTGGCGGTCGATGCCCTGGGGCCGGATCGGGTTCATGCGGTGATGATGCCCTCGCCGCACACCTCGACCGAAAGCCTGGAGGACGCCGAGGCCGCAGCGCTGCTGCTCGGCTGCCGTTATGATACGGTTTCGATTGAGCCGGCCATGACCGCCTTCGAACGGATGCTGGCACCGGTGATGGTTGGGCGCGATGCCGACATCACCGAAGAAAATATCCAGTCGCGCGCGCGCGGCATGGTGTTGATGGCGCTGTCGAATAAATTTGGTGCCATGGTCTTGTCCACCGGCAATAAATCGGAAATGTCGGTCGGCTACGCCACGCTTTATGGCGATATGTGCGGCGGCTATTCGGTACTGAAGGATGTCTACAAAACCATGGTGTTTCAACTGGCCCGCTGGCGCAACGGGGTTCATCCTGAAGCGGCCCGTGGTCCGGCTGGGCGGGTGGTGCCGGAACGGGTGATCACCAAGCCGCCTTCGGCCGAGCTGAAGCCCAATCAGACCGACCAGGACACGCTGCCGGCCTATGAAGTGCTGGATGATATTCTAGAGTGCTTGATCGAGCGCGAATTGGGCGTGGACGAGATCATCGCCCGTGGTCACGATCGCGATACGGTTTATGATGTGTGGTGCATGCTCGACCGGGCTGAATACAAGCGCCGTCAGGCACCGCCGGGGGTCAAGATCACCAGCCGTGGCTTTGGTCGCGACCGCCGCTATCCGATCACCAATCGCTTTACTTCGCTGTTGTGACGAGCCGGGTGGTTTTTATCCGGGGACTCGGATCACATCGGTAGGAAGCGGGCCATCATCGCTACCGGCAAACCGCCGCCGGCCCACTGCGGGTGGCTGTCGTCCTGGGCGCCGGCCAAGGCGAAGTAAGCGGTGACGAAAGCGCGCAAGCCGGCCGACAGAGTCAGCTCGTCACCCAGCCGGTCTTCGACCATGGCGCATACGGTTCCGAGCGATCTGCCTTCCTGCATCGCAACCCGCTCCAAGCCGGTCCAGGAGGTCACATCCAGATGAATTGGAACTTTACGCCCCGAAACCGTAACGAACTTGGAAATAAGATGGACGCCAACGCCAAAATTACAATCAAAATTAAGCATGTTGTCCTCCCCCTTTTTTCTAACGGTCTCGCTTGCCGTTTTCGGCATTGCGTCGTTGCTTTGATTATGGCACCTTGATCGTGCGTATCTCTGTCGTTGTTGGTGCGTTATCGGTTGGAGCCAGTTGTTTAAATTCAGGTTGCCCAGGTATTTTCTTGGTGAATTGGCCATAAACTCACAGATTATATAACTGTCAATTTTAACAGGTATTCAGTGACCGCAATTTCGCGGTCGGCTTGCTACCAAGTAGGAGGATGAAATGCGGCTTCTGGAAGAGGCCCTAAGTGCAATCCAGTCCGTCGAAAGCGTCGAAGAGATGCTGGCGCTGGAGAAGAAAATATTTTCGGTTTATGGATTTTCAGCTTTCGCGTACCTTGATGTTCGGGCAATGCCTATGTCTGGCGAGTCGATACCGTTCTTTCAGACATCGCTTAATAAAGATCTTGTTAGAACCTATATCGATGAGAATTATATCACTTCAGATCCGGCTGTTTTGCGTGGGTCTGTAAGCAATGCACCATTTACTTGGGCCGATTGCCCAGAATATCACGAGTGGTGCCAGCCACGGCGTGGTCTTAAACCGCGCTCTTTTCAGGTTATGAAGACTGCTTTTGATTATGGTTACCGTCAGGGTTACATCATTCCCGTCCATGCCGTGGATACTCAGGGCCGGCGGTCGTCGGCGTTGATTACCTTGTTCTGGAGCGATCGGGAGGCATTGTTCGGAACACCGGAAACATTGCCACCGTCGTTGCGATTGATTGCGTTGTATTATCATGAACGGTTGTTGCAACTGCGCGGTTTGTCTTTGTCTTCGTCCGCGTTTGTCGAGATGCCGGCCCTGACGGATCGCGAGCGGGAATGCCTGTGCTGGTCTTGTCGCGGCAAGACGTGCACGGAAAGCGCCGCCATCCTTGGTATTACGGAGCGGACGGTTAATTATCACCTTGGCCAATGCGATGAAGAAGCTTGGGGTCAGCAGCAAGTTTCACGCCATCGCGGTTGCGATCCAGCGTGGCCTGATCGCACCGTGACTCGGGCCAGGGGAATTACCGGATCGACTACAGCGCCAGCAGGGCCTCGGTATAGCCGGAAATGAACATCGACAAAATAAAGTCTAGCAGCACCAATGCACTGGAAGTGCTGGGGGGCAAATCGAGAGCGACCTGAGTGATGAACCATTGATAGGCGAGCAGGCCCAGAGTAACCGCTAGCGTCAGGCTCTCGCCCAGGCCATCGGGCAGGATGCCTGCCTGAGCAATGGCCATCACCGGCAAATAAACCATCATCTGAATCGGTGCCGACCAGTTATAGGCGGCAAGAAAGCCCGTGAACCGTTGTCCCCGGTCAAGGAACCTGGTCAACCAGATCATCAGCACCGGATAGGCGGTCCAACTGACGACATAGGCCAGTGTTTCGACCACCACGATCCAATCCAGAGGCGGCGTCGTCAATTGTTCCGGCTGGCGTAGCAGGAACAGCAGGATGTAGGACGGCAGCACCAGGAGCGCGGCGAAAAAGGAGCGCAGGGCCCCGGCGGCTGAGGTATCGAACAGACTCATGCCGCTGCGGTCCAGTCGGGCCAGCCGATAGGAGCCGATGAGTCCTTGGCAGATTTCGTGCAGTGTCGGCATGGGCGGTTTAGTCCCGTCCTGGGTCGGCAGCGAAATAGCCACGCAGCACCGCAAGGTAAACTTCGGTCAGACCGACCAGATCGGCCACGGCCACGTTTTCATCCATCTTATGCATGGTTTCTCCGGGCAGACCGAATTCCAACACCGGACAGATATTCTTGATGAAGCGGGCGTCGGAGGTGCCGCCGGCGGTGTTGGCTTCCGGTCGGCGGCCGGTAATCCGCTCGCAGGCAGTTGAAACCAGGTCGAACAACCGTCCGGGCGGGGTCAGGAACGACTCGCCGTTACGCACGAACTCCAGCTCATAGCGGCCACCGACGCCGTCGAGCACGCCGCGCAGCCAGGTTTCGAGGCTGTCGGCGCTGTGCAGGTCGTTGTAGCGGATGTTGAACGTGGCCTTGCCCTGAGCGGGGATCACGTTGGTGGTCCGATTGCCGACATCGATGGTGGTGAGGGCCAGAGTCGAGGGCTGAAACCAGTTGCTGCCTTGGTCGAGCGGGGTTTCGCCCAGCAACGTCAGCATTTTCGCCAGTCGTGGCAAGGGGTTGTCCGCCCGCTGCGGGTAGGCGACATGGCCCTGAATCCCGTGAACGGTTAGGAATCCGGTCAGGCTGCCGCGACGGCCGACCTTGGCCCCCTCGCCAAGCTGGCGCTGGCTGGTCGGCTCCCCGACTAGGCAATGATCGAGTCGCTCGCCGCGTTCGGTCAGCCAGTCCAGAACCTTGCGCGTGCCCAACACCGCGTCGCCTTCCTCGTCGCCGGTGATCAGCAACGCGATCGAGCCTCGCGGCGAGCCGTCTTCAGCCAGAAGTTGGCTGACGGCGGCGATGAATGCCGCCACCGCGCCCTTCATATCGACCGCGCCGCGTCCGAACAGGCGGCCGGCGTGAATTTCACCGCTGAATGGATCGACCGACCAGCCGGCCCGATCGCCGGGGGGTACGACATCGGTGTGGCCGGCGAAGCAGAACACCGGCGTGGCGCAGCCGAGGCGCGCGTAGAGGTTTTCGACCGGGTCTCGGTCGGGGGCGGTAAAGCGCAGCCGGTGGCAGACGAAGCCGAGCGGACGCAGCGCGGCTTCGACCACGTCCAAGGCTCCGGCGTCGTCGGGGGTGACGCTGGGGCAACGGATCAGCGCCTGAGTCAGCGCCACGGGATCAAGTGGGGGCATCAGCTAATCGCGCAACAACTCGTTGATCGAAGTCTTGCTGCGGGTCTGGGCATCAACCCGCTTAACGATTACCGCGCAGGACAACGCCGGCCCGGGTGAGCCATCGGGGAGCGGCTTGCCCGGCAGCGCCCCCGGCACGACCACCGAATAGGCCGGCACCCGGCCGACGAAGATCTCGCCGGTGGTGCGATCGATGATGCGGGTTGTGGCGCTGATGAACACACCCATCGACAGCACCGCGCCCCGCTCGACGATCACGCCTTCGACCACTTCGGAGCGGGCCCCGATGAAGCAGTCGTCTTCAATGATTACCGGCCCGGCCTGCAACGGTTCGAGCACGCCACCGATACCGACCCCGCCAGAGAGATGGACATTGGCACCGATCTGGGCGCAGGAACCGACCGTGGCCCAGGTATCGACCATGGAGTTGCGGCCGACGTGGGCACCGAGGTTGACGAAGCTGGGCATCAGCACAACGCCCGGCGCGATGTAGGCCGAGCGGCGGACGACGCAGCCCGGCACCGCGCGGAAGCCAGCGGCGCGGAAACGGGCGTCATCCCAGCCGGCAAATTTGAGCGGCACCTTGTCGAACCAGCACGAGCCGCCAGGAGCACCGGGAATCGGAGCCATGTCGTTGAGCCGAAACGACAGCAACACAGCTTTCTTCAGCCACTGGTTAACCCGCCACGCGCCTTCGATCTTTTCCGCCACGCGCAAGGCTCCACCGTCCAACCCCTCCAGGGTGGCTTCAACGGCGTCGCGGACCGGTCCATGACTGGCCGGAGTCAGGGTGTCGCGGGCTTCCCAGGCGGCATCAATGGCCGCAGCCAAATCGGCGTGAGACATAGTGCTGCTCTCCATGATCAAAGGTTCCATCCCTGGCCGGAGCCTCCGGGCAGGGATGGGAATGTGTCGCATCAAATCTGAATTCAGACTCAGGCTGAAAGTTTGGTTAGTCTTTCTTAACCAAACGATAGCCGGCACGAACCGCTTCTTCCTTACATGCGAATGTGCCGCTCTTGGTCTTGCCGAACCAGCGTGACTCCTTGCCATGGAGCACATGGGAGTCCTTGTTTGCCCACACCACCACGTCCTTTGGGCAGGCCCGGGCCGCTTCGGCCTCGTTGGCATAGGTGGCGATTGGGGTGACGGCCGGGGTGGCAGTGGCGGCACCGGCACCGGCGCCAAAACCGGAAATCATGGTCGCGGCCAACAGGCTAAACGCGGCAGAGCGCAGCATAAACTTCATGATTGGTCTTCCCATTCTAGGCCCCGGCGGCGGGGCGCGATGCGGATCAAGTCTTAGCGGGAATCCGGCCGTGGTGCGAGCGGAATGAAGCCGCAGCCTTCGGCGACCTGGGCGCTGCCCTGGACCCCCTTGATTGGGAATCAAACTCAACACATTCTACTCAAATCCAGCCATGCGTCGCACCTGCTCCGGCCGCTGCCCGGCCTCTCGTAAGGCACGCAGGGTTAGTGCCCGGTCGCGCTTGGCCAGTCGCACCCCCTGGTCATTGGTCAGCAATGGGTGATGCAGATACTCTGGGATTGGCAGGTCGAGTAGCGACTGCAACAGTCGGTGCAGGTGGGTGGCGAAAAAGAGATCCTGGCCACGAGTGACCAGCGTTACCCCTTGCCGCGCGTCATCAACCACCACGCTTAGGTGATAGCTGGTTGGGGTATCCTTGCGCGCCAGCACCACGTCGCCCAGCAATTCTGGTGTGGCCTCAATCGTGCCGGCCAACCGGTCCGACCAGATCAACGGCCCAGTCAGGGCACGGGCCGCCGCCAGATCGAGTCGTAATGTAAACGGCAGTCCGGCCGTCAACCGTTCGGCCCGTTGCTCCGGGGGTAGCCCCCGGCAGGTGCCGGGATAGAGCGGTTGATCTCCACCGTCGGCCTGGCCATGGGGGGCGCGGTCGGCCGCCGCAATCTCAGCCTGAATATCTTTGCGAGTGCAGAAACAGGGATAAATAACGCCAAGTGCGCGCAGGCGGTCGAGTGCGGCGCGGTAGTCGTGAAGGTGCTCGGACTGTCGCCGTACCGGCTGTTCCCAATCCAGCCCCAGCCAGGCCAAATCCTCCAGCAAATCATGCTCGAATTCGGCCCGGCAGCGGCTGCGGTCGATGTCTTCAATTCGGACCAGAAACCGGCCCCCGGCCGCGCGCGCCACCCGCCACCCGGTCAGCGCCGACAGCGCGTGACCCAGATGCAGGTGGCCGGTCGGGCTGGGCGCGAAGCGGGTAACGACGGCCATAGACGAACCGAGTTATTGGTTACAATTCAGAGGCCTGGCAGAAAAGCCACTCGCTGCCTTGCAGGCCGAACAGCAACGCCATGCCCTTGGCACCAGAGCGATCGGTTACGACCCGTAGTCTCATGCCGGTACAAGCCCCGGCGGGTGCAGCTTTGACTGGCACGCTGATGTGCTTTGATTTCAGGCAGGAGGTGGAGGCTTTGCTTGCGCCGCCGGCCAGCGGCTCCGCCTTACGACCATTGATGACCATGTAATAATTGGTCGCCAACCCGCCCATGACCGTGGCCTTCAATTCAAGCCGGCCATAGCGCGACTTGTACAAACCGGCATCGTGATCGCCATCGGCCTGATTCGGTGCCATAGCGCGGAAATTGACCGCGCCGCAGGGTGGGGGGCCATCTTTTTTGCCGGCGGCGAACCCGGGGGCGGACGAGGCAACCGCGACGACGAGAGTTACCGCAACGGCCAGGACGAAGCGGGAAAGACGGGACAGCGGCATGGACAAGCTTCCTTCGGACGGACAAGAACGCCGGTTCGGGGACGGGCCACACCGAACCACTCGACCACAGTATATTGATACTGTGGGGGGGGTGGAGCAACGATAGCGGGGATCAGCTACAATATTTTGTGGGGTGATGCTGGTTGGCCACGAGTGGAAATGGGGGCAGGTCGAGCCGGTTTGGAAAGAATGCGTATTGTCATGCCGCCGGGGGGCCAAATCGATTATGGTTCGCAGTGCGCGACAGCAAACCTCCGGGCCTGTTGTGCGGCGCGGAAACCGGCCAACCACCACTTGATCGATTGTCTTGCCTCTCATGTCGAACCGGCTTTCCTCTCCCTCCTCCGGCATGGCCGAGCGTGATCCCGGCTTGGGGCGGGTGGTAACGCTTGATGCTCGCGGGGAAGGCGTGCTGGCGATCGTGGTCGGTGGGGTGTGGGCGGTGGCCGATGGCTTGGCCGACACCGACGAAATCGAGCGCGCTCTGGCCGCCGAGACCATCACGGCCGTGGTGGTGGCGTCCGAGTCGTTGGCTGCGGCCGACAGCACGCTGGCGGTGTTTCTGGCCAGGGTTTATGATCTGTGTCAGGTGCGGCGCCTGGCTTTGGATGTGTCGGCGGTTGGTGGCGGCGGTGCCGCGTTGCTGGCTCTGGCCCGGGCGGTGCCGGAGCGGGCCGGAACCGATCGGGTCAAGCCGTCACGGGCGATCGTGGACCGTATCGGCATCAGTACGCTCAAGGGGATGAGCGAATTCGACGGCCAGTTGCGCTTTTGCGGTGCCTTATGCCGGTCGCTGGCGCGGCTGGTCGCTGGCCGGGCCCGCTTTCGCCGTCGTGACTTGATCGAGGTTTTGGAAGAGGCCGGACCGCATTCGCTGGGGATCGTGACCATCATCTCCGCCTTGATCGGGATGATTCTGGCGTTCATCGGCGCGGTGCAATTGCGCCGTTTTGGAGCCGGGATTTATGTCGCCGATCTGGTCGGTCTGGCCACCGCGCGCGAAATGGCGGCGGTGATGACTGGAATCGTAATCGCCGGCAAAACCGGGGCCGCGTTCGCAGCCAGAATCGGCACCATGCAGGCGCAGGAGGAAATTGATGCCCTGATCACCTTGGGCGTGTCGCCGATCGATTTCCTGGTGCTGCCGCGCGTGCTCGGTTTGGCGCTGATGATGCCGTTACTCTATCTCTATGCGTGCGGCGTTGGTCTGGCCGGCGGCATGTTGGTCGGAACCACGGTGCTGGATCTGTCGCCGTTGCAGTACTGGCAGCAAACCCTGTTCGCGCTGTCGATCAGTCAATTCGTGATCGGTTTGTCCAAAAGCTTGGTCTTCGGGGCTCTGGTGGCGATTGCCGGCTGTATGCGCGGGATTCAGTGCGGTCGCAGTGCCGCTGCGGTTGGCGAGGCGACAACCTCGGCCGTGGTCACTGGCATTCTTTACATCATCATCAGCGACGCGATCTTTGCCATCCTGTTGGAGGTCTGGGGCCTATGACGATCCCCGACACCACCTCGGCAGAGGCCCGAATCGTGGTCGAGAACCTGGAGATGCGCTTTGGGCGGTATTTGGTCCAGCGGGAGGTCTCGTTTCGCGTTCGTCCGGGCGAGATCTTCGTGATCATGGGGGGCAGCGGTTGTGGTAAGAGCACGCTGCTCAAGCATATGATCGGTTTGAACCAGCCGACGGCTGGGCGGGTGTTGTATGATGGGGTTGATTTCTGGGCCGGTCGCGAACCGCAACGGGAACGGTTGCGGCGGCGGTTTGGGATCCTGTTTCAGAGCGGGGCGTTGTGGAGTTCGATGACTCTGGCCGAGAATGTCGCCTTGCCATTGTCGCTCTATACCGGGCTGAAGCCGGGCGAGATTGCGGAATTGGTGTCCTATAAGCTGGCCCTGGTCGGGCTGCGGGGGTTTGAAGGCTTTCATCCGTCCGAGATCAGCGGCGGTATGCGCAAGCGCGCCGGGCTGGCGCGGGCGATGGCGCTCGATCCGGATATCTTGTTTTTCGACGAGCCTTCGGCTGGGCTTGACCCGTTGAGTGCGCACCGGCTCGACCGCTTGCTGATGGAGTTACGCGACGGTTTGGGCACGACCATTGTGATCGTCACCCATGAACTGGCTTCGATTTTTGCCGTGGCTGATGATTCGGTATTCCTGGATGCCGAAACCCGGACCGCGATCGCCTGGGGGGCACCGCAGGCGCTGCGTCGGGACTGCGAGCATGTTGCGGTGCGGGAGTTTCTGAGTCGCGGCGGTACCGAGGCCTTTGGGACGGAGAACAAGCGCGCATGAACCAGCCAGGGGCACGGGCGATCGGGCTGTTTGTTCTGGGAGCCCTGATCCTGATTCTGGGCGGCGCGATCGTGTTCAGTCGCGCCAGCGTGTTCCAGGAACGGCCGCGCGCGGTGTCGGTCTTTCATGGCTCAGTCACCGGGCTGGGCGTCGGCGCGCCGGTAACCTTTCGCGGCGTGCGCGTGGGTACGGTGATTGATATTCTGTTGCGGATCAATGCCGAAAGCGGCGACGCTTCGATTCCGGTGATCATGGAATTCGACCCGGCCCGGATCAGCTTGACCGGGGCCAAGGGCGAAATTAATGGCGATACGGTCAATGGCGAGGCGCTCAGTCGGCGGATGGTTGAGCGGGGTTTGCGTGCGGCTTTGGTTATGCAAAGCCTGATCACCGGGCAGTTGCAGATCGAATTGGATTACCATCCAGACAGCGACCCCGCCCTCAGCGGGTTGGACTTGCGCCTGTTGGAAATCCCGGAAGTCCGCAGTGGCATCAACGCGATAAAAGACACCATCAGCCGGCTGCCGTTCCAGGATCTGGCCGATACCGGTTTGGCCGCGCTGCGCGATATTCATGGCTTGCTCTCGTCACCGGATACCCAGTCCATCGTTCAGTCGGCGGCGGCGACCATGCTCTCGGTGGCCGAAATCGCCGAGGTTACTCGTCATCTGGCTCCGGCGATGATCGTGGAGTTGCACCAGACGATCTCCGCGTTGAAGCATGCCGCCAAACGCGGCGAAGCCCTGCTGGGCGATGCCCAGCCCCAGATCATGACGGCGCTTGGCCATTCGAACCACCTGTTGACCACGCTCGACCAGCGCAGCGTTGAAACCGCCGTCGGGTTGCAAGCCACCCTGGCCGCGACCAACCGCGCCCTGGCCCAAGGTGAGGCGATGCTGGCCGCTCTGCAAACCCTGACCGCTCCGCGCGCCGCGCTGGTGCGGGATCTGGAAACCCTGTTGCGCAATCTGGCCGCGAGTTCCGGCTCGCTGCGGGCGTTCGCCGAACAGATCGAGCGCAATCCCAACGCCCTGGTTATGGGCAGGAGTGGCCGTTGATGGTGCGTTCTTTGTTCGCCGTACGGGCGTTGCTGCTGCTGGTTTTGTTGGGTGGTTGTGCCGTGGTCCCGCCACCCGTGCTCTATGTGCTCAAGCCCGCCGGAGTCACGGTTTCGGTCCCGGCGGTTAAGGCGGTGGTCGGGGTGGCCTTGGGGCCGTTGACCGTGCCCGAGTATCTCGACCGTTCCGATATGGTGCGTCGTGCCACCGACAACCGGTTGGTGGTCAGTGATCGCGAACGCTGGGCGGAAACCCTGCGTTCCGGCATGCAGCGGGTGCTGGCGATCGCTTTGGCCGACCGGCTGGGGGCTGGCTATTGGCTGGCCGGAGCCGCCGCTCGCGCCGCTCAGGTTGAGTTGGAACTGCCGATCGAAGTTGAAAGCTTTGAAATCGATGCCGATGGCCTGGCGCTGCTGGCGGTGCGCTGGGAGTTGCGGGCGACTCGGGATGAAAAGGTGCTGGAGCGTGGTCGCAAGCGTTATCAGCGGTCGGCGCGGCCCGATCAGGTTGAGGATCAGGTCCGGGTCTTGTCCGCGCTGCTGGATGAGTTTGCCGCTGATTTGGCCGCAGCGGTGCGGCGGCGGTAGTTTGATTGCCGTCCCCAATAAGGCGGGTCCAGGGCAGTGCCCTGGTCGGGGGTGGTGGTGGTGGGTGGAAACCCCGGCGGCTGAAATCACAAGGAAAACATCCTGGCCATGGCGTCTTCGCCCCCTCCTTCTCCACAGCCGACTCGCTTCGCGGTCCAGTTCGCCAAGGGTAAGGGCTGGAAGACGATGTATGTCCATGAAAGCCCGGAGGCCGCGACCCAGGCTTTTCACGAGGCGATCAAGGTCAAGCCCAAGGGCTTCTTTCGTCTGGTCCGGCTCGATCCGAATTCCCAGGATGGCCAGGATCTGGATTTCACCTGGAAGTTGCTGGCGCTGCACGATCCGCGCAAGGGCGGTATTTCCGGTGTGGCGGCTTTAGCGTCTTCGACTGTTCCGCGCCCCGTTCGCCGTCCGATTCGCCGTCCCGGCAAACCGAGACCGGGCGAACGGGTTGGAATTCCGTTTTCAGTCTATGTGGTCATGCTTGGACTTGGCGCGGCGCTGGCGGTGGTGCTCTATATGTTTTTGGGTGGGGCTGGGCGTTAGCAGGGCAGGCTCCTGGACCCACTTTGTTTGGATGGAACTTAAAGCCGGAGCAACGCCGTAGCCGCGGTCTGGCCCGAGCGCACCGCGCTTTCAATCGTCGCCGGCAGGCCGGTTGCGGTCCAGTCTCCGGCCAACATCAGATTAGGCCATGCGGTCCGTGCCGGTGGCCGGCGGTCGAGATTGGCCGGAGTCTGCAAAAAAGTCGCGCGCTTTTCCTTGACGATTCGGCACGGCGGTGGTGCCTCGCCGGGGTCTAGTTCCAGCGCCCGGGCCACATCCCGCCACAACCGAGCGGTGATTTCCTCTGCCGCCAGATCAACCAGATCGGTGGCCCCGCTGACCGTGACGCTGGCGATGTCGCCGCGTACGAACACCCAGTGCGCCGCTCCGCCGACCACGCCGATGAACGGCTGGCCGAACGGCAAGGGTGCCGGGCGCGGCAAGCGGAAATGGGCGTTGACGATCGGTGTCTCGCCCTCGGGCACGGTCAGTCCCGGAACCAGCGTCGCAGCGGTCGCCGGCGGCACCGCCAGTACCACCGCATCCCCCGCTTCAAGCATTACGTTCTGGCCGGTGAAGTCCAGCGACGCCACCCGCCCGCCCTCAAAGCCCAGTATGCGGAGGCGACGACCAAATCCCGGCTCCACGCCGCGCGCGCGCAACCAGGCCAGGGCCGGTTCGACCAGGCTGTCGGCCAGTCCGTCGCGTGCGATCAGCGGCCGGCACCACTCGGCACCACGGGCGAAGGTTTCCAGCAGCACCAGCCGCAGCGGGGCCACCGCCGCTTGATCGGGCGCGACGTTCATCACCGCCAGGGTCAGCGGTTCCCAGAATCGGCGGTAGAGCGGATGATCGGGGGCGACACAATCGGCGACCGTGGCCGACTTAGGCGCGGTCAGGAGTTTGAGGCCCGAGGCGTAGTCGCCAAGTCGGGTATCGGGTACCCGACGCGAGCGGTTGAGCAGCCACCACGGTAGCGGGCCACGGTTGGGCCGCACCAGCCAGCGCTGACCGCTGTCGAGATCGACGAACGGAAATTCGGCCCGCTCGGGTGTGATCAAGGTCTCGCTGGCACCGATTTCGGCCAGATAGGCCAGTGCCGAGCGATTGGCACTGAGCAGCAGATGATTGCCGTTGTCGATTCGGCGGTCGAGGGTCTGGTCATAAAAACTGCGGCAGCGCCCGCCGGCGTTGGGTGCCGCTTCATGAACCGCGACCGTTTTGCCGGCGGCGGTCAGTCGGACCGCACAGGCCAGCCCGGCCAGCCCGGCGCCGATGATGTGAATGGTGCTCAAGGGGCCAAATCCTTCAAGGTCGAGTGCGTCATCAATCTCAATCGGTTGCCGGCCGACAGCGCTCAGAGAAGTCGGCCGGCACCCGGGTCCAGACCTGGGTCTGGCCCAGCAGCGGCACCAGTACGAAGCCGCGCACATGCAGCACGCCACCGGCTTCCGGCGAAATCACCGCCTGCCAGCGTTCGCCGTCGCGTGGATCGAGGATCGTGCCCTTGTGCCATGCACCCTCGCCATCCGGCTCGAAGCCGTGCAGAATTTCGATTCCGCACAGGCGCGCGGTGTGATCGGCCATCCATACGATGCGGCCGCACAGGGTGGCGGCGTCGCAGCGGAAGGTTTCGATTGCCGCCTTGCCGCTGGCGGTGAACCAGACTCCGAACGGGGAGGGCGACTCCGGTCCCGTTTCCGCCCGCACCGCTCCGGCGGCGGCGATCATCAGCGCCAGTGCCAGCGCCGGGATCAGCTTTGGAATTCCGCGCTTGGTCATCAGTTACCACCTTCGGTCCGGTCTTCGGCCTGGTCGCTATTTGGCAGTGGCGCATCGCCCAGTCCGACCATGGCCAGCACTGCTAGTGCCGAGCCGGCGGCCATGGTCGCCAGGGCCAGCGTCCAGGCCCAGGCCGAGTCGGCACCGCCGGCCACACTCAAGACCAGCCCGACCGCGACCGGTCCCAGCGCGCCGCCAGCAAAGCCGATTAATGAATACACCGCCATGGTCGCGCCTTGTTCCCCGGTTCGGGCCCGGTCGAGTGCGCCTGCGGTCATCGCCCCCGAATCAACCATGATTAGGGTGTTGAACACCAGCAGCAGGGCTACGACCACACCGAACGGTGCCTGGTCGGCCAGGCCGCAGGCGATTCCGACCACCACCGCGCCGCAGGCCCCGGCCAGAATTAAGCGCTCGCGACCGATGCGCAGCGCCAGTTCGGCCCCCAGAATGCTGGCCGGAACCCCGATCAGGATGATCGCGGTCGCCCAGCGCGACAGCAGCGGATCGACAGCGCCGGTCTGTGTGGTGTGGCCGGCGACGAAGACCAGGAACGCCACCACCCATGAGCGCAACGCGAACAACTCCCAGCAGTGGCCACCATAGGCCAGAATGAAGGCCAGCACGCCACGGTTGGTGAGCACCGGCCGGAAATCGAGCAGGTGGCGGCGGCGGTTGCCGGGCGAAGGGACATCCTCGATCGCCGTCGCCGTGCGCGGGATTCCGGCCACCGCCGCGAGCGCCAGCACGATCGCGATCAGCGCCCCGGCGACCCCGGTGAGGAAGGCCGCTGGCCAACCGAAATCATGTGCCGCCCAGCCAGCGATCAGGAACGACAGGCTAACCCCGATTCCAAAGCTGGATGTATAATAGGGCACCGCGCGCAGTCGGGCCCCGTCCGGCAGTCGTTCGGTCATGATTCGCAGTCCGGGCATATAGGTGCCGGCCAGCGCCCCACCCTGAAGCGCCAGCAATCCCGCCGCCGACCACGGTCCGGTCGCGGTCAAGCCCAGGCCGAGGCTGGCCAGCGCCGAAACCGCACAACTGCCGAAATAGACCAGTCGGGCATCCAGCCGGTCGGTGATGCCGACCAGCACCGGCACTGCGACGACGTAGCCGATGAAATAAGCCCCGCCGATCCAGCCGGCGTCAGCCGGGGACAGGCCCCACACCCGCATCAATTCCGGCAGCACCACCGGATAGCTGGACGATCCGGCCATGCTGGCGATTTCGGCCAGCAGCATCAGCCCGATCACACGCACCGCACTGGGCATGAGCTTCTGTTACCCTTTTCCGTTCCTGCCCCGGCCAGGAGGCTTTGCTCCTTAGAATCTTACCAGGGGAGAATCTTACCAGGGGCCCGGCCCCTCGGTCTAATTTCTTGTGAGGGCGTTAGAACTGGCATGATGCTTGCTTGTTCGTTCGCAAGATGCAGCCAGGGAGAGTACGATGAGCATTCCCAACGCCATGGACGTCGCCGCGCTGACCAAGCGCGGGCCAGCGCCGGTGGTTGCTGCGGTGCGTGCGGCCAGTGTGGAGACCGGGGTCGATTTTTCCTACCTAATGGAAAAAGCTGCCGTGGAGAGCAGTTTCCAAACCGACTCCAAGGCATCGACCAGTAGTGCCACCGGCCTCTATCAGTTTCTGGATGGTACCTGGCTGGCGACGATGAAGGAGCATGGGGCCGACCATGGTTTGGGCCGCTATGCCGACGCCATTCAGCGTCGCCCCGATGGCCGGATGTTTGTGGCCGATCCAGAGCTGCGGCGCGAGATTCTTGATTTGCGCAAGGATGCCAAGACCTCGGCACTGATGGCCGCTGAACTGACCCGGGACAACAAGGACTATATGGAAGAAAAGATCGGCGGCCAGATTGGTTCGACCGAGTTGTACATGGCTCATTTTCTGGGCGCGGGGGGAGCCTCCAAGTTCATCAAGGCGATGCGCGAAAATCCTAACCAAGTCGCGCGGGATTTGTTTCCGGATGCGGCCGCTTCCAACCGTGGCGTGTTCTACGCCCAGGGTAAGCCGACCACATTGGCCCAGATCTACAACCGCTTCTCGGCCAAGTTCCAAGGGGCTACCGGCAAGATCGTGTCCGATCAGGACGACGACGAAGTGGCGATCAAGATTTCGGCTCAAGTCGCCAGTCAGCCCTCCACCCCACGAACCACGGTCTCTTCGTCACCGTTCGGCGGAACCCAGATTTCGATGTACACCATGCTGGCGCTGGCCGCGTTGGAGACTCCCGATGAAGCGTCGACCACCGGCGAACGGGAGGCCGAGACGCCATTTGCCAGCCACCGCGCTGGTCATCGTAGCCCGCACACCAGTTTTTCCAATGAGTTTCAGAAGGCCTGGAGTGGCCGCGGCGGTAAATCTGCCTCCATGGCAGCGGCTTGAGTGAGACTGTCCCACCTTCGGCGAAAAGGCCCAGCTTACTTGTCGTGCTGCGGCGCGAACTGTTCGATGTGGCGGCCCATGTCCACGTCGCGTTGGGTTAGGCCATCGGCCTCGGCAGTGGCGAGAATGACCTCAACCCGGTTGAAGTCATTGAAGAGTTCTGGGAAGTGGTTGGATTTTTCCGCCAGCAGCGCCACCCGGCTCATAAACGCCCAGGCTTGGCTGAAATCGGAAAAATGGAAGGTCTTGCGAACCGCATCCCGGTCCTCGACTTCCGCCCACCCGTGCAGCTCTCGTAGCGCTATCTGACGCCTTGCGCCGGTCAGTTTCTCGTTCATACCGTGGCCCGTCCTCTCGGTTGCGGTGGTATCCTATTCCAGGTAACGCCGTATCGTCTTCGGGTCAAGGGGCCCGGTTAACAAGGCCGGTCAAGGAGCCGGGACTTTAGCGGCGGTCTATTTCGGTTGCGACCGCCTGAACAGGAATCGTCCATGTCCAGCCGTACCGGGTTTCACCGCACCACGCCGCCCAGTCTGGCCGAGATCGAAGCCCTGGCCGATCAGGTCATGGCCGGGTTGCCGCAGGCGTTCTTGCGCCAGTGCGAGACGTTGGTGGTGCGGGTGGAGGAGTTTCCGGACCAGGACACCGAGCGGGAAATGGAGTTGGAGTCGCCGTTCGACCTGCTCGGATTGTATTGTGGCGTCGATTTGCCCCACCGCAGCGTCACTCAGCCGCCGGTTGGGCCGGACATGGTGTTTTTGTACCGGAGACCGATTCTTGATTACTGGTGTGAAACCGGCGAAGATTTGGCCCAGGTGGTGCGCCAGGTGCTGATTCTTGCGCGGCACCGAGATCGGCGCGCCGTCGACGATGACCTTGAACCATTCGGCGTCGAGGAACTCGTTCTCCTTGACCGCGTCGTCGGCGATCCAGGCCGAAGCGCCGATCAGCGGCTCGACCCCGAAATGCTCAGCTAACGACACCGCCCGGATGCCGCTGGGCCTGCCGCCGACCAGCCCGCGCGCGACGGTGGCGACCTGACTCTTGCCGGTGCGGGTGGGACCGACCACCAGCAGCGCCTTGGTCAGCTCGCGGCGCTTCCTGCGGATCAGGAACGAGCCGAACACCTCGGCCAGGGTGTCGATGCACCGGACGGCTTCGTCCGGGGTGAGGTCGGCGAAGGCGGCCTCGAGGAACGACAACCAGATCGGACAGACGGCGGCGGCATCAATGTCAGCCTCGATGCGGGAGGTGGCGTAAAGCTCTGGGCTGTGCGGCACCATGGCGCCGGTTTCCGGATTGACGGCGCCGTTGCGGCCGACAATGAAGCCGGAGGCGTCCCACGGCACCTGTTCCCGGTTCAGGACCGGCCGCTCGATGACGTAGCGGTGGACGGCGTTGAGCAGGCTGGTGACCGGGGAGACGCCGGCCGAAGCGATCACCCCCTGGATGGCCACGCGCAGGGTATGGTGGAGGGCGGTGTCGAACAGGTGCCAGACGCCGTCGCGGTAGGTCCAGGGGTCTCCGGCGACCACGATCAGCGGGCCGCGCTCGGTCTGCCAATAGGAAATCACCGCTTCGCCGAGCCGGGCGATCAGGGCATCCTCGCTGTCCGCCTTGGCCGGTTTGTCGCCCGGCGCTTTCCCGGCCTTGCCGGCGCGCTTCTTCCGTTCGGCCCCAAGATCGACCACCTCGGCCTCGCCCCCGGTTGCCGCCGCTTCTGGCGCGACAGCGGCGGCAAGCGGCACGGGTTTGACGAACTTGGTGCGCGCGGTGGCGATCATGGTGCGGATGGCGCGCTCTTCCCGCCGCCAGTTCCAGGTGCGGGCGTGCAGGCCGGCGGCGCGCAGGGTCGCGGCCATCAGCAGGGTGACGATTTCATCCTCGTCAACGCCTTGCGCCACCAGGGAAGCCGAGACCCGGAGCTGGGTCTGGTGGATGCCGGCGTCACCGGTGCCGAGGTACGACATCGCGGCCAGCGCCTTCTCGACATCGAGCGGTGGCTTGAATCCCAGCCGGGCAGCGGCTGCCAGATAGGGGTTGTCGTCGGACGCCTGTTTTTCCTTGTCCGGCGACACCGGCGCAGTCACCACCGGGCGTTGCCAGTCCAGCCACTCGACGAGATCGGAGAACTCGTGGCGACGGGACCAGTCGGCCGATAGGATGGTGACCAGGGCCGGTTGGTTGCCGTTGGTGGCCATCACCTCGGGCTTGGTGTTGTGGCTGCCCGGCAGCCTCATGATGCGGGGAAGGTCGCAGACGGCGGTATCGCCGGCCATGATGCCGGCGAGTTGCTTCAGCACCGCGATGATGGCGTCCTCGGTTTCGGCGGCGTTTTCGGCTCCCTGGCGCACGTCGATCGCCTCGTTCAGCAACCAGTAGAAGTGCAACCCGCCGCCGCTGTCGATGACGATGCTGGGCGGATGGGGCAGTGTCACCACCGCCTGGCGCACCGCCGCCTTGTCCAGCCCGAGCTTGCGGGTGTCGACCTCGGCCCACAGCGCCGGGCATTCGGCGAGATCGGCGCGGCTGCCGCCGGGAGAGCCGATGGTCCGGGTGCAAACGCCGAAATACATCGCCCGACCGGTGCCGTCCCAGCGCCGGCAATGATCCTCGACCAGGGTCAGGTCGCGTCCGAACAGCGGCCGGTTGGGACCGGCGCCGCGCTCGTTGGGCAGCGAGCGCAGTTCCACGGCGTGCTCGGTGGCCGGGCCGAAGAACTCGGCCAGGAATTCCGACGAGACGGTGTAATCGTGGTCGCGCATCGGGAAGAGGTCCGTTCGGGAACCGGATGCCGGCCCCGGAGATGCTCCGGGGCCGGCGGTGGGGATCAGAAACGGGTGCGCTTCGGCGCGGCCGGTTCCGGCGCCTTTGCCGGCGCGGCCGGAGGCGTCGCGGCCGGGGCCGACGGGGCGGCAGCCACGACGGCGACAGCTGGTTCGACCGCATCCGGCTCCCGCACCCAGTCGACCAGCTTGAGGACCGGGAAGTAGGTCTTGCCGTAAACCTTGTGATTGTAGTGGTCGTTGCTGAGTTCGATCACCGGCGCCATCCCCGGTTTTTGGCGATAGAGCTTGCCGTAGGTCTTGCACAACTCGCCGATCGCGCCGATGCCGCCCTTGCCCGAGGTCGCGAACACGAACTCGTCGCCGGTCTCGATGCCGCGCAGGGTCAGCTCGTTGGTCTGCTGCCAGGGGTCGCGCGGCTGGCGCTTGTCGTCCAGTTCCCACTGACTCTGGTCGGTGTCGCCGAGTTCGTGGCGGGCCGGCGGCCGGAATCCCTCGGCGAGCAGGCCCATGCGCTCGTCGGTCACCTGCTTGTTGCTCCAGTGCTTCCAGCCGATGCGCAAGCCGGCCATGTTGGCGAAGAAGCGGGTGCCTAGGGGGATTTCCTCCTGGTCGGCGCCGAACAGGTACTCGCCGTTCTTGAAGGTGATGTAAACCTTGCTCGCTGTGGCCTGTTCGCCGTAGGCGGCGTAGGGATCGAAACCGCCGGGATAGGCCGGGACGCCGGCCGGGGTGCTGGTGGCGACTGCGGTGCTGGTCATGACTCTCTGCTCCTCTGGTTGTGCGGATTTTGCTTGATGATCAGGCGAGGGTGATGGTCAGGCGTTCGGAGGGATCGCCCTCGCGTTCGAACCGGGCGAGATCGAGGCCAGCCCGTTCGGCGGCCTTGCGGTCGAGGGACTTGCGGCCTTTGACCGGGAACCAGGAGATCGAAAAGCCGTCGCCCTCGACCTTGCGGGTGCCGAGTTCGCGCAACAGCACCCGCACCTGTTCGCGGATCTCTTCGCGGCGCCGGCCGGCGGCTTCGGCCTCGCCATCGGCCTGCTCGTGCTGCCCATCTGTGCGTTCAGGGGCAGCGCCTTCAGGTGCGCCAGCGCGTTGGCGCCGACCGGCACGCTGTCGCGGGGAATGGCGCCGACGACCGCGCCCTGGCAGCGGTGGTGGAAGGCGCAGTGCCGGCACTCGCTGCCTCCGGCGATCCGGCCCTCGGGCGGCAGGGTGGCCGGGTCTTCGGCCAGCATGATCTGCCGGGCACGGTCTTTGGCGGCGGCATAGACCGCCGGATCGAACGCCACCGCGAACTCGGTGATGGTGTCGAGGAACGAGGCGTCGGCGTAGCTGATCAGCGCGAAATTCGGCCGGTACGGCGTGCAGGCCCGGATCAGCCCCATCTGGACCTGGGTCTGCCCCGAATGCTCGGCTTTGGCCTCCTTCAGCGACACGCGCGGGTCGATCGACTTGCACTCGACCACCAGGGTGTCGGAACCGAGATCGGGCACGCCGAGATGGGCCAGGGCATCCGGCGCCACCCCGACCAACAACCCGTCGCTGGTGGCCGAGAGATAACCATCGACCAGCGTCTTCTGTTCGCGGCCGGCGAACAGCAACTGGACGCCCTCGGGCTTCTGGCCCCGGATCGCCGGCTCCCAGAAATGATTCTCGATCAGATCACCGCGGACACGGGCGCCGTAGCGGTCCTCGTAGTCGGGATCGGGAGCGGTCTCGGCCTTGGCGTAGGCGGTGCGGCGGGCGCACAGGAACGTCTCGGAGGCGCCGACCGTGGTCAAACGGTCGTGGCTCCAGTGCTTCCGGTTGGACGCGACATGGCGGTCGGCCATGTCCTTGACGCTGATCTTCATGCGTTGAGTCCTCTCCTTCACGGGTTGAGCAGGCGGCGGATGATCTGGAAGGCGTTTTCGGGCTGGTCGGGCAGCGGATCGTCGAACTCGGGCACTCCGGCCTCGCGGCGGATGCGGCCGATCTGGTCGCCGATCAGTTGCAAGGCGGCGAAGCGGACCTCCTGTGGCGCCGCCAGCAGCCAGTCCTCGCCGGCCACCACCTCGACCAGTTCGTCGGCGTCGTCGGGGCCGAGAGTCTTGATCCAGGTGACCATGGCGCGGACGCGCGGCCCCTCGGGGCAGTCGAGCACCCGGTCGAACCACTGCCGGCGGGCGGCGTGGTAGGCTTTGGAAAGTGTCGTTTGCTCGCGGCGCCGTTCCGCCACGGCCGGGGACGGCGGCATCCGGTGACAACGGAGCCGATGACGCTCGCCGTGGGCTGCGAAGGGGTTCAGATGTTCACGAGCTTCCGTTATGGCGCTCGGGTCAGAGCCTTTGGCAATGGTTGCGCCGACAAGATTCTCCTTATGGGCATCCAGCAACAGATGAGCGGTCATTGGCTGCCTCCACACCCACTCAAGAATGAAAAATATCAACAAATTAACCAATTGAATGGCGGCGTTCAGATCGATCCACACAACAAAAGTCTCTTCAATTGCTGCGGGACATCCCTATTGCTCGACCGATATCGGCATCGATCTTCCGGATCATCGGAAACGTCAGCTTCCCATTAAGGGGAGTGGGTTTCGCCTGACTTTCTCGAATGGAACAGCAGCCCGAAATTTTGCCCGCCTTGGCTGGCGATGAAGTCGACCACCCGATCGGCGGTAATCAGCTTGCAGGAGCGGCCCCGTCGCAGGTTCAGGACGAAGCCGGGGTCCCCCAGGGCTTGTCGCCCGAACTCAGCGGGCTTGACGCCGGAGCTGGCGAGATACGCCTCGACGAAGGCGCGGAACTGTTCGGTTATGGTCGGCATCAGACGATCCCAGATATCTGTGGATGGCATAGGTTAGGTGAGACAATCCGGTTGACACAACGATAAAAAGTAGCCAATTTCCTATTTCCAATCTCGGAGCCCAATCATGGCACTCGATCCCGTTCGCGCCCGGCTGAAGAAGCTGATCCAGGAGCGAACCCCGCCGACCGACTACAAGGCGGCTTCCCTGGCCCTCGGGCGCAATCACGCCTACCTTTATCAGTTCATTTTCAAGGGAGTACCGAAGAAGCTGCCCGAGGAACTCATCGGCCCCCTGGCCGAGTACCTGGGCTGTTCACACGCGGAACTGCGTCACGAGGGACCTGTCGAGACCAGAGGGCGCCCCGCGAACCATCCTGTTCCCATTGTCGGGCCATCGATTGGCATGGTGCGCATCCCGGAAGTGGATGTGCGGGCGTCGGCCGGACCGGGAGCGTTCGTTGATGCCCCCGTTGAAGTCATTGCCTACTGGGATTTTCCGGAATCCTACGTGCTCCACGACTTTCGTGCCCGCCCGGAAAATTTGCGGGTGGTCACGGTCGATGGAGACTCGATGGAGCCTGAACTCATGAGCGGAGATCGGGTGATCATTGATGTCAGCCGGCGGGGACCGTCTCCGCCGGGAATTTTCGTCATCTGGGATGGCTTCGGCGTGGTGGTTAAACGGGTGGAATATTTGCTGAATTCCGATCTGCCGAAGATATCGATCTCTTCCGCCAACAAGAGGTACTCAAGCTATGAGCGCTCTGTCGATGAAGTCAACATCATCGGCAGGGTCATCTGGTACGCTCGGCAGGTATGATTGAGAAGATATCAAATTCATGGCATCCGCAGTGGGGGCATTCCAGTTGTACCCTCACGTCATCTATGCAGCAGTTCGGCCGCATTTCGACCCACTGCGACTCCCCACAAGATTGGCATTGGCAGCGTAACCCTATCGATCGGCTCATAGCTTCCGTAGCTGCCGGCTGATGATGGTTCTGACGAGCGGAAAATGCTCCGGTTGGTTGGTGCGTGAACATGGAATTCCCCCGGATTGGGTTTTATGATGCTTTTGTCTCGCAACATTGCAGGCTCGTCAATAGGTAGAAATCGGTAACATTATTCCTTGCGTCTCAAGGTGCAAGAAAGCCACCAGCTATTGATAGGAGATTGGAAACTTTTTTGATTTGCGCTCGGTTTGGCGGCTTCCTATCATCGCCGGTATGACAAATCCGGCCTGCGCCCCCTTCCTATCCCCTGATCACTTGTCCGCCAACGAGCGACTCGACGAGGTGGGCCGCATCCTGGCCACCGGCTTCCTGCGCGCCCGGGCCAAGCGGCTGGGAAGTCAAGCCAAGTCAATGGGTAAGGAGAGAGAATGTTCTCTCGACTTCACCGCCGAACAGAGCGGTCATGTCCGCACCAAAACCCGGTGTGGAGAGAACAAATGACCTTGCCGATTCTCAAGCAAATCGCCGACTTGCACGGCAAACCTCAGGATGAATTGAAGGCCCTCTGGCAGGAGTACTTTGGTGCCGAGCCTCCGGCCTACCGCAAAGGCTTTCTGGTCAAGGGGCTGGCCCAGCGCATCCAGGAACTGACCTTCGGCGGCCTTACGGCCACCCATCAGGCCAAGCTCAACGCCCTGGTCGAGGACAAACCGGCGAAGCGCCGGGCACCCGAAGCCGGGACCAGCCTGCTGCCCGGCACCAAACTTGTACGCGACTGGCAGGGCGTCGCCCACCACGTCACCGTGATTCAGGATGGTTTCGAGTACCGGGGGCGCCGCTTCAAGTCGCTGTCGGCGATCGCCAACCTCATCGCTGGCACTCGCTGGAATGGCTGGACCTTTTTCGGCGTCACCAACCCCAACAAGAGGGAGAAACGGCTATGAGTGCCGCCCCGCAGAAGAAAATACGCTGCGCCGTCTACTGCCGCAAGAGCAGCGAAGAGGGACTGGAACAGGACTTTAACTCGCTTGATGCCCAGCGTGACGCCGGCTTGTCCTATCCAGAGCCAGAAGCATGAGGGCTGGCTTGCCGTGCCCGATCGCTACGAGGATGGCGGCTTTTCCGGCGGCAACATGGAGCGGCCCGCCCTGAAGCGGTTGCTTGCCGACATCGAGCGCGGGCTGGTTGACTGCGTTGTGGTCTACAAGGTGGATCGCCTGACCAGGGCGCTGACGGATTTCGCCAAGCTGGTCGAACTGTTCGACACCCACAGCGTCACCTTCGTCAGCGTCACCCAGTCGTTCAACACCACCACCAGCATGGGGCGGCTGACCCTCAACGTTCTCCTGAGCTTTGCCCAGTACGAGCGTGAGTTGACCGGCGAGCGGATCAGGGACAAATTCGCCGCCTCCCGCAAACGCGGCCTGTGGATGGGAGGCATCCCGCCGCTCGGCTACGACGTGGTTAATCGCAAGCTGGAGGTCAACGACGCCGAGGCCGATCTGGTCCGCCTGATCTTCCGCCGCTTCCTCGAACTCGGCTCCGCCACCCGACTGGTCGAGGAACTGGCGGTTGCCGGCCACCGGACCAAGTCCTGGACCACCCAGGACGGCAACGAGCGTCAGGGCATCCGAATCGACAAGGGGTTCGTCTACAAGCTTCTGAACAATCGCCTGTATCTCGGCGAGGCCGTCCATAAGGGCGTTAGTCACCCCGGCGAGCATACCGCCCTTATTGACGGCGTGACCTGGGAGCGAGTTCAGACCATCCTGGCTGAAAACTCCCGCCGACGCGGCAACGCCACCCGCGCCGACACCCCAGCGCCGCTGAAGGGCCTGCTGCGCTGCACCGCCTGCGGTTCAGCGATGACGCCCTCGCACACCCGGCGACGCGGCCGGTTGTATCGATATTATACTTGCACCACCGCGATCAAACAGGGCCACGCGACTTGCCCGGTGCGCTCGCTGGCGGCCGGAGAAGCCGAGGCGCTGGTGCTGGCCCAACTCCGGCAAGTGTTCCGTTCCCCCGAGATCACCGCCCGGACCCTGGCCGCCACCGGGGAGTCCGATACGGCCTGCGAGCGCGAGATCGTCGACGCCCTCGCCAGCCTCGACACCGTCTGGGACAGTCTATTCCCGACCGAGCAGCAGCGGTTGCTGCACCTGCTGGTCGAACAGGTCGGCGTCACCACCGAGGGCTTCGAGGTTCACCTCCGCGCCGCCGGCCTGCGCAGCGTCGCCACCGAATTGCAAGGAGCCGCCGCATGACCACCAGCGCCGAAGTCGGCACCCTGATCATCCGCGTCCCGGTCCAGTTCAAGCGCCGGGGCGGCCGGAAACTGATCATCACCCCCGAGGGCGTCCCCGAGGCACTGGTCGCACCCGCCAATGTCGACGATACCCTGGTCAGGACGCTGGTGAAGACCCACCGCTGGCGCCGCCGCCTGGAAACCGGCAAGGCGAAGTCGATCACCGACCTCGCCGAGCAGGAAAAGATGACCATCGCCTACGTCGCCAAACTCTGGCCGTTGACCTGCCTCGCCCCCGACATCATCGCCGCCATCCTCGACGGTCGCCAGCCCCGTGGCTTGTCGGTCAACCGGATGCTCCAAAATATCCCCGAGCCGTGGGACGAACAGCGGCGGCTTTGGGAGTTTCCGGTGGGGCGGTGAAGGCTGGTGTTCTTGAGCTGATTCTCGCGGGGATGCGCCTTATCTGAAGTATCCCTGCCTCTCCAAGCTCTCGCCCAGTTCGCGGGCACCCTGCGTGGCAATTTCCTCCAGTTTCTCCAGTTCGTCCCAGGCGGTGGACATCACCTTCGCCGACCCGGACCGGAGAATGGCGGCCACCGCCGTGCCGGTGGGAAAGCGCAACCGGTCTGTTTCGATTGCGGCAATTTGAAGCCGGTTGCCATCGAGGCGGATAAGGTGCCTGCGCCCCCATGGCCTGATCGACCGCAACACCGTGGCCGAATTCGGCGTGGTTTCCCGCCTCGATACCATTCAGGCGGAAATAAGAAATTTTTCGCAGTTTGTGTGTTGCACAGGAACGGACAAC
>CAUYTZ010000512.1:0-1091 GCA_963575695.1 uncultured Gammaproteobacteria bacterium | reverse complement strand
CATGATCGGCGGCATCGAGGCCGGGGCGCTGGGGCGGCGGCTGGCTTCGTTCATTCCGGCCAGCTTTCACATCAACACCCTGATTGCGGCCTCGGGGCCGACGGTGACGGCGCGGGCGCGCTATCTGGTGCGCAACAACGGCTACGCGGCGGCGGCGGTCGAGAGCTTCGCCAGCAACACGGTCGGCGCCGGCATCAAGCCCTCGTCGCTGGTCAGGGACGCGGCGCTGAAGGAGGCGATCCAGGCGGCATGGCTGCACTGGACCGACGAGTCCGACGCCGAGGGCCTGACCGACTTCTACGGCCAGTTGCGCCGGGCGGTGCGCGAGCTGTTCATCGCCGGGGAGGTGTTCATCCGCTTTCGGCCCCGGCGGCTTTCGGATGGGCTGTCGGTGCCGCTGCAACTACAGATGCTGCCGTCCGAGCAACTGTGCCTCAGCCTCACTCAGCCGGCCGCCGGCGGCAACATGATCCGCCAGGGCATCGAGTTCAATGCCATTGGCGTGCGGGTCGCCTATTGGTTCTGGCGTAATCATCCCGCCGACACCACCGACCGCTGGGGCGCGGGCGGCATGCCGGTACGGGTGCCGGCCTCCGAGATCATCCATCTGGTCGATCCGGTCGAGGGCGGCCAGACCCGCGGCCTGTCGCGCTTCGCCCCGGCCATCGTCAAGCTGTGGCTGCTCGATCTGTACGATGACGCCGAACTCGACCGCAAGAAGGTGGCGGCGCTGTTCGCCGGCTTCATCACCCGGCCCGACGCCGACGGGTCGGTGATCGGCGAAGGCGCACCCGATGCCGGGGGCGCCAGCGTCGCCGGTCTCAAGCCAGGCACGATGCAGGTGCTGCTGCCCGGCGAGGACATCAAGTTCAGCAGCCCGGCCGATGTCGGCGGCAGCTATGAGGCGTTCCAGTTCCGCACCCTGCTGGCGATCTGCGCCGCCCTCGGCGTCAGGGCAATCGGGTGAAACAGTTCTTGACAAGGGGCCTGTGTTTCGAATCGATCGGCACACTGATTCTGAGCGGAGGTCACGATGGACGGGGCAGGATGTCTTGGAGAAGCCGTTGTTTTCCTGAAGCATTTTTCAGGCT
>CAUYTZ010000511.1:0-1074 GCA_963575695.1 uncultured Gammaproteobacteria bacterium | reverse complement strand
ATTTCGTTGGCAAAGCCCGTTGAACTTAGGATCGCAGTGCCCGTCATGGTCACGCCGGACGACGTTTTGATCGCGTCGGCTTTACCCAAAGTCAGGGTTCCGGCGCTGATCGTCGTCAAGCCGGTGTAGGTGTTGGTTCCTGACAGGGTCAGAGTACCTGCGCCAGACTTGGTCAGGTTGCCGGCGGCACCGGAGATAAAGCCGGCGTAAGTGGTGGTTCCCGCTTCGTTAACCGTGAAGGTCTGACCGTCGATCTTCACCTCGTTACCAACAGCACCCGTAAGGTTGCCGATTTCGTTGGCAAAGCCCGTTGAACTTAGGATCGCAGTGCCCGTCATGGTCACGCCGGACGACGTTTTGATCGCGTCGGCTTTACCCAAAGTCAGGGTTCCGGCGCTGATCGTCGTCGCCGGTCGAAATCGGCCAGACCGTGGTCTGATCACGCGCGCCCTGCCAGTGGCCCGTACCGCCCTTGCGCACGGCATATAAACATGGCTCGTGCTGCCAATGATAATCACCCCGGCCAAGGGCAAAGCGAGATTTGGCCCAGATGATCTGTGAGCGAATAACAAAACCGCACACCTCCAGGCTTTCGGCGACCACACGCGCATGAACCGCGCTGTGCCAGACATAGGCAACTTCACCCGGAAACAGCGCCCAGGCTTCCCGCCAGTCGGCACGGTCATCATTGGCAACTTTGCCGGTGCGAGCGATGCTGGAAACGCCGGCTTGCAAGGAGCATCTTGACCAAATGATTGCGCACAACAGCGGGTTTTGGCGGCTGGTCTGTATGCGGCCAACCGGAACTATGATGGCAGTGATGGTGTGCCGGTCGTTTATCAGACGCTGGCTGGTGCCACGGGCAGGGGTTTGATTGGTTCAGTCAATACGGCACTGCGCAGCATCTCCCAGTCGGGTAAATCAAACGGCAACCGGCCAGAAACCACGAGCCTAGCCCGGCGGTTTGCTCCACCGAAGGTCACCGAAGCCCCCAAACTCGAAGCTAAAGCGGCGCGTCCACCATGTACGATGGCAGTCACATCTGCCTCGTGAAACGTCGCCTGCCCGCCCATC
>CAUYTZ010000510.1:0-1278 GCA_963575695.1 uncultured Gammaproteobacteria bacterium | reverse complement strand
CCTTGATCCTTTGTGGGATGAATTGTTCCCGGCCGAACAAGCCCGCCTGGTCCGACTGTTGGTCGCCCGCGCCACGGTCGACACCAATGGCGTGCGCATCGACCTACGCACCGACGGCCTGACCACCCTGGCCGCCGATCTGCGCCCGGCTCTTGCCCCGGCAACCTGACCCAAGGAAAACAGGCCATGACCAAAGTATCCGTCAGCAGCGATCAAAGTATCGTTTCGGTCCATGTTCCGATCGCCTTCAGCCGCCGTCGCGGGCGCAAGCTGATCCTGGTCCCGGCCGGTTCGCCCCAGCCGGACGGGTCGCCGCCGCCCTCCAAGGCCGACCCGACCCTGGTCAAGGCGCTCGCCCGTGCCCACCGCTGGAAGAAATTGCTCGACACCAAGCACTATGCCACAATCAAAGAAATCGCAGAAACCGAAAAGGTCGCCGCCATTCTGGCTGCCGGCATCAGGCGACTTCGACTGAAAAATCAAGTTGTTAATTTGCTGGACCGCCGCCGATCTGTTCGGCTGTTGGTCGCCCGCGCCACGGTCGACACCAACGGCGTGCGCATCGACCTACGCACCGACGGCCTCGCCACCCTGGTCGCCGATCTGCGCCCGGCCCTGGAGGCCCGCCCGTGACCGACCTCTCCCTGAGCCACGACGGCAGCATTCTGTCCGTCTATCTCGCGATCAAGTTCAGGAAAAGAGGGGGCCGCAAGCTGATCATCGGCCCAACCGGGACTTCCGCCGGCGCGCCCGAAACCGCCTGGACTCCGACACCGGCCAGGACCGACGCCACCCTCATCAAAGCACTCGCCCGTGCCCACCGCTGGAAGAAATTGCTCGACACCAAGCAATATGCCACAATCAAAGAAATCGCAGAAAACGAAAAGGTCGCCGCCCGCTACATCGGACAATTACTCCAGTTCACCCTACTCGCCCCCGACATCATTGAACTGATCCTCGACGGCCGCCTGCCGCGCGGCGTCGGCCTCAACCAGTTCATGGAGCCGTGGCCGGGAGAGTGGGGAGAGCAGCGACGAATGACTAGTGCCTGCTGCGTTTCGCTAACAGTATAGAAGGTGGCCGACAGCAACCAAAGCAGGAAAAGTGCTGCGACAGAGAGGAGAATGCGCGGATTGATACTCATTTATCTGATCAATCTGAAAAGCAAGAAACATCAACATCATTAATACATTGGCTAAGAACTGGTTGCCATGCCCATAATTATGCTTGAAATTATAGCCTTGATTTTTCAACGTATTAAATGTCTCGTTTTCAATT
>CAUYTZ010000509.1:0-3274 GCA_963575695.1 uncultured Gammaproteobacteria bacterium | reverse complement strand
CGCGACATCTGTCGAGCGGTACTACTGGCGATGGACGCGCCGGCGACGGCGATCAATGGCGAGGCGTTCAACATCGGCAGCAGCCAGCAGAATTACCGAGTGATGCAAATCGCGCAGGTGATTCAGCGGGCACTGCCGGCGACTCGGCTGGAACTGGCTCCGGATGATCCAGACAAGCGCAGCTATCGGGTCAATTTTGACAAGGCTGCGGCCAGACTGGGCTTCCAGGCCGAAGTTACCGCCGAGGACGGCGTGCGCGAGGTATTGGAGGGCTTGCAATCGGGCGAGCTTGATCCGGATGATCCGCGCACTTCAACCGCCAAATATTACCGATATTTGCTCGACGCCGAACGGGTTCTGGCCGAAGTTCGCTGCGATGGGCGGATCTTGTAACGGAGCGACGGCCATGAAGGTTGATTTCTTTCGCCATACCCTGGGCGAAGCCGAACTGGCTTCAGTGGCCGAAACTTTGTCCTCGATGTTCCTGACCACCGGCCCGCGCACCGCACAATTCGAACGTCGCTTCGCCGAGTCTCTGGGCGTGGCCCACTGCGTTGGGGTCAGCAGTTGGACCATGGGCAACCTGATCACGCTGAAGGCGCTGAACATCGGGCCGGGTGACGAGGTGATCACCACGCCCTTGACCTTCGTCGCCACCGCTAACACCGTACTGCAATGCGGTGCCACTCTGGTTCTGGCCGATGTTGAGCCGGAATGCGGGACACTCGATCCGGCCCGGGTCGAAGCCGCGATCACCCCGCGTACCCGAGCGATCATTCCAGTCCATCTCTATGGCCAAATGTGCGACATGGTGACGTTGCGTGCTCTGGCCGCGCGCCATGGCTTGGCCATGATCGAAGATGCCGCCCATAGCATCGAAGGCAGCCGCGACGGTCTTAAGCCCGGCCAGGCTTCGAGCGCGGCCATTTTCAGCTTTTATGCCACCAAGACCATGACCTGCGGTGAAGGCGGCGCGATCGTGACCAACGACGAGGCGCTTTACCAGCGTTTGCTGCGCCTGCGGTTGCACGGCATGAACAAGAGCGCCGCCGATCGCTATCATGGGCTGTACCAGCACTGGGACGTGGACGAACTGGGCTGGAAATGCAATATGAACGACCTTCAGGCGGCACTGCTGCTGCCGCAACTGGCGCGGCTGGACCAAGCCCGGGACCGACGTGCGGCGATCGCCGCGCGCTATGTGGCGGGGTTGAGCGGGGTTGAGGGGGTCGCGTGGCCGAAGGTGCGGCGGAATGGTGTCCATGCTCACCACCTGTTCACCATCTGGGTTGATCCCGAGCGGCGGGATACGGTGCTGCATCGGCTGCAACAGGCCGGCATCGGGGTGGCGGTCAACTTCCGGGCCCTGCACTTGTTGCGTTATTACCGGGAGCGACTGGGCTATCGTCGCGGCCAGTATCCAGAGGCGGAACGGATCGGCGATGCCACCATCAGCCTGCCGTTTCATCCTGGGTTGAGCGATGCCGAGGTGGATACGGTGGTAGAACAGGTACGGCTGGCGGTGGATCAGGCATGACCAAGGCAAGCGCAAAGCGGGACGGCATCAACCTCGAGCCACCATGGGCGGCGCGGCGTGGTGTGCTCGGCTGCTGGCTGCGTCTGATCTTGGGATTGCTGGCGACAGGGGTTGGACTGGTTCTGGTCGGCTTCCTGATCGCCCTGGCCGATCCAACACTGGCACCGACAACCACCGGCGTGCTCGACTGGCTTGGCACCAACTTGGTTCAGGGGGAAACGCTCGATCGCCTGATTCTGACCGGCGGCATCAGCGCCGCCGCTCTGGTCATGATCGGTGGTCTGAGTGCTGGCCTGGGACCGTGGTTGAGCGGTGACGATCATGGCTACCCCGGAGCGGGGGCCGCGCTTCAAATCGTGGCCCCGCTGCTGACCGCGCTGCCGCTGGCGCTGTTGATTCGCTTCGCCGCCGTGGTCGGCTGGAACGGTCCCGGACCAGGGCCGCTGTGGTTTGAACCGGGACTGCTTGGCCAGCCATGGACCTCGACCAAGCTCGGCGCGGTGGCGGCCGGAGTCTGGCTACCGGCCTTGATCGTGGCTGCCGGCCCGATACTGAACCAGATACGCCGGGTTGGTACGGCGCTAAACGCGATCGACCAGCGCCCGGAGATGGTTTTGGCGCGAGTAACCCCGCTGCCCCACCACCAAATCACACGTCAGTGCCGCAGATGGCTGATCTGGCGTACCGTGTTGGCCGATCTGGCGGCGCTAGCCCCAAAGCTGGTTTCGGCGGTGGTCGTGGTTTCGGTGGTGCTCGACCTGCCAACACTGGGACCAGGGCTGGTGGCGGCGGTAATTCGGCGCGATTTTGCCGCCGCAGGCTGGACGGTGACAACACTCGGGGCCTTGGTCGCGGCGCTGGTCGCGATGCTGCGCATGGTCATGGTCGTGGCTGATCCCACCGCTCGGGATCCACGAACCGCGAGGATGGCACCATGAGTCCGCCGACCAAACGAGCAGACTCCACCGTCCCGGGTGAAGGCCTCCAGAGCGAGAGGCCAACGCCGGTGGTGCTGGTTCCAGCCCCCAATGCGACTGGGCGGCGTCTGCCACATTTCGTTTCGGTCGCGCCGTTTGATCCCTGGACACCCGGACCGGGCGAGCGGCGGCGGCAACTGCGGTTGGAACGATCGAACGCCAGCCGATCTCGCGGACGCGGTGCCGCCCTGATTTCAGGTGTCTTATTCGCGCTGCTGCTGGCTACGGCCCTGTTCGTCGAGGTGCTCACCCCTTATGGCCCCGAGATCCGCCATCCAGAAGTAACCTCGGCAGCTTCGCCTTCGGTACAGCCGTTGCGTTTTTTCTGTTTGGGCGAAGCCTATGACCTGTGGGGCCTAATCCCGGCCCGGGGCCATCTGGTCTGTCCGGCCGAAGGCGGCACCCTGTTTTTGCTCGGCACCGATGCGCTCGGACGCGACGTACTCAGCCGCGCGTTGTATGGCCTGCGTCCTGCCTTACTGGTGGCGATCGGGGCGACCTTGATCGCGGCCCTGGCCGGAGGACTCCTCGGCGGGTGGGCGGGGTTTCCGTGCGTTGGTCGTGGGGTGGTTGGTCGGGGGGGTTGTGTTCGTCGGGGCAGGGGGGGGGTGGGTGCTGTGGGGAGTGGGCGCGGGTGGGGGGGTGTGGGGGGCCCCTTGACGGGGGCCGGGCGGGCCGGACCCGGCGGGGGGGGGGGGGGGGGGGGGGGGGGGGGGGGCCGATGCCCTGGTCGGAAGCCTGATCGGCTTTGCCGAACTGG
>CAUYTZ010000508.1:0-1864 GCA_963575695.1 uncultured Gammaproteobacteria bacterium | reverse complement strand
CGCCGGCACAGCGGCAGCGGGTTACTTTCCATGATAATCCGCCAGCCGCGTTCATCGGTGGTGCGCACCGGCCAGGCGTAGGCCTCCATGCCGAGGGTGTTAACAAACTCGTCCTTGTTGGCTGGAGCGAAGTAAGTCTTGAAGGTCTGGGTCGTGCCCAGCGGGAAGGCGTGGCCATCATTGGCGGCAATGAAGCGAGCGGTGGCGCCATTGACCAATTGTCCGGCGCCACGGTATTCTTCGAACACCAGCCCTTTATGGGGAAAGCGTCGTCGGACATCTTCGCGCAACGGCGCGGCACCGGTCGCGGAATAGTATTTATAGGCTTCCTTGATCGACGGATGGCTGATCAACTTGTCGAAGAACTCGGGACGGACCAGCGCCATGACCCCGGACATCACTTCGCCCAGCAGATTATCTTCGATGTGCCGCAGCACCTCGTTGATCTTGGCGTCGATGTCGGTGGTGTTGGTCCCCAGAGCAAAATCGACCGTCTTCTGGGTAATGTTGAAGATGCTGTAAAGGTTGTAGAGGGTCTTGCCGGAACCGCCGACGATGACGCCCTTGAGCGCCCCCATGCGCAGATACTCCAGGGTCAGGGCGAACTTGCGCCGCCCGGCCTCGACCTTGCGCTGATAGGCCATGGTCATTGAGTCCGGCCCGATTTGGCCGGGCGCACGCCGGCCCTGGACATCGGCCGGCAGCACCAGTTCCTCGTGCGGGATGTGCGGCACCCGGAACGACAGCACCGAGCGGTCTTCGCTCTTGCCGACGGTCGCAGGCGATCCCGGTTCCTTTTCCGGCAGGATGGTCAGGTATTCGTTGACCAGATCCAGCGCGATGTCGCGGGTGGTGATGCCCTCGGCCGGGAACAGGTTGTACTCATTCAGGCGGCCCCACTGGTTGGGGATCAGGTTGATGGCTTCGGTCAGGGTGGCGAGATCGTAGCCGGGACCGAACAGGTTGGGCACGGTGGTCATGGATCAAACTCCTTGCGATAGCTGGCCTTGATCGCGGCGATCAGCGGACTGTCGCCGGCCGGGGCCTGAGTGCTGACCGGCACCGTCGCCGCGGCCTCGAACTGGTCGGCGGCGTCCTTGAGCAGCGTCTTGCGCACTGCGGACGGCGACAGCCCCTGGCGGACGAAGCCGGCGGCCAGCGCCGGTTGGCCGGCGGCCAGCGCCGGTTGGCCGGCGATCTGGCACAACTCCAGGATCTCGGCGGCTTCGGCCCGGAGCCGCGCGGTCAGCGCCTCACGGTCTTCGGACGAAGCAGCGCCACTGCCGCCGCCGGTCTGGGCGGTCAGTTCGGCGGCAAGCTGCTCGCGCACCTCGGCTTCGCCGCTTGGCGGCGCGGCCTGGGGCGTCGTACTCATCTCGGTCATGGTCGTGCCTTTCGGACGAGGGGTTAGGACAGGAGTGCGAGACGTACGACCAATGCGTACGTTCAGATCGGCCAAGACGCTGGTCGACGTGCCAACTTGATCGGCCAGCCCGGCAGCGACCGCGTCGGCTCCAAAATAAAGTCCGGCCTGCTGGTCGCGGACCTGGACTTCATCCAAGCCTCGCGCTTTGGCGACATGGCCTACGAACAAGCAGTAGAGTCGTTCCACCCTCTCTGATGTGGACCGGCTGCAGTTTGAAAACCGGCTGGGAGGGGTCAGAACCCATTGGGAAAAGGTGCGCAGCGCCCAGTATACCATTCTGAATAATCTGCCGCCGTTGCAGGATTTGTTCGACTGTGTCCAGGACCGTCTCCACCCGGCCGTGCTACAATTCCTGGTTTTCAGTGCCACCCTGTTGCTGAACGCCCTGACGGGTGTGGTGGCAGCTCACTATTTTTCACTGGGCACGCAGGCCATCCA
>CAUYTZ010000507.1:0-1038 GCA_963575695.1 uncultured Gammaproteobacteria bacterium | reverse complement strand
CAGTCGAAGCCGCGCGCCAGGCGCTGGCCGATGGAGCCGGACTGATTGTGGGGCCGAGTTGTTTTCAATCGGACGGCGCATGCAGGCGACCGGCTTTTGCGTGCCGTGAACCGTGGCCTGATCGTCGTCGCCGGTCGAAATCGGCCAGACCGGGGCCTGATCACGCGCGCCCTGCCAGTGGCCGCGGCCGTCTTTGCGCACGACATATAAACACGGCTCGTGCTGCGAATGATAATCCCCCCGGCCAAGGGCAAAGCGAGGTTTGGCCCAGATGATCTGTGAGCGAATAACAAAACCGCACGCCTCTAGGCTTTCTGTCACAACCATTGCATGAATCGCCCCGTGCCAGACATAGGCAACTTCACCCGGAAACAGCGACCAGGCTTCCCGCCAGTCGGCGCGGTCATCATTAGCGACCTTGCCGACCCGTGCGCTGGGGGTACGAACCGCATTGCGCCAAGCCGGATCGTAATTGACGCCATAGGGTGGATCCGTGACCATCAGGTGCGGAACCGCTGGCCCGAGCAACCGCCCGACATCGGTGGCCAGAGACGCGTCGCCACACAGCAAGCGGTGATTACCAAGCAACCACAAGTCGCCGGGCCGGCTGATCGCTTCGACCGGCAGCTCGGGAGCGGAGTCTTCGTCGGCTTCGGTGCCGCCTTCGGTTTCGGTGGTCCCGGTCAGCAGAATGTCAAGTTCCTCGCTGCCGAAGCCGATCATGGACAAGTCAAAATCCAAGGCCTGAAGCTCTTCCATCTCCAGGCGGAGCAGGTCATCATTCCAACCGGCATTGAGCGCCAGCTTGTTGTCTGCCCGTCGGAACGCCTGCTGCTGGGCTTCAGACCGATGCGCCCGTACGCTTACCGGCCCGGTGTCCCGTCCCAGCCGCCGCGCTGCCAGCGCCCGACCGTGGCCTGCGATCAGCACGCCCTGCTCGTCCACCAGACACGGGTTGTTGAAACCGAACTCGGCCAGCGATCCTGCGATCTGCGCCACCTGGTCGTCTGAATGCGTCCTGGCGTTGCGGGCATAGGG
>CAUYTZ010000506.1:0-2003 GCA_963575695.1 uncultured Gammaproteobacteria bacterium | reverse complement strand
GGCGTTACTGTGCTGGTGGTTGAACACGATATGAGTTTCATTATGGATTTGTGTGACCGGATCACGGTGCTGAATTTCGGCTGCCGCATCGCCGAGGGCACGCCGGCCGAGGTCCGGCAGACTCCGGAAGTGATCGTAGCCTATCTTGGCGTCCGTGGCGCGGCGCTTGACGCCATCGTTGACGAACGGGGATCACCAGGACGCGCCCCACATGCTGCCGTCGCAGAACCTGACAGACTCGACCGCCGTCAGGAGGTCGGTTTGACCACCGTCGAGGGTCGTTATCCGCACCTGACAGGAGACCAGAGTGGAGAAGAGATCGGCCCGTTTATCGACACCTTGCCCCATAAACTGTTCTGGGCCTATCTCGGTGATCGCCTCGGCATCAACCCTGGCACCGTGGCCTCCCTGTCGGACCTAATTCGGAAACGGACAGTCCCGCAACGGGCTTGAACGCCACCGGTTATTGAGCGTTCACCCGCTCGACCACCAGATCGACGCCCTTGACCACATCGGCACGGCCATAGCCCAAACGCAAGCCCTTGATCTCCAGCAACGCGCTCATACCGGCCTCCGCGCCGCCAGCCGCGCCGCGCCACGGACGCCAAGATAGGCTTCGATCACTTCCGGAGTCTGCCGGACCTCGGCCGGCGTGCCCTCGGCGATGCGGCAGCCGAAATTCAGCACCGTGATCCGGTCACACAAATCCATAATGAAACTCATATCGTGTTCAACCACCAGCACAGTAACGCCGCGCTCACGCAGACGCCGAACCAATCCGACCAGAGCCTCGGTTTCGCGCGGGTTCATGCCAGCGGCCGGTTCGTCCAGCATCAACAAGCGCGGTTTGGCGGCCAGCGCGCGGGCGATTTCCAGCCGACGCTGGTCGCCATAAGGCAAATCAGCGGCACACTCCCCGGCCCGGTTAGCCAAACCGACGAACTCCAACAACTCCATGGCGTGCGCGCGCAACGCCCGCTCTTCAGCACGAAAGCCGGGCAGCCGAAACAGCGCCGCCAGCGCCGAAGCCGCCAGCCGGGAATGGCCGCCAGTGGCCACGTTCTCCAGCACGGTCATATCTTCGAATATACGTATATTCTGGAACGTGCGCGCGATACCACACTGAGCCCGAGTGTAAATCGGCTCACCGATCAGTGAATGACCATCCAGGCGGATATCACCGTCATTGGCCGACAGCAACCCGGAAATCAGGTTGAATAGTGTGGTCTTACCGGCACCGTTGGGACCAATCAAACCATGAATCGTCCCGGCATTCACCGCCATATCAACCTGATGGACCGCAATCAAGCCGATAAAGTGCTTGGTCAAACCGATGACGTCAAGCAACGGACGAGTCATGGCATCCGCCCCATCCGCCATGGAACCAGGCCGCGCGGCAGGAACATCACCACCAGCACGATGATTAGGCCGTTGAAGACTAAACGGAAATCGCTGAGTGGCCGCAACACTTCGGGCAACGCGGTTAGCAGCATCGCCCCCAACACCGGCCCAAGCGGCGAACCGATGCCGCCCAGCAAAGCGAAGCTGAGAATGGTCACGGCCATTTCAAAGCTGTATTCGGCCGGACCGATGAACGAGGCCGAATGAGCGTTAAGCGCTCCGGCCAATCCGGCCAGCATGGCAGAGGCCAGCAGTGCGCCCATCTTATAGCTGGCGACATTGATGCCCATGACTGCGGCTGCGGTCTCATCGGTACGAATCGCCTCCATCGCCCGGCCGATTCCCGACTTGCCGATGGCGATAAAACCCAGAATAGCCAAGCCAAGCAAGCCGAAAATCATCCACGATTCGGCGCGTTGGGGAATGCCGGAAAGACCGAGCGCGCCGCCGGTGAACTCAACGTTGACATAAAACACGCGCAACACCTCACCCAGGCCGATGGTCGCGATGGCCAGATAAACCCCGGTCAAACGTAGAGTTGGGGTGGCGATAACCACCGCCGCCAGCGCCGGTACCAGCATCGCCGCCGCCAGCACCAACGG
>CAUYTZ010000505.1:0-6415 GCA_963575695.1 uncultured Gammaproteobacteria bacterium | reverse complement strand
GCTGGACCACGGTTTCTGGACCTCGGGGCGAACGGGATCCCGGCCGCTACCGAGTGGGTGGGTTTCGCTTCGCCCCTACGGGGCTTCGCTTCTCCCACCCACTCGGTAGCACCATCATGCTACAAATTTCAGACACAAGGGGCCTCCAGGCTCCTGGTGGGGCCAGGGCAAAGCCCCATATGCGCTAGGATAAAGCCGAAGACAAAGAACTAACGGATCGGATAAGCGAAATCGGCAGTCTGGCCTTCCCTCGGCCACACCACTTCCTTGATCAACGCCTCACCCTTCTTCTGCCACTGCGCCTGGACCATTTCATGACCAATTTGCAGCCCATGCCGCTCCGACTCGGTCGCAAACTTGATATGGCCGAAGAACAGCATGGCGTCGGTCGCATTCAGCGCCGTCGTCACCTTTTCTGTATCGATCGTTCCGGCCTGCTCCACCGCATGTTGCAACAGCAACCCGGCCGCATACCCCCCGGCAGCGTGATAGCTGGGCTCAACCCCATACTTATCCTTATAAGCCTTGGTAAACGCCGCCGAGTCCGGACCAAACACCGGCTTATAGGTCGCCTGCGGCTGCCACTGCGACGGCACGGCGACATGCAGCGCGGCTTCGCCCATGTCGGCGAACTTGGGACTGTCCGGAGCCACCAACAGCGACATAAACTTTACCGGTGCCTTCTGGTCGTACAACTGCCGGGCCAGGGTCGCGCCATCGGCGTAATGGCCGCCACCAACCAAGGCATCGGCCTTGGAGGTGATGATCTTGTTGATGATCGGGCTGAAGTCGGTGGTGCCTTTGGCATAGGCTTCATCGAACACCACCTCGATGCCAATGCTCTTGGCATAGACCCGCGCCGCGCTGACCACCGCCTTAGAGAAGCCGTCATCGGCATAGGCCACCGCCAGCTTGGCAGCCGGATTCCTCGCCTTCAGCGCATCCAGCGCACCGGTCAGGTAATGCGAGGCCGGGGTGTACATCTGAAACAAATACTTGTTACCAAGCTGATAGGTCTTATCCTCGGCCGCACCGGTGGTAATCATGACCTTACCATATTGCTCCGAAATTACCGCTGCGGTCGCGGTCAGGCCAGAGGAATAGGGGCTGAACAGAAAGTCAGCATTATCCTGTAGAATCAAACGGCTGTACAGTTGCTGCACCCGGTCAGACTTCGACTGATCATCATAGGTCTTGAATGCAACCTGATAAAATTTTCCGCCAACCTTGATCCCGCCTGCGGCGTTGACCTGCTCCCGCCACAGATTGAAACCGTTGATCTGGCCGGTCGAGTCGACGTTGAGTGCCCCGGTTTCGGAAACGGTGAAACCGATCATGATCGTATCTGCGGCCAGGGCCGTTGTGGCCGGGATGCCTGTGGCCATTCCGACCACTGCCGCCGCGACCAGCACGCCGAGCTGCTTCATGGGTCTTCCTCCTGGGTTAATGCGTCCCCGCCGGTTCGCGCCCGCCGGTTCACGTTTAATTCGAACCGGTATTCTAGCGCCGCCTCTTGTGAGCGGTGATTCGTTGATAGCCCCTGATGCAAACCTCGATTAGGAGATTGCGTCAAGATTTATTCCACGGATCATCTCCGACTAACCGCAGCGCATGTGCAACCAATTTACGCATGACGGTCGGCAAAGCCTGAGCGGCAAGATCGGCTTCCGCAACCCAAAAACCATCCGCCTGCGACCATGCTGGCCCGGCATGGCCGACGATCACGCCGGCCTGCAAATGGAAATGGGTGAAAGTGTGGCGAATGCCGCCCGCCAGCGCCCGCCAGCGTACCCCCGTCAACGGAGCCTGAACTTCGATCGCGGCCAGATCAGGCGGCTCGTCCCCTTGCCAGTCGCCTCCCTGCCAATCAATGATCGGCAGACCGCTCATACCGCCAAGCAAGCCCTTGGCCGGACGACGCTGAAACAAGATCGCCCGCTCTGGATTGACCAGCCAGAACGCAACCCAGCTCCGAGTCGGCCTGGCCACTTTGGCGACTCGCGCCGGTAGAGACCGGGCGCTATCGGTGGCGAACGCGACGCAATCGTCCCGCCACGGACACTCCGCGCAAAGTGGACGCCGGGGTTTGCACACGGTTGCGCCCAAATCCATCATCGCTTGGGCAAAATCACCCGCCCGCAGCGGTGGGGTAAGGGTCGCGGCCAGGGCCCGCAGCCGTGGCCTGACCGCAGGTAGCGGTTCAGTGACCGCGAACAGGCGAGCGGTGACCCGCTCGACATTGCCATCAACCACGGTCGCGTTGCGGTCAAAGGCAATCGCCGCGACCGCTGCTGCGGTATAGGCACCCAGCCCGGGCAGGCGACGCAGGTCTTCCTCGGTTCCTGGAAAACGGCCGTTCAAATCCTGGGCAACGATCCGAGCGCAGCGCAACAGATTGCGGGCCCGGGCGTAATAACCCAGCCCAGCCCAAGCGCGCAGGACCTGTTGGTCGTCGGCCGCAGCCAGATCTTCAACCGTCGGCCAACGATCAAGGAAAGCGTGGTAATAGGGGATAACGGTCACGACCGTGGTCTGCTGAAGCATGACTTCGGCCAGCCACACCCGATAGGGATCGGGACGAACCCCGGGCGGCGCGCGCCAGGGCAGATCGCGGCGATTGCGATCATACCAGTCGAGCAGACGGAAGGCGCGAATGAAGGCGGGCATGACGAGCCTTCCCAAATCATTGGGTCCAGGGGCGCTTCGCGTCTGGCAATCACCGCCGCATCCGTCTATGGTGCGACCCATGACCGGAACCTGACGGACGACAGCCGATATGAGCGGACCCACGCCCCCTGCCGCCGACCAGACGCAACCAGAAGGCCGCTGGTTCGGATTCCGCGAAGTCGATCCCGAAGCCAAGGCCGGCATGGTCCGCTCGGTGTTCAACAGCGTCGCCTCCAACTATGATCTGATGAACGATCTGATGTCGGGCGGCGTCCACCGGCTGTGGAAGGCGTCGCTGATCTCTCAGATCAAGCCGCAGCCGAACCAGATGCTGCTGGATGTGGCCGGCGGCACCGGCGACATCGCCTTTCGCTTCCTGGAAGCCGGCGGCGGCGCGGTAGCGGTGTGCGACATCAACGAAGCCATGGTCCGGGTCGGACGCAACCGCGCCTACGACTGCGGGGTGCTCAACGGCATCGACTGGCTGGTCGGCGACGCGGAAAAACTGCCGCTGGCCAACCGTTCGGTCGATGCCTACACCATTGCCTTCGGCCTGCGTAACGTGACCAGAATCGATCAGGCCTTGCAGGAGGCGCACCGGGTTCTCAAGCCGGGCGGGCGTTTCTTTTGCCTGGAATTTAGCCATGTGGTCATACCGGGACTGCGTGAAGCCTATGATGCGTGGTCGTTCCAGGTGCTGCCGCACCTGGGCCGGACCGTCGCCGGGGACGAGGGTGCCTATCGCTATCTGGTCGAAAGCATTCGCCGCTTTCCCGATCAGGACAGTCTATGCCAACGCATCGCTGCGGCCGGCTTCACCCAGGTGCGCTATCGCAACCTAACCGGGGGCATCGCCGCGATTCACTCCGGCTGGCGGATCTAGCCACCAACGGCGCACGATTTCCGTGACCTCTCCCCTCCCCCTTTAATCTTCTCTCCACTCTTGGGCCCGGCATGTTCCGCACGCTTCGCAATCTCGCTCGGATGGCCGTGATCCTACGCACGCTGGCCCGCTACGACGCTCTGTTCCGGGACGAGGTCAGCATCGCCGTGCCCGGGCTGGGCTGGCTGTTCCAGTCGATTTCGCGCCACAATGTGCCCGGGCGGCCCGGCCAGCGACTGGCGGCGGCGTTGCGCGATCTGGGGCCAACCTTCATCAAACTGGGCCAGGCGCTGTCGATTCGCTCGGATTTGGTCGGCGATCAGATTGCCGCCGATCTGACCGAATTGCAAGACCGGTTGCCGCCGTTTCCGGGGGCCGAGGCGCGGGCGATTATCGAACGCGAATTGGGCCGCCCGATCGAAACCCTGTTCAAGAGCTTCGATAACGAGCCGGTCGCGGCCGCTTCAATCGCCCAAGTCCATTTCGCGATCACCGCCGAGGGTGAAGAGGTGGCGGTCAAGGTGCTGCGCCCGAACATCGAGTTCATGTTCCAGCGCGACATCGAACTGTTCCGCTGGCTGGCTGAACTGGCGCTGCGGGTGATGCCGGCGATCCGGCGACTGCGGCCGACCGAGGTGGTCGAGATTTTCGCCCGCACCAGCCGCATGGAAATGGATTTGCGCATGGAGGCGGCGGCGGCCTCTGAACTGGCGGAAAATTTCGCTGGCGATCCAACCTTTGCCGTACCCAAGGTCAACTGGGACCGGACCGCGTTGCGGGTGCTGACTCTGGAGCGGATTCACGGCATCAAGGTTGATGAAACCGAAAAGCTCCTCGCCGCCGGCCATAATCTCGACGACATTCTGGCCAAATCCTCGGCGGCGTTCTTCAACCAGGTGTTCCGCGACGGTTTCTTTCACGCTGATCTACACCCCGGCAATATGTTCGTCGATGCCACCGGCCGCATCGTGGTGGTCGATTTCGGGATCATGGGCCGGCTCGACCGCCCAACCCGCTACGCCCTGGCCGACATGCTGGTCGGGTTTCTGACCGGCGATTACCGGCGGGTGGCGAAAGTTCATTTCCAAGTCGGCTATGTTCCGGCCTACCATTCGCTAGAAGTCTTCACTCAGGCCACGCGCGCGATCGGCGAGCCGCTGCTGAACAAGCCGCTCAACGAAATCTCCATCGGTCGCTTGCTGGCGCAATTGTTCGCGGTTACTGAGCAATTCGACATGGAAACTCAGCCGCAACTGCTGCTGTTGCAAAAAAGTATGCTGATCACCGAAGGTGTCGGGCGCACGCTCAATCCCAAACTCAACATGTGGGAACTGGCCAAGCCGCTGATCGAAGAATGGATGCGCGAGCACCGCGGACCGGAAGCGCGGGTGCTGGACGAATTCGAAGGGGTGATTTCGGCCATGCGCCGACTGCCGGGGGTGATTCGCGGCATTGAGCGGACCGCAGAAATGCTGTCGGAAGGCGGCTTGCGTTTGCACCCGGAAACGGTGGCCGGTCTGGCCAAGGCGCGCGAGCAGCGCCGCCGGCTGGATCTGGGGTCGGTGTGGGTGGCGCTGTTGCTGATGGCACTGCTCATGCCATATCTTTTGCGGTAAGATCTTTTGCGGTAAGCGCGACCCACGCCTTCCCATTTTTTACCACCGGATCGCTCCTGCCATGCGCATCACCGCTGAACGTCCCGAACATGCCCCCGCCATTGAAGCGCTGCTCGATCTGACCTTTGGTCCCGGCCGTCACACCAAAACCGTCTATCGTTTGCGCGAAAATATAGACCCGGTTGAAGGGTTGAGCTTCGTCGCGCTTGACCACGACGTGCTGCAAGGCACCATCCGCTATTGGCCGGTACTGATTGCTCAAACCACACCGGCTTTGCTGCTGGGGCCGATTGCGGTCACACCGGCCAGGCAAAGCGGCGGGTTGGGTGCCCGGCTGATGCGCCATAGCCTGGCCCAAGCCGCCATCACCGGTCATCGCATCGTGCTGCTGGTCGGGGATGAACCCTATTACCGCCGCTTCGGCTTCAGCCGCCGGCCGGTGCTGGCGCTAGAACTACCCGGACCGGTCGATACGAATCGGTTCCTGGGCCTAGAACTGACCAAAGGGACTTTACACGGAATTTCGGGAACCGTCGGCCCCTCGGGACCAACCGCGAAGCTCTTGCACACCACACACGCGACCACTTACGCTCAGGTGCGAACTCCTTAATAATTCGTTAATAACCTTACTTCACTCTGTTGTCTGTCACTTCCCAGGCCTGGGGGGCGAACGCGGATCAGGCATCCGTTAAAACTGGATACGGAGGACACCGATGAGTCAGGACACCACCATCGCCAGCGGCACCGCCAGCGGCGAGGCTTTTGAAAAAGCCGCATCAGACATCGGTGCCGATCCGGAGTTGATCGCGGCCTTTTCCCTGATTGAACAGGATGCGCGGGCACTGCTGGAAGCGGCCAATCTGCTGGCCGACGCAGCAACCGGCGAACAGATGACGCAAGCCCTTGATTACAATTTGCGCATGTGGGTAGCGATCAAGGTCATGGTCACCGATCCAGCGAACGCCCTGCCGAATGAAATTAAATCTAATCTGAAGCAATTGGCGGAATTCATCGCCAGGGTCACGCTCGGTGCTGGCCAGGGCCAGTTGGACGACCGCAAGCTTCAGCATCTGATCGCGATCAACCTGCACATCGCCGAGGGTCTGACCCGCGGCCAGCAGGACAAGTTGGTACGGAATCGTGCCTATCAGGTCTGGGATCGCGAAGGTCGCCCGGAAGGCAAGGCCGAAGAGCACTGGCAGCAGGCGGAACAGGAAATTGCGGCCTTGCTGGCGACGCCCTCCGCCTA
>CAUYTZ010000504.1:0-1276 GCA_963575695.1 uncultured Gammaproteobacteria bacterium | reverse complement strand
GCCGCCAAAGGCGTCACCGGGATCGAGACCGTGACCGTCAGCGGGGCCTCCAACTACAGCCTGGCCAGCACCGATGCTTATGTCGCCAACGGTACGCTTCTGACCGTCGATGGCTCGGCGCTGGCCAGCGCCAACACCCTGACCTTCGATGGCTCGGCGGAAACCGACTTCGGCAAGTTCATCCTCAAGGGCGGGGCCGGCAACGACACCCTGACCGGCGGGGCCGGCGACGACAGCTTCGACCTGACCAAGGGCGGTGACGATACCGTGCTCGGCGGGGCCGGCAGTGACGGGATTTATGCCGGGAAGGCGCTGACCGCGGCCGACAAGATCAATGGTGGTGACGGCGCCGACAGCCTGATCCTGGACGGCACCTACAGCGGGTTGACCCTTGGCGCGACCACGGTCACCAACGTCGAAAGCTTCACCTTCGCGGACGGCTCCTCCTACAACCTGACCAGCAACGACGCCACCGTCGCCAACGGTGTCACCCTGACGGTCAGCGGCTTCAACCTGACCGGGTCCAATGCCCTGACCTTCAATGGTGCGGCGGAGACCAATGGCAAATTCATGTTTATCGGCGGGGCCGGCAACGACAGCCTGACCGGCGGCACCGGCAACGACAGCTTTGAACTGGGCAACGGTGGCAACGATACCGTCAAGGGCGGCGCTGGCAACGATCTCATCACCGCCTCCGGGTCGGCGCTGACCGCGGCCGACAGCATCGACGGCGGCGACGGTGCCGACGTTCTCAACCTGAGCGGCGATTACAGCGGCGGTAAAGCCGTGATCTTCGGCGCGACCACGGTCACCAACGTCGAAACCTTCACCTTCGCGGACAGCTCCTCCTACAACCTGACCAGCGCCGACGCCACCGTCGCCGCCGGCAAATCGCTGCTGGTCGATGGCGCCAACCTCACCGGCGGCAGCGCCCTGAGCTTCAATGGCGGCGCGGAACTCGACGGCAGCTTCACCCTCAAGGGCGGTAACGGCAACGACAGCCTGACCGGCGGGGCCAAGAACGACAGCCTCAGCGGTGGTGACGGCAAAGACACGCTTGATTTCAGCAAGGGCGGCGACGACACCGTCCTCGGTGGCAACGGTGATGACCTGTTTGTCGCCGGGGGCGCGCTGACCGCAACCGACACCATCACCGGCGGGAGCGGCACCGACACCCTCGGCCTGAACGGTTCCTACAGCGGCACCGTGACCTTCGGCGGGAGCGATGCCGCCAAAGGCGTCACCGGGATCGAGACCGTGACCGTCAGCGGGGCCT
>CAUYTZ010000503.1:0-19501 GCA_963575695.1 uncultured Gammaproteobacteria bacterium | reverse complement strand
CCAGAGTCTGGGCGTAGAACTGTGACTTCGGTGTGTTCTCGCCAAACTCTGCCCGACCATTCGAGAAAAAATCGAATTCAGCGTACTTGGGTGGACGGTTGGCGTCGGCCGTCACGCTCAAGTGGACCTGCTTGACGCGCTCGAACACCTGCTCGTCAGTGTATCCTTCCAGTGCAGCCGCGATGAGGTCGTTAAACATCCTGGCGGCGGCGATACCGTTGGAATCGGAGGCCTTCGACAGGTTGGCGAAATGCTCTTCGACCACTTTGGTCAGAGCATCCTCGGTCGAGGGCAGAGAAATCACTGTTGCGACTTGGGCAAAATAGGTGTTCGTGGCCGTCCGGGTCAGCAGGCGGAGGTCTTTGTCGCAATCCTCTTTATGGCCGATCCCGAGCCATGGCTGGCCGCCTCGGCAGCGTCCAAGCCGTCTCGGCGCAAAAAGCTGTTCCAGAGACAATCTGGCGGAGCAGTCACAGACGATCTCCGTGTCAGTCGGATCGGCGCTGGTACCTTTCTCTTGAAGCCACATGGAGTGCTGGCACTTGGGATCGGCGTTGTGATGAACCACCCAACGCCAGTCGATGTCCTGGATGTGGCCCTTCTCACATGCTGCCACAAAGCGAATAGGCGTGACGTCGCTCTTCACGCCGTCGTCGAAGCGGAACTGGAATTTGCGAGGTGCTTCAAGGTCATCCCACCGGACCAAGCGTCGGCGCCGCAGAGTCACGCCCTTCACCAGTTGCTCATCCACCCGCTCACAAACGAACCACGTCGGAAAGATGAATACACCAACGCCCGGAGGCGCCTTGCCCGGCATCTCATGGGCCATTGGCGGCGTCCGTAGCGAGATCGACCGAGGCGGAGCGTCCGGCTCTTCCTGAAATCGACGCTGTAGGGCGGCCGTCAGCCGCGGTTCGGCGACGGTCTCGAAAGTACCTGCTGCCATGTCCCATTGGTCGAGACCTCCGACGATCACCGACCGTTTCGGCAGGTCGACCATCGATCCCGGTCCGAAGGTTGTAATGAGTTGGCTGAGCCTCTGATAGTTCTGGGACATGAGTTTATGACTCCGCGAGCGTCTCACCGTGAGGCGTCTTGACCTTCAGAAGAACATTCGGCTCAACGTCCCGCATGGACCGTGCTGCTTCAAAGCTACGACGGTGTGGCGGCAACTGGCCGACTGTGGGGTCGAGCGGGTACTGCAGCAAGCGCCGCGCCGAATTCCCCGAGGCATAGGTCAAGCCAGTCCCGGCCGAGGTCTTCTCGTCAGCCGTGGTCAGCCAGTCGTCCATGATGGCGTCTATGGCTGCTTTGAGAGCAGCGTGCCCGCCCGGCACCTTGTCCTCTGGCGCGCGGGAAAGAATCGTTTCAATGATTGCTTCGCGTATCCCTGGGATGTCACCAATCGTGATCGCGGCATCTTCCTTTGTCAGATCGGCCCGGATGTGACGGGCGATGGAGACCACCACGGCGGCCAGCGCACGGTCAGTGGCGCGGGCCGCCCACGGCGTGACGCTGGTCGCCTCGACCGCCCGATAGAAAGACCTATGGAACTGGCCGAACTGTTCAAAATGGGCGCGGTCACGCGGCTTGTGGAGATTGAGAATGGTCAGGACCAATCCTGGGCGGTTGTGGTCGCGGCCGACGCGACTGGTCGCCTGAATGTACTCGGCTGCCGTCTTCGGTTGGCCTTGTACAACCATCAGACCAAGGCGCGTGATGTCGAGACCCACCGAGATCATGTTGGTCGCCAGCGCGACATCGACGGCATCAGGACCACCGAACAGACTGTCGAGGCGCTTCTTCGCCTTGGCGACGCTGTCCGTGGACTCGCGGGAGGTCAGCTCGATGGGAAGGGCGCAGCGGCGGTTGGCGAAGGGTTGTTCGCCAACCGGCATCACGCGGCGCCGCTCGTCTCCATAGCGCTTGGCCGCCGCGAGAATTTCGTCCTCCACGATGCGACGCGCACCCCCGAGTTCGCGCAGAGCGTTGAAGTAGCACAGAGCGGTCATGTAAGGGTCGGCCGGATTGGCCTCGGCCGGCTTTCCGACCTTCTTCGCCCATCGCTCCCAAGCGGCCTGGGCAACCGTCAGCAGCGTGGTGAGTGATCGCAGGAACATGACCTTCGGCCCTCGCCCCTGAGCGGCGATGCCCATGTAGAGTCGAGATGGATCAGAGGTTGAGGTGACCGCGAAAAAGCTGTCGGTCCTGTCGATCCCAGGCGGCGGAAAGATATGGGTTTCGTTCCGGTCGAACAGTGCCTTAATCTGCGTTCTGGCGCGTCGGACCGTTGCCGTCGAGGCGATAATCTTCGGGCGGATGCGGAATGCCCCACCGCCGCGAGACGCCAACCGGTCCACAGCCGTCTCGTAAAGGCCCGCAACCGTGCCCAACGGACCCGAAATGAGATGAAGTTCGTCCTGGACAATGAGATCGGGCGGATCGAGGGAGAAGCCGTTGTCGAGAGGAACGCCTGCCCTGGGATCGCTCGCTCCAAAGAATTGGCAGGTGGCCGGATCGTAGCGATCCACGTGACCGAAGAATGCACCAGCCTCGCCGACCCATGGCAAGCTCGCAAACTTATCCACGGTCGCGACCAGGAATGCCGGCAACCGACGATAGATCGCCTCATCCACCGTCACGATGGGCAGCGGACGGTCGCCCGTGAAGTCACAGTCCTGGTTGGTGCAGCGGAGTTCGAGATTGAGCGGCTGGGCTGCGGGGACACAAGCGAAGCTGTTCTCCGTGAATGGAGTGCCGCACCAGGGGCATGCCTTGATGGGAGCTGGTGCTGCCACCTTTGCGGGGTTCTTCCGGTACTGGAGCACCCTTTTGTAAGCGGTCCGGTCGTCCTTGTCCCCCTTGCTGCCGAGCTTGTTGGGCGAGGCGTCTGATCCGACCCACAGCCCGATTTCGATTGGATGATCGCCAAGACGGCGGCGGCCGGTCGGCCCAAGGAAGTCTGTTCCAGTGCGCATCAGTTCCAAGGCGCAGACAACGCCGGCCGCGCGAGACAACTGGTCCAGAGTTAGCAGGCGCAATGTGTAACGCATGATAACCGCCACCCCGGCACCCAACACTCCCGGACCGACAAGACGGCGCCATGCAATGACGAAGGCTGCGAGGCCCAAGTAGGCTTCCGTTTTGCCGCCGCCAGTCGGGAAAAACAGGAGGTCCACCAACTCCCGATCCGGATGGCGTCTATCAACCAGACCGGAGAGGTTGAGCAGGATGAAGGCGAGTTGGAACGGACGCCACGTCGGTTGCTCAAGGCTATCCGGCGACACCTTCCTCTCGGCCGCCACGCGTCGGCGCGCGGCCAGGGCAATCGCCATATTCATGATTTGGAACGCGAGACGGGCCTTATCATCCGTGCGCAGGAGTTCGATCCCCTGGGCCATGCGCCCATTCGCCCGCCGCATCGCCTCAATAAGTTGGTCGGCAACCGTCCGTCGCCTCGGCTCCAGACCGTCCCGTTTCGGAAATTCCTGCGCGATCCAGGCGGCGTATTCGGCTGGAAGCCGAACCAAGGCATCGTGAAGAACCTCACCCCCCGCCGCAGCCGCAGCCGCAGCCGCCAAGTCCTCCATGCCGAACTTAATGGCCGGGTCCATCTTGTCGTTGGCCTTGACCCGAGGAACAGCCGCCAGCGGCAGCGGGTCGGTCCACACCTTGGTGACGTGGCCGACGGCTTCCTCGTCCCGGCCCCAGTCAGCCGCAACGTTCCGGCCCACGGCATATTCCTCAACGTCACGGTAATGGAGATCGGCGATCCGCAAGTCGTCGTCCAATGTCCGCATGCCTGAAAGGTCCCTGCGCGCGATAAAACCGCGATTGCAGCGAAGCTCGATGCGTGCCTGAAACACGAAAGCGAGGTCGGCATACCGGCGATGGGTTGACGGCCGGCGATTGACCAGAAAGACGGTGACGGCCCGAACGTCCTGGAATGTTCCACCCGGCTGAGGAATGCGAAACCTGCGGGTGTGCGTTTCAAGCTGGAGGGCGCCCCCTGGACGCTGCGGAGTGCCGCTCTCCGATACAATTACTGCGGTTCGGCGTCCATCGGTGCCGTCGGCGACAGTCAGGTTCACGGACCGACTCTGCCCTTTCCGTACCCACTCGACCTCGGGGCGCCGTGGGCGCGTCGCTGGGTCGTCGCCGTCCACATCGGGAGCCATTTGGGCGAAAGTCAAAGGCGGCTCGGCCAGGTAGTCGCCCCACGAAACCTGGGCCGTCAGTTCAGTGATAGCTGGATCAAGCAGGACGGTGATGCCAATCGATGACGGCAGAAAGCGCCGCCTTGCTGCGGGCACCTCGGGGGCCGCTTCGTCCGGAGCAGCGCCATCGACGATGGGATCAGGGAGATCAAGGGTTGGCTCGGTCTCCTCCTGAAGTGTTGGGTCGTCCTCTTCCGTGCCTCCTGGCCGCTGCAAATCCTCAGGGGCCAGAAAGCCCGTCAGGTACCAGCGTGACGGCGCCTCCTTTAGCCGCTCGGCGGCGAGATCGAGGTCCAGCAAATCGGGACCAACCAGATCACGGCGGAAGGCGGAGATGATTTCGTCTCGGACCTTGGGGCTGGTCATGGAAGCCTTCCCTCAGCGAAAAAGAGTGGTCGAGAACCAGTCGTCCAGCCATTTCTGGCCATATTGCCGTCCCAACGTCGTTTTGGAGCGATGTCCGATGTCGTGCAGTAGCCGTTCCAGGGAGACGATGCGCGTCTTGAAGCCGAGTGAGACACCGATGCGCAGACTGGCCTTGTCGGGGCCACAGAGTATCCATGCATCCGCGCGGGTCAGGGCATGCGCCCACAGGTGCCTCTCGCCAGCGTCCAGATGGCCGATCAGCGGTTCTCGAACCAAAGCGGCTGCCAAATCTTGCTCTGAGACCGCGCGAACGCTGGCCAGCGACTGGCGCAGCATCTCCTCGACGATTTGTTGCTCGGGTTCGCGCCGCTGGAAACCGGTCTGGGTCTCCTTCACGCATTCCTCGACCGTCTCGGTCGGGTAGCGGCTGGTCAACGCCCGCCAACACCCGGTCCGGTGACATTCCAGGATGACGTTGGTATCGACCAGGAGCGGGCCGGAATGGGGCGGCATTTCGATTACAAATCCATGCTCGCCTCGATCCCGTGCGCCTTATAAAGCTCTGGCAGATCGTCGAGGGTAATGCCGAGCAGATTGGCCGCCCGACGGGTGGAAAGGAGACCTTCATCCAGGGCGCGGGCGATGACATCCATGAACCGCCTGGAGAAGAGTGGCGGCGATGCCTGGGATGCTCCCGACCGCCCGTTATTCCGAAGATTGACGTCACGCACCTGACGGGCAACGGAATTGTGGATCACGCCCAGCGCCACCAGACGCCACTTCAAGGCCACGGCAGACACTGCCAGAGCGTCGGCAGTCTCGTTGAGCTTCGATGTTATCGCACCGACATCCATGCCATTGTCCCAACCGCCGAACCGCCCGACCACCGCCCGTGGCATCAGCACGGCCGAGGCAAAACTGTTGGCCAGTTGCTCGATCCGCTGTTTGGAGGTTTCGCCCGCCTCTTCCACATGATGGGGCGGCATGGCATCCCAGGTCAGAACGTGGAATAGTTCGTGGGCCAGATCGAAGTGACGCCGTCCCTCCGGTTCATGCCGATTGATGAGGACAGCGTCCAGTTCCGGCAACCGGCAGGCGGCTCCGGAAACGCCATTGACGGTGTTGACCATCAGAACGAGGATGCCGAACTCCCTGTCGATCGTCTCGGCAAGGTGGTGGGCGGGAATGTCACCCAGGTCGAACTCGGCGGCGAAGCGCTCGCCAGCCGCCATGGCGTCCTCGAAGCTGCTGTCCTTCGAGAGGCCGAGCGAACGACGTAGCAGGGGAATGTTGTAACCGACCTGCGGCGCAAGCCGGCGATACAACGCGATCCAGCGCCCGGCACCATGCTCGAAGCCGGACAGCGCATCGGGGGCAACCCCGGTCTGCCGCCAGGAAAAGCGCGCCTCGTCGCCGACCAGCACGAACGGGTCCGTGAACGCCTCGACGGTCGTGCCCAGCACCTGGACCGCCTTCAGCAGTTCCTCGGCCGACAAGCGGCGCTGGCCGGTCTCGATCGCCGAGACCGTCTGGCGATCCTTGAAGCCAAGCCGCTGGGCCAGATCATCCTGGGTGAGTTTCAGCCCCTCACGCAGGGCCTTCACGCGTGTCGCGAACAGCATCTGTGACATCGAACCCTCCCGCCCGAACAAGGGTGCTCTTGCGGAATGGCAAATGCAAGATTTTAGTGCGCCGACGCCGCACAAAAATCGTCCGGCTGCCCGTTGGCTTGATGGCCGCCTGGCGGGCCAACGGCTAAGCGATTTTGGGTAGTTTTTTCCGGGTTTTCATGGCATGAAGCTGGCGGTAGGCCGTTTTTGCCCGTTCAAGTCGGCCGTCAGCGACCTTGTCCGGCTTGCGTCGCGCAGTTTCCTCCCAAGGATTCGGAGCCTTCTCAACCACAGCCAGATAGGCGGCCGTCGCCGCCAGTTCCAGTTCAATGGAATCAATCTGCGCGGCTGCCTGGGCAAAGCGGGTACGATCATCCGCCTGTGATGCTGGTGTTGAGGTAAACACAGTGTACACGCCACCCCAGCTCGCGCGGCGATCCTCGGCAGACACCAGATCGAACGCTTCGGCCACCCGAATGGCGTCGGTCAGTTCCTCGCTATAAGGGCCGTAGTGATGGTATCCGAAGCGGAATCCGTCCTCGAAGCCCGCCAACTGCAGCAGACAAGCCACCTTCTGGAGTCGGGTCCGGCCAACGATGGTGCCACCGGCGTCCCGCACGATTTCAGCCGCTTTCTGATGGTCCGGTTTGTCGGGCATGTCGTTCTCTCCCAAGTTCCTCGGCGATTATGGCGTCAACCGCCTGCTTCGCTTCCTGGTCCGTATTATCGACATAGGCGCGAAACAGCTTGAACTCCTCGATTGCGGCCACTACCGGCGAGCAGTGCGCCATGTCGCGGGGCACGTTATCTGCGCCCCGAATCAATATCTGGTTCAATGGACCGGTCGTTTGACGGAAAGGCTTGTATGGCGTTCGTGAGGCGAAGTCCACCAATATGCGTGGCGCAACATCGGTCTCCTCCGGTGATCCGGTCTGTTTTCCTGAGTTGGTGTCGGACCATTCGGTCAGTCGTATCCGAATGGCGGCGGTCAAACGCTCAAGGCGCTTCTTGGCTTCAACCAGATATGCGGTACCTGTTTCCGTACCGGGTTCGGCAACCAGCCGATCGTAAATGTCAATACACTTGGGCAGCTTGCGATCCCGCAACCGACAGGCGCAGCTTCGTATTACCTGATCATCGGCCTCCGCCATCAACGGCAGTGCCCCCCAGAAAACCGCATCGTCAAGCGCCAGCGCATGCTGGAGATTGTCAGAGTCTTGGGCAAACCGGATGAACGGATGCGCCTTGGGCAGGCCCGTCTTCTTGACGTGTTTATTGCGGATGAGGCGGATCAAGCGCAGCATCAAGGCGGAAAACACTTTTTCAGCGGCTCGGGTGGTCTTGTGGTGGTAAACGGTCGGATAAAGCTGGAACAGGGCCAGGATATAGGTTTCGGCGGCGTGGAACGCCTTGGGGCCCAGCACGAAGGTTTCGATGGGGCGAAGCGGTTGGTCGTCAACACCGATCTTCACCTCGCCAATCTCCAGGTTCGCCAGCAGCCAGTCGAAATCAATGCCGCTGTTCTGAACCCCGGTCATCAGGCGGTCGCGGCGCATATAATCGAGCCGATCGGCGTCGAACTGGCTGGAAACCACGGCGTCATAGAGATTTCCAGGACGCCCGCGCTTGATCACATCGGCCACCTCGTCCACGAAGCTTGGCCCTAGTTCAGTAAATGCCTCTCGTATCTCGCTGCTCCGGATGATCGCGTCGCTGACTTCTTCATGGTGAGCCATCTTCAGATTCAGCGCCTTGCCGATATCCTCGAAGGCGTGACTGAACATGCCGTGACCGATATCGTGGACAAGTGCTGCGGCCAAGGCCACCTGAAGCTGGTGCTCTTTGACCTGACCGCCATGGAGCTTGACGTGTTGTCGGATCAGCGTCATCAGCCGCCGCGCAGTGTGGAATACCCCGATGCTGTGAGCGAAACGAGTGTGGGTTGCGCCGGGGTAAACCAATTCGGAAAAGCCGAGTTGTCTGATCCGGCGCAGGCGTTGGAACGACCGCGATCCAATGACCTGCCACAGGACTTGTTCGAACTGATCGGTGGGATCGAATTCGATCAGGTTATGCAGCGGGTCACGGATACGTTGGCATTTCAACATAGATGTTCCTAATCCGTTCTTTGTCCCATGTCAATGGCTTTGATGTCGGCGATGGGGCGCCTCATCATTCGATGTCCGGTTCACGTTCTTCCTCCTCCGCCTCCTCTGCTTCGGCTTCCACGTTGCCGGTGGGGCGACCGTCGGGCGTGACGAGGCCGAGGCGCACTTCCTCGGCATGGCGTTCGGCGTTGAGGGCCAGTAGGCGGGCGAGCACCTCGTCGCGGAGGTCGGAGGGCCAGAACAGGCGGCCCTGGTAGGTGTGGTCGTCCTCGTCCGCCTCGGTCAGGAAGCGGGCCTGGGCGGTGTCGGCGAGATCGTCCCAGCCGTAGGCGCGCAGCACGGCGGCATCCATTTCGGCGTGCAGGGCGCGCAGGCGCTCGATGTCGGGGGCGCGGTCAGCGGAGTCGTGGAAGCGGTTGTAGGTCTTGGTCAGGCCCTTGTTGGTCTTGACCATCAGGGCGGCGCGGTGGTCGTGGTAGGCATTCCCGACTCTTTCAAGAGCACCTGATGTGCGGAAACTATCTGGAAAAGGATAGTTCTCAAAACTATCTGACGGAGAGTAATTTGCCGTCGCCCCCCTGCTGGCCCCGAAATATCTTGTCCAGACTTCACAGACTCTCGATTGGACCGCAGCAAATGATGCAAGCTCAGGCATTGTGATAACTGAAAGGCGAGTGCTTGGGATTATGCGAGACGAAACCATTACAAAGGCATGATGTTTTGAAACACGGGATGTAACAATAATATTATCAATATTTGTCATTCCTCTAAAGAGAGCCGGGCGGGGCCACAAAAATTGCCACCATGGGGATCTAGAGACGCGGATGCTTTTGCTCATCCTATAGGGCCGAACCTTTTGCTCAAGAAGCTTGTAAACTAAAGGATATTTAGTCATCGCCTCTTCTTCAGGCAGTTGAGCTAAATAAAAAACACGGCGGGAGGCCGTGATGGTTGGGCTTTCAGTGACATCCTCCCCTCCAAGATATTGGAATATTATCTCTGAGGTTTGTGGTTCGATATCAACAATTTTCTCCACTTCAGCGCTTGAGTTTGCTCCAGCGGAATTGTTATCAATTACAAAGCCTTCACCATAAGGCACAAACCCCTCATAACAAAGTCCTTTGTTGGCTTTTAGATTTATAGGACTGTGATCCGTTGCGCCAATTTTTAAGAACGCGTTAATTTCCTCGACGGTCTCTCCATCTAATATGCACCGTGCGATTTTGAAGCCCTTCGCAACATGAATACGAGAAATATCAACGTTTGCCTCTCCTGGCCATGGTTCCTTCTTGACGGCCATGTATATTTGGCCGCCATTGTCTCGAATCCACGTCAACGCAGCTTTTCTAGTGTCTCCCTCTGTTATGGAGCTAGTTGCTATCATTCCTATAGTCCCATTCCCCCTGAGAAGGGAGAAAATTCTTCTCGAAAAATAGGCAATTAAGTCAGCTTTGTCACCGTTTTGGAGAATCTTATAGGCAAGCCAGGCAAAGTATTTTGACGAGTACATCTGAGATATTTTCGTACCTCCTAGGTAAGGTGGATTTCCCACGATGGCATCGAAACCGGGATTGTTGCGGCGGAAGACCTCGGGAAACTCCAGTTCCCAGTGAAAGGGCGGCAACGGATGCTCGCCCTGGCGCAGGGAGGCGGCGCGGCGCTTGATCTCCTGCCACTTGGGCGGATTGCCATTGAGCGCCTGTTCGACCTCGGCGCGCTCCCGCTCGCGCGCCTTGCCCTTGTCGCTGGCGAAGAAGGCGGCGATCACCGCGTCGCCGATGGCACGAGCGTCGTCCAGGCGGCTTTCGATGGCGCGGTAACGGACCTCCTGGATGGCGGCGGTAACATCGTCGGGCGCGGTGCGGATTTCCTCGCGGCCGTGCAGGGCGGCCGTCACCCGCTCCCGGATCAGCCCGGCATAGAGCGGCATGCCGTTGGCGGTTTCATCCCAGTGCAGGCGGCTCATCTGCTCGACGGTCAGGCCGACCAGGCTGTCGCCGCACTTGAGCGCATGGTCGAGAAAGGTGAACTCGTGATCGCGCGCCAGCGTCGCCAGCCACAGCGACAGCCGGGCCAGATCCACCGCCATCGGGTTCTTGTCCACGCCATAGAGGCAGCGCTGGGCGACCAAACGGCGGGCGTGGAGGTCGTCATCCTCGTCGGGCGGAAGGGCGGGACGGGTGCCCGGATGCCGCTCCCACGCCTTGACCAGACGGGCGGCCAGCGCCCGGCAAGCCTCGACCAGGAAGGCGCCCGAGCCCATGGCCGGGTCGCAGACCTTGATCTCCAGCACCCGTTCGGGCGTCGCGTCCGCTCCCAACCGCTCGAAGATCGGCTCCAGGGCATGACGGACGATCGGTTCGGTCAATTCGCGCGGGGTGTAGTGGCTGCCGGTGCGTCGCCGCTCCGCCGTCGGCTGGAGAATGGGCGTACCGGCGGGGGCGGGGTGCCGCCCGGGAGAGCCGCGCTCGTCGGCGATACTCTCCAGCGCCGCCGCGAGGTCCGCCGCCGACTTGGCCTCCTTGACCGACTTGTCCTGCTTCGCGGTCAGCGCGCGATCGGCGTTCTCTTTCAAGAACTTGATGCGCTCCACGCCCTTGCGGGCGGCCAGGGCGTCGAGATCGACGAACACCGGGGGCTTGTTGTTCTTGCCGGCCTTGATCGCCAGCACGGCGCCACCGGCGACATCGACGGTGAAACCCATGACCGTCTCATAGACCGAGCCGATCTGTTCGACATCCAGGGTCCGATAGGACAGCCGCTCCCGGACCCCCTGGTCACCGGCCAGAGTCATCAGGGAGGTCAGCACGCGATGAACGCAGCCGTCGGTGACCTTCGGCACCTGCGCGGCGTCGCGTGCAGCCGCGCGGCCTTCGAGGAAGCCGAAGCGGGTCCGGTCGAACAGCTTGCCGCCGCGCGCCCGGATCCAGCCGCTGCGGTCGCCTTCATGGAGCAGGCGGAAGGTGGCCAGCAACCGGCCCCAGGCGCCGGTGCGCTCGTCCATGGTGTCGGGATTGAGCGCGGCCTCTTCTTCCAGCTTGGCGAACAGGCCGCGGACGGAGTAGTTGGCCTGATAGAGCGCCCGCCCCGGACCATCGTTCCGGGACGGCACCAGATCACGGTCCTCGGCATAGAGCAGGAACACCAGCCGCAGCAGAACGGTGAGCAGCCCCTCGTAAAGGTGATGCGACCGGGTCCGGGCCAGTTCGCGGATCAAGTCCGGCTCGGCATGGTCGAAGCCCCGCAGCAATTCATGAAGCGCGCCCAGAACCTGTTCGGCCAGTCTGGTCGAAACCTTGGCCTGGGCCTCGCGGCTGGCCTTCAGTATCTGTGGCAGACGCCGCGCCTCGGCATCGTTGTGCAGCCGGAAGTTGGTCAGCAGCAGCTTGAGGCCGCCCAACATGACGCGCCCGGCCACGCCGGTCAGGGCGCGCAGGGGAAAAGCCAGCCAGCCCGAGGTCTCTCCCCGGGGCGCGTGGATCAGGCGCAGCTCACGGTCCCAGACCAGGACGCCGGTCGAAACGCCGGACTCCCGGAGCAGCCGCTCGAAGCGCTGATGGGGCGTCGCCTCCCAGCCGCCGACCGCGCCGCGCTGGTCCGGATCAATGCCCTTGCCCTCCAGCTTGACCAGCAACTGCCACCCGGCCGTCCCTTTCGGCGCGGCCATCGCCCAGTCCGGAACGAGAAGGGTGGCCTGCTCGGGCAGCGCCACCGCCAGATCGGAAGGCAGAGCCGGCCCCTCCGGAGCGCCCGCGACATCGGACGCACGCCAGCCGAGGATGGTCGAAAAGAACCGCCACGGATCGAACAGAGCCGGTTCGTCCGGGTCAGGATCAATCAGGGCGGAGACGGCGGAGGTGTCCGCTTCGGTCTGGCGGGCCGGAACGAGTTGGTGATCCGTGAGCACGGACCCGGCGACCACCAAGCCGGTCGGGCGGATATGGTCGATCCATTCGAGATCGGGATCGTAGGGCCGTTCGGATGCCATGCGCTCACCCCGTGACCGGGTAAAGATAGATCAGGCCGACAGGCTCGACCCTCCAGGCCGTCACCCGGTAACTCTCGCGCACCCGTCCCGGCTCCTCGGCGATTTCCCGCCGTAGGCTGTCGGCTCGTTTTCGCCAATGGCTGTGCTCCTCCAGCTTCTGGCGGCGCTCGGCCTCGAAGTCGAAATCACCCTGACGGGGGTCGAAATCCTTGATGGCTTTGCCGATGGCGGCCAGCCGCTCGTCAAGAAGACGCGCCAGAGAATTGGCTTCGCTTTCGCCGATTTTCCGGAGATCATCCGTCGCCTCGGTGACGATCTGCTCGCCCCGTCGATCAAGAACCGGGCGCAACTCCGCGACATCGGCCTGGGCGGTTTGGAGCAAACGGGCCGAGATTTCAGGCCGGGGACTTCGCCCCGTGTCCAGCGCCTTCTCCAACTGGTCCAGGGTGGTGAATTCGCCGCGTTCCCCCATGACCTTGAGCGGCTTGTCCGGGCGTCCCTCCGACCAACGCGCGGTAACGGGCACGATCTCCTCATGCAGCCTGAGACCACCGGGACCATAGAGAGCCACACGTCCAATGAGAACGGCGCGGATTTCGGCGCCCGGACCCAGCAGCACCGTTGCACGGTTCAGGTCGCTCTGAAAGCCTTGGGACAGGAATCGAGACAACAGACGCCGGACCATCCGATGTTCCAGGTGAACCTGGACGACATCGCTGGCGTCGCGATCATCCGGAAGAATGGGCGGTTCGAAACTGATCGCCCGCAGAGGGCAGCGCTGGCGCCATTCGTTGAAACGCTCACCGGGCTTCCGCTTGCCGGTCCTCAGATCGTCGAACGCATCTCCCCATGTCCTGTCCTTGCTGAAGGCCGGATGACCTGGATCGAAACGGAAGGTTTCCACGTCGGCCACCGGGTCACCCCGTGCACCGTCCAGATTGAAACCGTCCCGCGTCAGGGCAGCCCCGACGACCTGTCGGAGTTGGTCGGCATCGACGCCGACCCGGTCACGCGAGCGGGCCAGCATGGTCCGGAGATCGTCGAGGTCCTTCTTCAACCGCTCAAGCCGATCATCCTCTTCCATCTCGGCACGGGCCGTCGCCAGAAGCTCGTCGGCCTTCTCTCTGCGGATATCCTCGGCCAGGGCGTCGGCTCGGCCACGAAGAATGCCGCGATCGGCGAGACGCCTGGCGATGCGATCTTCGAGCACCCTGCCGGCTGACCCCAACTCGTCCCGGATCGTCTCCGTCTTCTCGACCAGGGCCTTCAGGACTCGATCCTCCTCCCGGTTCAGATAACGGAAGTAGCGGCAAAACACGGTTGGTTCCGGCTGAAGCTTGCGGTCAATCCGGCCGTTGCGCTGCTCGATCCGTGACGGATTCCAGGGCAGATCAAAATGGATCAGGTCGTGGCAGCGGGTCTGGAGGTTGATGCCTTCGCGCGCGGCGTCGGTACAGATCAGGATGCGGATCGGCTCCTGGTCCGGATCATCGTTGAAGGCTCTCTTGATGGCTTCGCGCCGATCGGCCCGGGTGATCCCGCTGAAGATGCCGACGCGGTCCAACGCCCGGTCGGTTTCGGCCACATGCGTGCGTAGGCGACGCTCCAGCCAGATCCGGGTGTCTTCGAACTCTGTGAAGATGATGAGCCGACGGCGGTTCCAGACGCCACCCGGGCACATCTCGGCGTCGATCCAGCCTTTGAGCCAACGGACACGGGCGTCGTCGCCGATCGCATGCTGGGACGCGAAACCCAGCATCTCACGGACGGCGGCAACTTCATCCTGCCGCTGCCGGGCGTCGGTGCCGACCGTGCCGAGACGGGTGGCGGCGATGACGGCTTCTTCCTCATCGTCGTCCGCCTGTCGGCTTTCAGCCTGCTCATCAGGATCAGATGGCATCTCCGATGTGGACAGGAGCAACTCAGGCTCCGCGAACCGACGGGCAACCGGGGTCAGGTCAGCATCCCGGTCAACCGCCGCTTCCAGGCCTTTCAGATGCACCTTCAGCGTCTTCGCGAAGGCTGCGACCGAGGACAGCAGGCGTTGCTGCAATCCGACGAAAACCAGTCTGGCACGACCGGATTCGACAGTTGACAAGGTTGCCAGGCGGCGTTCGCGCAACTCACCGTAAGAGGCAAGGTCTGCGGCCAGCTTGAGTTCAGGCGCCTGCGAAGGCTGCTCAGAAAGCTGGATTGCTTCAACGACGCGTTCAGGAAACCGTGCGACCTTGAGCGAGCGAAGGTCCGATTTTAGCCGTCGAACCATAACGGCTTCGAGTTGCCCCGGCCTGACCGGAATGCCGCGGGTAAAACGATGCGGATCCAGCATTTCCAGCAGGGCGGAAAAGCTGTTGGAATGGCCGCAGTGCGGGGTCGCCGACAGAAACAAGCGGTGCTCGAACCGACAGGCGATCTCACGGACGACTCTGGTGAACTGGCTGTCGATGGCGTACTTCGCCCCACTGGCGGGGGCGGCATGATGCGCCTCATCCAGGATCAACAGGCTCCGCGGCCGAAAATCACCAAGGAAGTCTCGAAGGCCACCCGTGTAGGTCTCGTCCGCCAGAAGTCGGTGCGAGACAATGAATCTGGAACCCGTGGCCCAGGGGTTGACCGCAAAGCCCTGAAGTCGGCGCATCTGGGCGAGCCGCTCTCGGTCAATGATGGTGAAAGCCAAGCCGAATTTAGATTCGAGTTCATCTTGCCACTGGATCGTCATTGAGGGAGGCGCTGCGACGACTATGAAGTCAATCCGTCGCCTTAACAGCAATTCGCGAACAACAAGGCCGGCTTCGACGGTTTTTCCGAGACCGACGTCATCGGCGATGAGCAGATTGACCCGGGGAAGGTTCAGCGCCTTCCGGAGCGGCAGAAGCTGGTAGGCGTCGAGGCGGATGCCAGCCCGGAATGGTGCCTGAAAGAGCTTTCGATCTGCGGCCGTTGCCGACCGCCACTTCAGCGTGCGCAGGTAAGCGGCGAGTATCTCCGGATCGTCGGTTCCGTCTTGAGCAATCTGGGTCCAGGCATCTTCATCAAGCAGACGCGCGCCAATTTCCGCCTCCCAGACGACTTCGAGGGTTTCCCCCTGAGTGTCGTCGGAGATGGCCGCCAACCTGACGGTCGAAAGACCATCGCTGTAGTCAGATGCCCCCTCCACGAGCCACGGGCGGCCACGGACAAGCACGAATGAGCCGGGTTGGAGACTGGTTGATAGCACGGCGATCCTCGGGTGGAATCCGACTCGACCATGCCGTTTGCCCTGCACGCATCGATATCAGATTGCGAATAGCTCCAAACAACGCTGATCCTACGCTTTCAGCACCTTAGCCGCTACCATTCTCTGCCCGACATATTGGAAGTGCGCCGCCCCGAACCGCTCGACCACCACCGAGACCAGTTCGAAGCACAGCGCCCTGGCGTCTTTTGGAAAAGTTCTGCCGGTTTTAGGTGCTTTTCTGGCAGAATTCTGCCGGCTTTCGATCTCCGGCGCTCCCTCAATTCTGGTACACTGAAAACTGGCGGAGTAACGACGGAAGCCGTTTCGAGCAGACACATCCGGTGCCTGAGGGGTTTTTGGACAGCGTGAATACGGAAACTCGGTGCCTGCGGCTGGCCGGAGCCTCGGTTCGCCGCCGTCGGCGCTTTCTTTCAGTCCCCGATGATGCCTTTCATCTTCAAATCCAATATCAGCGCCCTGAGCACGTCGCGGGTCGCCAGAAGACGATAATTAATCGCATTGACGACATCTCGGCTGTATTCCCAGCCGACATTGGATATCTCGTCGCTGTTGTAGACGCCGCGGTTGAAGCCGCCGCCGTCGGGCGAGGCCCAGCCGGCGATCGGGGTGTCGTAGCAGCGCGACGCGATGTACCACTGCGCCCCATTCGAAACGACGGTGACGAAGTCGCCGAACTTGCCGAGCACGACCATGGCGCCATCCGGCCCGCTGGTGCCGTCGGCGACCACCAGCACCGGATTGTTGGACGAGTCGACCTTCTTGATGGTGACCTGCCGGCCCCAGCCCTCGGGCGAACCCGGCGTCGGCAGGGTGGCGGTGGCCTGTCCGGTCCAGGCGCTGACCAGACAGAGCGGCCGGGCGGTGTCGACCCAGAAGCCAGCGGCGCCTTCGATGTAGGCGGCGCCGACCGTGGGCGTCGAAGCCCCGATGGTGTGCCAGCCAGCGCCGTCGGAGATGACGGTGACGTAATCGCCCTGGGCGGAGAGGATCACCCGCCGGCCTTCCGGGCCGTTGCCGGTCTCGGCGGTGACCCAGACCGCGTGATCGGTCTGGTCGGCCTTCTTGATGGTCATCGGCTTGCCGACGGCGGTGGGCAGGCTGGGATCAGGCAGCCGGAACTCGGTGACGCCGGTGTAGGCCGAAACGGTATAAAGCGAGCGCCCGGCCTTGCCGGTGATCGGCGACACGCCTTCGATGTATTCCACGTCACCGTAGTTGGCGAGCAGCCCGACGATGAACCAAGCGGCTCCGTTGGAGACGACATCGAGGCTGTCGTACTGGTAGCGCAGTACGGCCGCCCGCCCGTCGGGACCGCCGCCCGAAACGCAGGTGACGGTGACGGCATTGGCCGAGGCGTCGGTCTTCTTGATGCTGATCCGCCGGCCGGCGGCCTGGGCATCGCCCGGTGCCGGCAACCGCGCTTCAACCGCGCCGGTCTGAGCCGAGATCGCATAGAAGTTCTGGCCGAGATCAAGGGCGATCACGCCAGTGACGCCGTCGAAGAAGCGGACATTGCCGGGTATGATGTTGCCGGCGACGATCCACCAGCCGGCGCCGTTGGAGACCACCTCGACATGGTCGCAGCGGCTGCCGAGCAGCACGGCGCGGCCGTCGGGACCGGGACCGCTGGTCTCGGTGACGGTGACCGGGTTCATCGAGAGGTCGGTCTTCTTGATGGTGACCCGGCGGCCGTTGGCGTCGGCGGCATGGGGTAGCCGGACCTCGACCGGCCCGCCGAAGGCCGAGATCAGCCAGATCGAGGATTTGGTGAGATCGGGCTGGACCAGCCCGCCGCTGGCCGGCTCGGCATAGGTGGTCTCGGCGGCGAAACCCTCGACCCTGAGATCGGTCACCAGCGCGTCGTGGAGCAGGGTCTTGGTCGGATAGCCGGCGTTCACGGCGGTGTAGGCGCGGGCGCCGCTGGTGTCCCAGATCGGCGCGCCGCCGGTGGCCGAGAAGAGGTTGATGATGGTGGTGTTCTGCGAACTGCGGTCGATGTCTTCCTGCAAGGCGTAGGCGGTCAGTGCGATGATGGGAATGGGCTGGCGTTCGTGTTCCCGCTCCCAGGCGCGCCAGGCACGGGTGGCGGAATAACCATCCATGACCGGCATTTGCACATCCATCAGCACCAGATCGTAGTGTCCTGTTTTCAGCTTGTCCAAAGCCATGGCACCGTCTTCGGCAAACTCCAATTCATAGGTTGTTTTGTCGAGGAAAACCTGGATAAGTAGACGGTTGTCGTCCGAATCATCGACCAGCAGGATACGCAAGGCTTGCTCCGACGCATGATCCGATGGTTTGGCCATCAGGGGCGGGGATGATACAGCCTCCGGTAATTCCAGTGCATCGGCGATGGCCGACAACAACTCTGCGTGGCGCGCTGGTTTGACCAGATAGCGGCGGACGCCCAGTTCTGCACAGTGTGTCCGGTGATGTTCCCGGTGATCGGAGGTGAGCATCAAAATCGGCACGCCCGGATGACCAGCGGCCCGACAGCACTCCACCACATGAAAACCGTCCATGCCCGGCATGCGCACATCCAGCAACAACAAGTGAAAGGGCATATCCTCGGCCTTGGCCCTTTCCAAAGTCAATAGAGCGGTCTGGCCATCGCCAGCCTCGACCACCGTGGCCCCGGTCTGTTCCAGGATCTCCCGCAACACCACTCGGTTGGACTCCGTATCGTCCACCACCAGGGCCCGTATTCCTTTCAGATCAAGGATGGGCAGGATATCGTACCGTTCTGTGCCTTTGCGCAAACAGACCGTAAAACAGAAGGTCGATCCCCGTCCCGGTCGGCTTTCTACGGTGATCTGCCCCCCCATGTGTTCCACCAATCGTTTGACAATGGCCAGGCCCAGGCCGGTGCCACCAAACCGGCGGGTCATGGAGAGATCGGCCTGGACAAAGCTTTCAAAGATGCTGGTCAGTTGATTGGGGGCGATACCGATACCGGTGTCTCGCACCGTGACCGACAACAGGATCTCTCCTTCCCGTTGGGTGGAGGGAGCCTGTGCCACGTTCAGTCCAATCTCTCCCTCTTTGGTAAATTTGACGGCATTGCTCAGCAGATTGAGCAGGATCTGTCGCAAGCGGACGGGATCACCACGCAGAAAGATCGGCACGCCGGGGGTAATTCGCCAGACCAGTTCCAGACCTTTGGCGTGGGCGTGCGGGGCCATGATGGTGCAGACCGTCTCTATTTCCTCTTCCAGGTTGATGTCGATCTCCTCCAGTTCCATGCGACCGGCCTCAATTTTGGAAAAGTCGAGTACGTCGTTGATGATCCCCATCAAGGTTTCACCGGCAGAGCGGAATACCTGAACATATTTGCGCTGTTCAAACGCCAGGGGGCTTTCCCACAACAGGTCTGCCATGCCCAGGATGGCATTCATGGGGGTGCGAATCTCGTGGCTCATGTTGGCCAGAAACTCGCTCTTTGCCCGGTTGGCCTCTTCGGCGGCGGTCTTGGCCAGTGCCATGGCTTGTTGGGCATGGCGATAATGGCTCACATCCGCAAACAGCAGCAAAAGATGCTCTTGGCCGTGCAGGATCAAGGGGGTGAATTGACAGTCAAGCCAGGTTTCCACGCCGAAGGTGGTCCTGACAAAAACCTCCTGCTGATGGGGTTGCCCTTGGGTCAGAGTGGCCAATGCCAAATCAATCAAGCCATTGTCCCGCCAGGAGGCGATCTCCCGAAAATTCTGGCAGAGCAGTTGTTCCCGAGTGGTGCCAACGATGTAAGCAGCCGCCTGGTTGGCCAGTACACAGGGCCCTTCATGATGGTAGACGACAATGCCCACGGATGATTTGGCGATGACCTGTTCATTGAAGATCAAGGTCTCTGCCAACTGTGTCTCGGCCCGACGACGTGTGGTGACGTCTCGCAAGAAAGCAATGAGAACACCGCCATGCAAGGGCAGGTGACGTACACTGATTTCCAGGTCAACCTGGGTTCCATTCTTGTGGTGGTG
>CAUYTZ010000502.1:0-4334 GCA_963575695.1 uncultured Gammaproteobacteria bacterium | reverse complement strand
GGCCATGCCCGGATAAGGGCCAATGGCACCGGCAAAAGCGTTGGGCAGCACCAGCCCGGCTCCGGCCATGACCACCGCCATCGGCCCGACCACCGCCGCCGGCTCGGCGATGCCGGCCAGCGCCAACGCCAGTCCAGACACGCCACCCACGCCACCAATCAGGCCACCCACACTGATCATACGGTCGATACCCAGGCGCATGGTCAACCGTGCCGCCCCGAAACTCCCGACCATGTAGCCGATCACCACCACCCCGAAACACAGGCCGAAGACTGGCTGCGACACGCCCATGCCGTCGATCAGCACGAACGGCGAACCGGAAATGAACGAGAACAACCCGGCGAAGGTAAAGGCGACAACCGCGACATAACCCATGAATATCCGGTCGCCAAGCAGGTGCAGATAATGTGCCGCTAACCGGCTGGGCTTCATCGCTTCGGGGTCACGCAACCGGTTGGTTTCCGGCAGCCCCCACCACACCGCGCCCAACAACAACGATCCCAGCACCGCCAGAACCGCGAAACAGGCACGCCAGCCCGACCACACCGTTAGCGCACCACCGATCATCGGCCCCACCGCTGGAGCCAACGCCATGGCCATGGCCATATAGGCCAGCACCTTGGCCGCTCGTTCACGGCCGTGAACGTCGCGCACCACCGCGCGGCCCAGCACGGGTCCGCTGCACGCACCCACCGCTTGGATCAGACGCGCGGCGATCAACAACCCGATCGACGGTGCCGCCAGACACAACACACTGCCTACAACATAAAGCACGATGCCGCCCAACAACACCGGCCGCCGGCCGAAGCGATCCGACAACGGCCCATAGACCAGTTGCGCCAGCGCGAACCCAGCCATGAACACCGACAGGGTTAACTGGCTGGTGGCGACGGTGGTGTCGAACACCCGAACCAGAGCCGGCAGTGTCGGCAGGTAAAGATCGGTCGAAATCGGGCCGAGCGCGACCAACATGGTCAACAGCACCGACACGCGCAGCGATTCGGGGTGATCGCGCATGTCGCCGGCCACCTCAGCCCAACCGAAACAGGCGGGCACCATTGACCTTCAGCCATGCGCGCGGCGCGGTCACGCGCGGCGTCAGTTTGGCGACCAGCCCCCAGAAGCACGGGGAGTGATTCATTTCTTGCAAATGGGCGACCTCATGAGCGACGACGTAATCCAGCACCACCTCTGGTGCCAGAATCAGCCGCCACGAGAATGACAGCCTGCCCTGCGCCGAACAACTGCCCCAACGGCTGGTGGTATCCCGCACGGTCACGGCAGCCACGCGTGCACCGATCTGGGCCGCCTTGGACCGCGCCCGCTCGGCCAGTTCCCGACGGGCTTCGGCAATCAGCAGATCGCGCACCCGCCGGGCAATATGATCGGGCTGGCCACCAACCCGGATTTCACCCTCGGCGATTTCGCCGCCGCGCCGCTGCGTCTGGTGACGAACACGGTGGTCGATGCCCAGCACCGGCACCAGCGCGCCATCGATAAACGGATGGGCCGGCGGCAACGCTTCCAGCCGACCGCTGGCCCAAGCGCGATGACGCAGCACGAACCGACTGATTTCGGCTTCCCCGACCCAAGCTGGAACCACAACCTGAATCACCCCACGCAGCGGATCGACGCGCATGGTCAGACGCTGGGCCCGGGCCGAACGGCGAATTTCCAGCGGTGGCTCGGTGGCGAAGGTGGTCATCCGTGGTGTCTCGAAAGAAATGGGTCCAGGTTTCCAGCGCAGCCTAGCTGCTGGAGATAAACGAGTATCAAACCACAGGGGTACGCTTCGCCAGCACCATCTCGATCTTACTGTTGAGCGTCAACAGCGACAGCGGCTTGACCACGATCGCGTCAACTCTGGCCTGCGGGCCCAAAGCCTCGCCGACCAATTCCTGATCGGCGTTGGCTGTCACCAGAACAACCTTTGTATCAGCAAGGTTCTCTTGGGTTCGAATGAAACGAAGGACTTCCAACCCATTGATCTGCGGCATCATGTCGTCAAGCAGAACCAGATCAAATTTCTCATTCTTTAACAAATCTATCGCGGCTTAACCATCATCAGCCTGAACAATATCCACAAATCCGATCCGCTTCAGCATCGCCGTTAGCAACATACGCATATACTGGGAGTCGTCGGTGACAAGAACCCTGGGATAATCAGCCATTTTTATTCCATTATCTTATTTATCCCTGCCGCATTCGCGCCCATCGCACCGGAGATCACTTCAACCCCTGTCGGTCATTTTGGCGCGCATTGATCCCAAAATCCACTATCGCGGAACCGCGAGGCCGCGATATCCAAAACTTGCCCCCCGGCCCCAGGCGGGCGAGACCGAATAAAGGGGCCGGATAAAATACCCAACAAAAAGCCGAACAAAATGATGGACGATTCTCGCCTGGACTGTGCTAGATTTAGCTACTGATATCTCGACTGTGCATACGTGGGCGTCGCGGGAAATGTCGCATGCTGCGTGGTGGCGGTCTCAGATATCGGTTCGGTCCGTATGCGGGGGGAAAGGCCTCGTGGCGGAGCCGGGCTTGGCCATAAGTACAGCAACCGGATCGCGCCGCATGATGACGCTTGTCGCCACGCTTCTAACCTTCGCCCTCGTGCTTGGCTTGATTACGCTGTTGCTGCGGGAGCCTCATCTGCTGTCCGCAGCGACGGCTCTGTTCCTGGGTGTGGTCTTTTTGTCTTTGCCGCTGTACGTGACCATGGCCGCAGGGGTGGGCCTGTTCGTGTTTGCGCTTGGTGCGCTGGCGATGGCCTATGGTGTCAATACAATCAGCGCCCTACGCCAGGAATGGGCGGCGCGACGTCTGGAACGGGCGATGGCCTCCGGGCGGATTCCGATGTCGGCCATGGCACCAGTTAGGGCACCGGCTGGATTGCTGGGTGCGCCGCGTGAACAGCCGCTAGGCTACGGTTGGGGTACGCGGCCAATCGAGCGGGTTCCAGTTCGCTTGGGGGTTGAAGAACCGCGCACCAGTGTGCTGTCGCGCTTGGTTCAATCCCGCTCGACTTATCCTGAGTCCGGTGGTGGACGGGAACGCGGCCCCGGTTGGGACGACCTGAGCGAAGTCCGGAGCCGGTCGCCGGGATCACCGCGATCAGAGGGGGCACGGCTGCGGCACGAGCCAGCCCCGACCGAGTTGCGTCGGCCGAAGCCGAAAACAACCCCGGTTGCCGCGATTCCGGCCATTCCGCCCGCTTCGACGGTGACGGCGGCGGTTCCCGCACCAATCGCGGAGGTGAGTCGCACTCGGGTTTCGGCCACGAGTCGCAAGACGGCTAAGATCGCGGCTGCGGTTCCGGTTCCGGTTCCATCTGTGACCGCGACTCCGATTCGCGCGGCGGCGCAGGGAGAGGCGGCAACGGTATCGCCAATGGCTGATCGGCCCCGGCGACCGACGTCGAAGCCCGGTAATGGCGGCATGGCTGGGGGCGGCGCGGCAGGTGTCAACCGACGGCTGTTGATCGAGGAGGCGGAACCCTGGACGACTCCGGCGACGCGCCAAGCCGAGCCACGGTCGATGGCGGTCCGGCTACCGCGCGGCGCTTGACCGAGGAAAGATCGAACTGGGAGATGAGGGGGCGACGCCCGGCTATCGTCGGTAGTCTGAAGGTTTGGACCTTGTTTCCAACTCAGCCCCACTCTTCCGGGCCGGTCTGTCAAAGGAAATGCGGCATGGCCAATATTCTTGTGGTCGAAGACGATCTGGCGTCCCGGGAATACGTTAGGCTGGTGCTGGAAAAGGGTGGCCACAAGCCCGACTGTATTGAAAATGGCCAGTTGGCGATCGATCTGATCAAGCGGGGCGAAAAATACGATCTAATCATCACCGATCTGATGATGCCTGGGGTCGATGGCTTCGACGTGATCCTGGCCATACGAAAAATGTCGCCAAGAACCAAGGTGGTGATCGTCTCGGCGGTGCAGGACAAGATCCCGGGCATTCTGCGCGATCAGTTCCAACAGCGGTTGAAGATTGACGGCACGATGCAAAAACCATTTCGCCCGGCGCAGTTGCTGACTTTGGTTGAAGAGGTTTTGGCTCGGCGCTGATTGAGAAAGAAACGACGGGCTAAAAATGGGGGAGAAGCGAGATGAGCGCAACCCTGGCCGGACTTGACTTGTGACGCCAGAGGTTCACCTGTTTTCTGGCCACCGTCCAGGCCGCTGGGTTGTTTGGCAATGTCCGGCCAGGGTTGCGCTCATCTCGCTTCTCCCCCATTTTTAGCCCGTCGTTTCTTTATCAATCAGCGCCGAGCCAAAACCACTTAAACCAAAGTCAGCAACAGCGCCGGGCGCAAAGGTTTTTTCATA
>CAUYTZ010000501.1:0-5412 GCA_963575695.1 uncultured Gammaproteobacteria bacterium | reverse complement strand
GGAATGGTGCCGAAGCGGTGGAGAAAGTGGCGCTCACGGCTTACGATGGCGTGTTGATGGACTGCCAGATGCCGGTGATGGATGGCTTCGAGGCCACGCGCACGATTCGCCAGAATCCCCGCTTCGCCGATTTGCCGATTCTGGCCATGACCGCCAACGCCATGGCTGGTGACAAGGGAAGATGCGTCGAAAGTGGCATGAACGATCACATCGCCAAGCCGATCGATGTGGCGCAACTGTTTTTGACCTTGGCGCTCTGGATCAAGCCCAAACTGGCCGCAACTGTTTTTGATGTCGTTGCGAGCCGCAAGGAGACCAGAGTTGACGGCATCCTCGATATTCCGGGCATGGATATCAACGGTGCCCTGGTGCGGATGGGGGGCAGCGCCAAGCTGTTGCGCAAGCTGGTCCAGCGCTTTGGCGAAACCCAGGCCGATGCGGTGGTGCGAATCAAGGCCGCGCTCGCCAAGGGCGACGCTGAGACTGCGACCCGTGAAGCCCATACCGTCAAGGGCTTGGCGGGCAATATTGGGGCTCCGGTGATGGCCGAGTGTGCGGCGCTGGTCGAGGGGCTGTTGTCGCGTCGGGAAACTAACGGCCTTGATGACGCCCTCGCGGTCATGGCTGCGGAACTTGGAAGCCTGCAAGCGCGAATTTCAGCGGCGCTGACTCCTGTCTCCGGACCAGCGAGTGTTCCGCCAGCGGAACTGCCGCCGGTTGTCGTGGACAAGGATGCCCTAAGGGCTGATCTCCGCCAACTTGATGCGCTGCTGGCTGATTCAGACTCGGAAGCCGAAGCCGTGGCGGAAGGACTTGGCGAGCGGTTGAACGCCCTTGGTCAGGGCCAGGCCGCCCAAGACCTGCTGAGGTTGGTGGACGAAATTGAATTTGACGCCGCACGGGATCGTTTGTCCGAAATTGCGCGCACCCTGGATATCGCACTGTGATCGGGACGACAGGAGCAACCGCCATGACAGCCCGTCATCCCTTCCGCCGTTATTCTTGCCGCCGCCTGTTGCCTGGGGCGGTCGCTATTCTGGTTTCGCTTGTGGCGGCGTTCGTGACGATTGAGGTCGTACGCATTCTTTTCGAACACAGCGCCAAAGAGGCTCTGGCTACCGAGGTCAAGCGCCGCGCCGTTGAAATCACGGTGGCAACCATAAATGGCAATGTGATGGGATCGGTCGCCGCGTTGGGACTGGTCAGTCATCCGATCAAAAGTGTGGCGCGCGGAACGACGCCGGTACAAGATTCTGTGGTCATGGGAATTTTGCAAGCCGTCGGCGAATCCTATCAAGCAAACGGTGTGTATCTGGTTAACCAGGATGGAATTATCCAATCTTGTTGGTACACTATGGGGGTAACTCTTACCGGGGTTAACGTAAAATTTCGCCCGTATTTCCAGATTGCCATGAACGGCAAGCAGAATGTCTATGCCGCGATCGGGACAACGACCGGGCAGCGATCCCTGTACTTCGCCGCACCACTGTATGGTGAAGTTTCTCCTAGCTCCCCGATCATCGGGGCTACGGTCGCACGACTTGATCTTGAGCGGGTGGACTCTGTGTTGAGAGCTTGGCCGTCGGGGCCAGCGTTGCTGCTCTCGCCGCAAGACGTGACCTTCGCCAGCAATCGCGCCGACTGGCTGGAGCGTTTGGCCGGGGAACGGACATCGGACCAACTCGAGGCGATCCGCGCACTCAAGCAGTTCGGCCTCGTGTTTGAAAGCGGCGTGCCAAAGATACTGCCGTTCGACATTAAGCGTAAGGTTGTTGGCATCGACGATCACCGCTATGCCGTCGCCCGCGCACCGGTGAGGTGGAACGATCCGAACGGCGAATGGACACTGGTGCTGCTGGACGATCTCGGTGACGTGATGCCCGCGTCCCGGCGGGTTCAGATTGGGACTGTTAGCGGCGGGCTGGCGTTGGCCTTGAGCGTCTTGCTCCTGGCCTGGCGACGCCGTTTACACGATGCCAACCAACAGCGTCTGCGGGCCGAAGCGGATCTTAAAGCTTACACCAACAAGCTGGAAGCCGAATCCGCAATCAAGTCGTTCCTGGCGGAAGTTTCGGCTGATCTTCATCAATCGTTGTCGCTGGCTGATTTCGCTCGGACATTCATGCTTTATGTTGTGCCGCAGGTAGAGGCCGATTATGGCGCGTTCTATGTCCTTGACGAGGAAAGCCAGCTTTTGACTCCCGTCGGCGGACATGGGGTGCGGCCCGATGATCTGAAACAAATGGCGATTGGTCAGGGTCTGGTTGGGCAATGCGCGAAAGATATGGCTTCGATCGTCATCGCCGCCGCGACGGACACCGAGATCCGGATCGTCTGGGGGGTGGGGGTGGTCGTACCCAAATCGATTATTCTGCTTCCCATTGAGCAAGCCGGCCACCTGCTGGGGGTGATTGTGCTGGCCGCGTTGCGCACGATTGACGTGGAAAAGTGTGCCTTGTTGGAAGCGATGCTGCCGATGGTGGCGATGAATCTTGAAATCCTGGAGCGCAACCTCAGCACCCAGCGTCACACCGAAATCCTAAAGAAACAGCAAGCCCAGTTGCAGGAAACCGAAGCCTGGTATCGCGGCATCATTGAGTCGGCACCCGATGGCATGTTGGTCGCCGATGAACAAGGCGTGATCATTCTGGCCAATCCGCACATCGATGACCTGTTCGGCTACAGCGCGGGTGATTTGATCGGCCAGAAGCTTGAGGTGTTGGTTCCGCCCGCCATCCGTCCCCATCACCCAGAACTGCGCGAAGGCTATATGCGGGGCGGCGTCACGGGGCGTTTGAGCGCACTTAGCAAGACCCTACGCGGCGTTCATCGGGATGGCCGCGAGTTTCCGGTCGAGGTCGGCCTGTCCAGGCTGCCGGCACTGGGCAAGCATGGGCTGTGCGTCTGCGCATCGGTGCGTGACATTACGCAGCGGCGTAAAGATGACGCCGCCTTGCAGGATCAATTCGCTTTTCAGCGGGCCCTGATCGATACCATTCCCTACCCGATCTTCTACAAAGGGGCCGACACGCGGTTCCTGGGCTTCAACCGTGCCTATGAGGAAGCCTTCGGCGTGCGCCGCGAGGATCTGATCGGCAAGCGCGTGCTTGACCTGGAGTATCTACCGGAAGCCGAGCGCATCGCCTATCAGGCGGAAGACGAGGCCGTGATTGCCGAGGCAGGTTCGGTCCAGCGTGAAGCCGTGATGCCCTTCGCCGACGGCAAGCAGCGTGAAACGTTGTATTTCGTGTCCGGCTTTCGTCGAGCCGATGGCTCTGCGGGCGGATTGGTCGGAACCTTTATCGACGTTTCCGATCGCAAGAAAATCGAGGATCTGGAGCGGTTTAATCGTCTGGCATTGGGGCGCGAGAGCCGGATCATCGAGCTTAAGTGCCAGATCAACATCCTGTCTGCGGAACTTGGTCTCCCGGCACCGTTTCCGGGTGGAGACGAAGCTGACCAAAGCGAGAGCGATGGCGTCGAACCGGCTGCGAGCGGCAACCACAACCAAACAATCAAGGCTCGGTTCGTCGAAGTGCTTCAAACAGGGCGGATTCAGGCCCTGTTTGAAAACTTTTGTGATGCGGTCGGCATCGCTGCGGCGGTGATCGACACGAACGGGCGGGTGCTGGTCGCCGCCCGCTGGCAGCGTGCTTGCGCTGATTTCCACCGTGTTAATCCCGATGCTTGTCAACACTGCAACGACTGCGACACCAATCTCGCCAAACGAATCAATGACGGCCAGGAATTTGCCATGATCAATTGCGGCAATGGCCTGACCGAGTGCGCATCACCAATTATCGTTAATGATATTCACGTCGCCAATGCCCTCGTCGGCCAGTTTTTCCTCAATGATCCGGATCTTGATTTCTTCGCTCATCAAGCGGATCAGTATGGGTTTAACAAGGATGACTATCTGAATGCGATTCGGGAAGCGCCGGTGGTGGATGGCATTAAGCTGATCAGCATCATCGGCTTCCTGACCGATTTTGCTAAAATCGTATCTTCCCTGTCTATGAATAAAATTGAAACTGAACAGGTTCAGCGCAAATTGCGTCTGGAACGCATCGCCGCCATGAGCCTGGCTGAGGATGCCGAAAAGGCGCGTGTCGAACTGGCAAGTTATCAGGGGCATCTCGAATCCCTTGTTGCCGAACGCACCCAAGAGCTGGAAAAGACTTCGGCCGAAGTGCGGGAAAGCGAGGCGAGGCTGCGGGGCATTCTTGACACCAGCCCGGTGTGTATCGCTTTCACGGCGAATGGCGTGCTTCGTTTTACCAATCCTCTGTATGTGGAAACATTTGGCGTTAATATAGGAGATAATTCAACGCAGCTTTATGTTGATGCTGATGAACGAAATGTATTGATTGATAAGTTGAAGCGCGATGGAATTATAAGACATTATGAGCTAAAGGTATACGATAAACATCGCAGAATTCGAGACATGTTGGTAACATTCCTACCCCTTACTTACGGCGGTGAGGAGGGTATCCTGGGTTGGCTTGCAGACATTACGGGGCGCAAGAAGGCCGAAGACGCGATGCGCCAGGCCAAAGAGGCGGCAGAGGCCGCCGCCCAGGCTAAGACCGACTTCCTGGCCAACATGAGCCACGAGATTCGCACGCCGATGAACGCCATCATCGGCTTGAGTCATCTGGCGCTGAAGACCGAGCTTACTTCGCGCCAGCGGGACTATGTCGGCAAAATTCAGCAGTCGGGTCAGCACTTGTTGGGCATCATCAACGATATCCTGGATTTCTCTAAGATCGAGGCCGGCAAGTTGGGGGTGGATGCGGCCGAGGTTGATCTGGGCAAGGTGCTGGAAAACGTCGCCAATCTGATTTCCGACAAGGCGGTGACGAAAGGTCTGGAACTGGTCTTCGACGTGGCGGCGGACGTGCCCAATGACTTGATCGGCGACTCCTTGCGTTTGGGGCAGATTTTGGTCAATTACGGCAATAACGCCGTGAAATTTACCGAAAAAGGTGAAATCGTCGTCGCGGTGCGTCTGGCTGAGGTTTTTGACCATGAGGTCATGCTGCGCTTTGAAGTTCGCGATACCGGCATCGGCCTAGCCGAGGAACAGATCGGGCGGCTGTTCCAAAGCTTCCAGCAAGCCGATAGCTCAACCACGCGCAAGTTTGGCGGTACTGGCCTGGGGCTGGCGATTTCAAAGAAACTGGCCGAATTGATGGGCGGGCAGGTCGGTGTCGAAAGTGTCGTCGGCCGGGGTTCGATCTTCTGGTTCACGGCACGCCTGGGGAAAGGCAAGCCCCGTTGCGCCCTGGTGCCGCGTCCCGATCTGCGGGGCCGGCGTCTGCTGGTGGTGGACGACAACGACAACGCGCGCCTCGTTCTGGTCGATTTGCTGACCACGATGTTGTTCAAGGTTGACGCGGCCGCCTCTGGGGC